>NC_019978.1:2318098-2649255 GCF_000328625.1 Halobacteroides halobius DSM 5150 | reverse complement strand
TAGAGTATAAGTTAGTTATTATAGGGCTAATCGGTTTTAAGGAGGATCACTCATGAAAGAAGATGGTAAGTTAAGAAAAACTTATCAATTTAAAAGAGTTTATAACCATGGTAATTCAGTTGCTGATCGTATATTAGTGTTATATTCTTTAGCTAATAATAAGTCACAAAGAAGGATCGGGTATTCAGTTAGTAAAAAGATAGGTAAAGCTGTTACTAGAAATAGAGTAAAACGTTTATTTAGAGAGGTTTATAGGCATAATAATAGTCAATTAGTCTCAGGAACAGATATAGTTTTAATTGCTAGAAAACCAATTGTAGATGCTTCTTATCATCAGATTGAAAATTCTTTTAATAAATTATGCCATAAAGCTAAGATAGTGAAAGAGTGATTTTATGAAATTAGTTACTAAAAGTTTAATTAAGCTTGTAAAATTATATCAAAAGTTTATTTCTCCACTAAAGCCTAGAAGTAGTTGTCGGTTTCGCCCTACTTGTTCAACTTATTCAATTCATGCTTTAGAGAAGTATGGATTGTTTAAAGGTAGTTGGATCTCACTTAAACGAATATTAAAGTGTCATCCATTTCATCCAGGAGGTTATGACCCAGTAGATTAAGGAGGTTTTATTTTGTTAGAAATGTTTTCGCTTGGAATATTTGGCTGGTTAGGAGATTTTATGCAAAGTCTATTAATTTGGTTTTATGGATTTACAGGGAGCTATGGTTTAGCTATTATCTCATTAACTGTAGCTGTTAGAGTTGTTTTATTTCCACTAGTAGCTAAACAGACTCGTTCTATGAAAAAGATGCAGGAATTACAACCTAAGATGGAAGAATTAAAAGAAAAATATGGCGATGACAAACAAGAATTTCAACAAAAAACAATGGAGTTATACCAAAAACATCAGGTGAATCCAGCTTCAGGATGTTTACCTTTGTTAGTACAGATGCCAATTTTGTTTGGTTTGTTTAGAGGGTTAAGAGGGTGGCAGGAATTAACTGGACAATCATTTCTTATGGTGCCAGATTTAAGTGACCCTTATCTTCCTTTAGTGGTCTTAACTGGTTTAACTATGCTAGGACAAAGTTTATTAACCCAGAAATTATCTGGTAATGATGCAGCAAATAACAAAATGCTTTTATTTATGCCTTTGCTAATCGTTTTTATTGGTTATAGCTTACCTTCAGGAGTTTTATTGTATTGGTTTACTTCTAATTTAATAATGACTATTCAACAATACTTTTTATATACAGAATCGACTGCTATGGAGTTAAAGGAGGAATCTAGTTAAGATGCAGAGGGTCATTGTAACAGGAGAGACTATTGAAGAGGCCCTTGATGAAGGATTGGAAAAATTAGATGCTAAACGAGATGAGGTTAATTATGATGTTTTAGAAGAGCCTAAAGATGGTTTTTTAGGCATCTTTGGTAGACAAATAGCTAAATTAGAAGTTACAAAGCAAAAATCTAAGGTTGAAAAAGCATTGGTGTTTTTAGAAGAATTATTAGAAGAGATGGATTTAGGATTTGAAGTAGAATTAGTTGAAAATAGGGTTAGTGATAATGAAGCTATTTTTAATATTTCTGGGGATGACTTAGGAATTATTATTGGTCATCGTGGAAATACATTAGACTCATTACAGTATTTAACTAATCTAGCAGTTAATAAAGGGGAAAAAGATTATTTGCATGTTGCATTGGATGCAGAGGGCTATAGACAAAGAAGAAAGCAAACCTTGAAAAATTTAGCACTAAAATTAGCTAAAAAGTCAAAAAAAGAAGGTAGACAGATTACTTTAGACCCTATGCCTCCACATGAAAGAAAGATTATTCATAAATCTTTACAGAAGGTATCAGGTGTAGCTACTCAAAGTAAAGGACAAGATCCTAATCGGAAAGTAGTGATTAATGCTAGTTAATTTTCAGCCCAGTATTTAAAAATACTGGGCTTATTTAATTTACATATCTATTTTATTAAAAGTAATTAAAAACTTGTTAGTGGGTATTTTAGTTAAGGGAGGTGGCTTATTTGTATCCAACAGATACAATTGCTGCTATTTCTACTTCAGTTAATGAAGGCGGAATTGGAATTGTTAGAATTAGTGGGCCAAAAGCAATAGAAATAGCAGATAAAATTTTTAAAAGTATACAGAATAAAAGTTTAGCAGATGTAGATAGTTATACAGCTCATTATGGCAATATTATTGACCCTAAAACGGAGCAGTTAATTGATGAAGTTATAACTTTGGTTATGAAAGCTCCTAAAACTTACACTACAGAGGATATAGTAGAGATAGACTGCCATGGAGGGACTGTTATTTTAAGGAAAATATTAGATGTTGTATTACAGCAAGGAGCTAGATTAGCTGAGCCAGGTGAATTTACTAAACGAGCTTTTTTGAATGGAAGGATGGATTTATCTCAAGCAGAAGCAGTAATTGATTTAATTCGATCTAAAACTGAAGCGAATATGGAGGTTGCTCTTGATCATTTGGAGGGTGGACTAGCAAAGAAAGTAAATGATATTCGACAGGATTTAGTCTCTTTGTTGGCCCATTTAGAAGCAACGATTGATTTTCCTGAGGATGAAATAGATGATTTTGAATCTAATGAGTTAGATAATAGAATCAATCAAGTACTAAATAAAGTGGACAACTTATTAGAGACTAGCAAGCGAGGTAAGATATTAAAAGAGGGGATTGAAACTGCTATTATTGGAAGACCTAATGTAGGAAAGTCGAGTTTATTAAATGCATTATTAAGGGAAAAAAGAGCTATTGTTACTGAAGTTCCAGGTACTACGCGAGATGTTATTGAAGAAGTGATTAATATTGGTGGAATCCCTATTAAAATAATTGATACAGCAGGTATTAGAGAAGCAAAGGATCAAGTTGAAAAGATAGGAATAGAAAGATCAGAAAAATTTTTAGATAAAGCAGATTTAATCCTACTAGTATTGGATATGAGTCGTGAACTTTCTAAAGAGGACCATGATCTAATAGCAGCTATCAAGAATAAACAAGCAGTAATAATTGCCAATAAATTAGATTTAGAAGCTGAAGTTAGCATAGATGAAATAAAAGAAATTGCATCTGATAAGCCACTAGTTAAAACGGCGGCTATTGATAATCAGGGTATTGATAAATTAGAAAAAGTAATTTCTGATCTAGTCTTTAGTGGAGATGTAGAAGCACAAAGTCAAACTTTAATTACGAATATGAGACACAAGAATGCTTTAGATCGGGCCAAGCAAAGTTTATTGGATGTAAAGGAGACATTTGAACGCGGATTACCTAATGATTTTATTACTATTGATCTCCGTGAAGCTTTAGAAGCTGTAGGTGAAATTACAGGTGATACTCTTGGAGAGGATATTATAGACCAAATTTTTGCTGATTTTTGTTTAGGAAAATAGGATAAAATTTTGTAAGGAGGATTAGAATGAAAGATTATGATATTATAGTTATTGGTGCTGGCCATGCAGGCTGTGAAGCAGCTTTAGCTGGCGCTAGAATGGGTTGTAGTACTTTATTATTAACTTTAAATGTTGACCATGTTGCTTTAATGCCCTGTAATCCATCAATTGGGGGGCCTGCTAAAGGAAATATTGTTCGTGAAATAGATGCTTTAGGTGGACAAATGGGTAAGAATATCGATAAGACATATGTTAACATGCAACTGCTAAATACTTCTAAAGGGCCAGCAGTTCATGCTCTAAGAGCCCAAGCTGATAAACATAAGTATCAAGTTGAAATGACTAAGACGTTACAAGAACAGGATAACTTAGATTTAAAGCAAACAGTAGTAACAGATATAATTGTTAATCAGGGGTCTGTTACAGGAGTTAAGACAATTACAGGAATCAGCTACAATGCTCAGAAGGTAGTTTTAACTACAGGAACTTCTCTTGATGGAAAAGTGATAATTGGTGATGTTAAGTATACTGGAGGAAGACAAGGAGAATTTGCGGCTGTTAAGTTATCAGATAGCCTAAAAGAAGCCGGAATTAAATTAGAAAGATTTCAGACTGCAACTCCTCCCCGGATTGATAAAGATACAGTTGATTTCTCTAAAATGAGAGTGCACCCAGGATCAGAGGATAAGTTACAGTTCTCCTTTTTTGAATCCCGAGCTGAGAGAGAACAGATTCCTTGCTGGTTAACTAGAACTAATGAAGCAACTAAAGAAGTAATTAAGGAAAATATTGAACATTCTCCATTATCAACTGGGATTGTAGAGGGGGAAGGGCCAAGGTACTGTCCATCTATTGACCGTAAAGTTATGCGCTTCCCAGATAAAAAGAGCCATCAAGTTTTTGTAGAACCTGAAGGTGCTGATACTAACGAATTATACTTAAATGGATTGACTACAAGTATGCCAGAAGACTTTCAGGAAGATATTATTAGAAGTGTGCCGGGCTTAGAAGAAGCTGAAATTGTAAGGCCAGGTTATGCTGTTGAGTATGATTATATCCCACCCCATCAACTACAACCTACAATGGAGAATAAAGTAGTTAATGATTTATATACAGCAGGACAAATAAATGGTACTAGTGGATATGAAGAAGCAGGAGCTCAAGGACTAATGGCTGGAATTAATGCAGTTCTATCTTTAAAGGAAGAGGAACCTTTGATTTTAAAGCGTTCTGATTCCTATATAGGGGTTTTAATTGATGATTTAGTAACTAAGGGAACTAGCGAACCTTATCGAATGCTAACTTCTCGGGCAGAATATAGATTATTACTTCGTCATGACAATGCTGATTTAAGATTAAGTGAAACCGGGTATAAAATAGGGTTATTAGATAAAGAGAATTATCAACAAGTTGCAGATAAGAGGCAAAAGATTGAATCAACAATAAAAATCTTAGATAATGTTAGAATCACCCCTACTAAAGAAGTGCGGGGTGTATTGAAAGAGTTAGGAAGCGGTGGATTAAAAAAACCTGTTAATCTGACAACTATTTTGCAGAGACCTGAAGTTGATTATGATGATTTAAAAAAATTATCAGATGAGGTTCCAGAGATTGATCTTGAAATAGAAGAACAGGTTAAAATTCGAACTAAATATCGCGGTTATATTGAAAAACAATTAAAACAGGTTGAGAAATTTAAAGAGATGGAGGAAAAGAAATTACCAGAAGATATTAATTATCATAAATTGGATAATGTAAGACTTGAAGCTAGAGAGAAGTTAAATAGAATCAGACCTGTATCTTTGGGCCAAGCTTCTCGGATTTCAGGTGTTTCTCCAGCAGATATTTCATCATTAATGATTTATTTAGAGCAGTTAGATCGAGGGGGGAAATAATTGCGAGAGTATGATGTAATTGTAGTTGGGACAGGACATGCAGGTTGTGAGGCTGCTTTAGCTAGTGCTAGAATGGGTCATCGGACATTAGCTATAACCATTGATTTGGATAATATTGCTTTAATGCCTTGTAATCCAGCTATTGGCGGGCCAGCTAAGACTAATATTGTTCGTGAAATAGATGCTCTAGGTGGTGAAATGGCTAAAAATATTGATAAATCCTGCATTCACATCCGCATGTTAAATACGGGCAAGGGGCCAGCGGTTCAAGCCTTACGTGCTCAAGCGGATAAAATGACTTACCATCTAGAGATGAAGAAAGTATTAGAAAAGCAAGAGCAACTTGATTTACGCCAGGGTATAGTTGAAGAGTTAATAGTAGAGGATAAAATTGTGACAGGTGTTAAGATAAAAAGTGGAGCAACTTTTAAGGGCCAAAAAGTTATTTTAACAACAGGGACCTTTTTACAAGGTGAGATTATTATTGGAGAAACTTCTTTTAACTCTGGTCCCCATAACCAATTTCCTGCTAATGCTTTATCAGCTAATTTAGAAGATTTAGGGTTTGAATTAAGAAGATTTAAAACAGGAACTCCACCTCGAGTAGATAAACGAACAATAGATGTTGACCAATTAACAGTCCAACCCGGATTAGAAGAGCCAGTAGCTTTTTCATTTGCTAATGATACTATTCGTAACAATTTAGCACAGCAGGAATGTTGGCAGACCTATACTAATCAAGAGACTCATCAAGTAATCCAGGAAAATTTAGACCGTTCTCCAATGTGTACGGGTGAAATTGATGGAGAAGAACCAAGATATTGTCCTTCATTAGAGACGAAAGTAGATAGATTTCCAGATAAAGATAGACACAAACTTTATTTAGAGCCAGAAGGTGAATATATTTATGAGATGTACTTAGCGGGTCTATCTACTAGTCTACCAGAGGATGTACAAGTAGAGATGTTACATACTATTCCAGGGTTTAAAGAAGCAGAAATTATGAGACCGGCTTATGCAATAGAATATGATTGTATAGATCCTAAGTTACTACATCCTACTTTAGAGACTAAATTAGTTAATAACTTATATACAGCGGGCCAAATTAATGGAACCAGTGGTTACGAAGAAGCAGGAGCTCAGGGTTTAATGGCTGCAATCAATGCTGCTTTATCTTTACAAGGTGAAGAACCATTGATTTTAAATAGATCAGATGCTTATATTGGGGTTTTAATTGATGATCTAGTTACCCAGGGGACTAATGAACCATATCGGATGCTAACCTCTCGGGCTGAATATAGATTAGTATTACGTCAGGATAATGCTGATTTAAGATTAACTCCTTTAGGGTATGAATTAGGTCTAATATCTGAACCAAGATATAAAAAATTTAAGACTAAAAAAAGAAAGATTGCAGAAGAAAAAGAACGATTAAGAAATACAGAGATCTATTCTTCAGATGAAGATGCGCAAAAGCATTTAGAGAAACTAGGAAGTTCAAGAGTAAAGACTAAAGATAATCTAGGGCGATTATTAAGAAGACCGGAATTGGATTATGATTCACTAGTTACAATAGATCCTAAACGTCCTAAGCTAGCTACTGATATAAAAGAACAGGTAGAGATCCAACTAAAGTATGAAGGGTATATAAATAGACAATTAAAGCAGATTGAGCGCCAAAGAGAACTAGAGGATACTAAAATCCCACAAGATATAGATTATGATACTATTGAAAGTTTACGTTTAGAAGCTAGAGAAAAATTAGATGAAATTAGACCAGTATCTCTAGGCCAAGCATCACGAATTTCAGGGGTTTCTCCAGCTGATATTTCAGTATTAACGGTTTATTTAGAACAATTATAGGTTGGCAATAATTATATATTGTTAAGAAGGTACTTAGTGTAAAAAAAGTTAAAGGAAAGCAAGGTGATATATGATGGATTATAAAGAAAAACTAACTAAGGGTAGTAAAGAATTAGGGATAGATTTAAATCAATCCCAAGTAGAACAATTTTTAAATTATATGCAAGTTTTAAGAAAATGGAATAAAAAGATTAATCTCACTGCTTTAGATAAACCGGAGGAAATTATCGTTAAGCATTTTTTAGATTCTTTATCTTGTGTAAAGGGAATAAATTTAGTAGGAAAAGAAAAAGTTATTGATGTAGGAACTGGAGCTGGATTTCCTAGCTTACCCCTAAAAATTATTTATCCAGACTTGGCCCTTACTTTGCTAGATGCCTCTAAAAAAAGAGTTAGTTTTTTACAACGGGTATGTTACAAGCTAGGGTTATCTAAAGTAGAATTTATTCATGGCCGAGCCGAAGATTATGGGCAAAATGATGATTATCGAGAAAGGTATGATTACGCTGTAGCTAGAGCAGTTGCTAGTTTAAATGTTTTATCTGAGTATGTAGTACCATTTGTTAAAAAAGAGGGCCAATTTATTGCTCAAAAGGGACCTGAAGTAGAACAAGAGGTTATCAATGGAGAACAAGCAATCAAGTTATTAGGTGGTAAAGTGCTTAAAGTAAAGGAGATCACCTTGCCTTTTAGTGAAGCTGAGAGAAGGTTGGCGATTATAGATAAAGTTTCTTCTACTCCTGTTGAATATCCTAGACAGGCAGGTCAACCTAAGAAAAAGCCTTTGTAAAAGGAGGACTAAAATGAAGAAGTTAGTTATAGCTTTAATTTGTTTAATTGTTTTATTAGTTTCCCCTCCTATAGCAGCCCAAGTTAAAATTAGTACTTTATTAACTACTGAAGGTTTGGATCCACAAGGAAATCCTGTTACTGTTAAACGAAAATTTAGTTTAAGCCAAAATCAAGGTGTTCAATATTATGTAAGTTGGCTTGATGACCAGCAAGCTCATAATGTAGCTGTTAAGTGGTTTGATAGCCAAGATAAATTAATCAACCTATTGGTTTTAGAAGAATTTGCTGGAAATATTGTTAGGGATTACATTAGTTTTTCTCAGCGAACGAAGACGCAATTTTTTATTCCTGATCAAGTGGGTAACTATCAAATTTATCTCTATGTGGATCAGGAGTTAATTGCTGTAACTGAATTTAAGATTACTAAATAATTATCCTACATTTTCGGTGTTTATCGGAAAGTCAGTACTCTTCCACTATTTTTTCCGAAAGAATCGGTAATAGTAGTTTGCACTAGATCAAGGAAGAGTGTTATAATGAGTTTAGTAATTGAATACTTATTAAATAAAGATTCCTAATAAAGTGGGAGGTAATCCTGCTTTAGAGGGAGGACAATAACATCGATTTATAACTCTTAATGAAAGGGGGAACCTGCTCATCCAGAGGTATAAGCTTTAGGTATAGTAGACTAAGACTTATCCTTTGGGGTAAGTCTTTTTGTTTTGTAATTAGAAATTAAAAATTAGAGGTGATAAAATGAGTTATGATTTTATAGAAGATGCTAAGTTAGAACGGATTTTAGATATGGTAGAACCAACAGCAGAGGAAATAGAACGTATTATTAATAAATCATTAAATAAGAAACGTTTGAATCTAGAAGAGACTGCTATCTTACTTCAGGCCAAGAAACCAGCCTTAGTAGAAAAGATTTTTGCTGGGGCCAAGGAACTAAAAGATAAGGTTTATGGAGATCGAATTGTTTTATTTGCTCCGCTTTATGTAGGGAATAAGTGTATTAATAATTGTAAGTACTGTGGATTTAAAGCTTCTAATGATGAAGTTGATCGTTGTACATTAACTCATCAGGACTTAGCTCAACAGATTAAAGCTTTAGAATCTAGAGGGCAAAAGAGATCTATTTTAGTCTATGGAGAACATCCTGATTATGATGCCGATTTTATTGCTGATACTGTTAAAACAGTATATCAGACTAAACAGGATAAAGGCGAAATTAGACGAGTTAATATCAATGCTGCTCCACTTGAGGTTGCAGGATATAAGAAATTAAAGGAAGTAGGAATTGGAACCTATCAAATATTTCAAGAGACATATCACCATGATACTTATCAGCAAGTTCATCCTTCCGGACCAAAGTCTGATTTCAAATGGCGTCTGACGGGCTTAGATAGAGCTATGGAGGCGGGAATTGATGATGTAGGTATTGGGGCCTTATTTGGATTGTATGACTGGAAATATGAAGTTCTAGGCTTATTAGAGCATACTATTCACTTAGAAGAGAAGTATGGAGTTGGCCCGCATACTATTTCTTTTCCTCGTTTAAAAGAAGCTACTAATATGGATATTGATGAAGAATATTTAGTCGATGATGATGAATTTAAGAAACTAGTAGCTATCTTACGTTTGGCAGTGCCTTATACTGGTTTGATCTTAACAGCTAGAGAAGAAGCTGAAATTAGACGTGAGGTAATTGAACTAGGTGTTTCTCAGATTGATGCCGGAACTAGAATTGAGATGAATGGTTATACTGAAAAGGATGAAGAACAGGATTTAAACCGAGAACAATTTAAGATTGGTGATACCCGTTCTTTAGAAGAAGTAATTCATGAACAGGTTGGTAATGGTAAATTACCTTCTTTTTGTACAGCTTGTTATCGGCTTGGTAGAACTGGAGAACATTTTATGGAATTTGCTATCCCAGGTTTTATCAAACGGTATTGTACTCCTAATGCTATCTTAACTTTTAAGGAATATTTAGAGGATTATGCAACTGAGGAGACTAGAAAAGATGGTGAAGAATTGATTGCTAATAAGATGGCTGAAGTTAATAACCAAGAAATCAAAGAGGAATTAGAAGGTAAGTTAAGGCGGGTTGAAGATGGAGAACGAGATTTATACTTTTAAAACAGATGTAAGTAATATAGTAGATAAAGCTAAGATGAAGGTTTGGCTAGCTAGAAAGTATGGTAAAAGAGTAGAGCATATTTTCAAAGTTGGAGAAGAACAGTTTACTTCTCCAGAGGTAATAGTTGAGAATTCAGATTATGTGTTACTAGGACAGAATATTAAAGAGAAGAAAGAAGAACTGATAAGTTTATTTAAGCAATATTTTTTAGATTAGAATTAAATTTAATTGATATATAGTTTAACTTTTAGATTGCTGAGAGAGGATTTCTCACTAGATAAATTTCTCAAAATTCGTCTAAGCTTACTTCCATAAAAATAAGGTTAAGCTAATCAAAAATAGATGATTAGCTAACCCAAACCTTATTTTTATTCCAGTTCACTAAGACTCATTAATGAAAAATTTAAAAGTCGTTGCGAAA
This sequence comes from Halobacteroides halobius DSM 5150, assembly GCF_000328625.1. Taxonomy (NCBI): domain Bacteria; kingdom Bacillati; phylum Bacillota; class Clostridia; order Halanaerobiales; family Halobacteroidaceae; genus Halobacteroides; species Halobacteroides halobius. The sequence goes on along the minus strand of NC_019978.1, from coordinate 2,638,725 downwards.
CCCTCTCCAGTAATTATTAAAGGTATTGTGGAGCTTTTGGACTGTCTTATAGTTTTTGTTCATATGGTTTGAATGAAAGGTAAATGAGATATGAATAAGCAAATCTATGATTTGATTTATCTCATTTTACCTGGAATGAAATGAACAAAAACTATTTAAGGAAAAAGCCACACAATGCCTGATTGAGAAGTGCAACTGTGTAATTTCAGATACAAATTTAGAAGTTGAAAGCAGGTGCTAAAATGGCTTTACGTGATAAATTTTTAGATGAAGCAAGTAATCAGCAGTCAGTTCTAGTTTGTGCTTCTACTCATCATATGTTAGAAGCTAATCAGAGATTAAAAGAAGGTAGGATTAAGACTGAGTTGGTTCCTACACCACAAGGGATTGGGTCAGCTTGTACTACAGCTATTCGGTTTAGTAGAGAGCAGGAGCATAAAGTAGAGCAACTACTTAACCAAGCTACTGGTATTGAATGGGAAGATATTTATCCAATTGAGAAAAAGGATAGAAGAGAAGATTGGCAAGATTTATTAGAACTTGATTTAAGAGATAAGTTTAAAAAGACTTTAAGTAGAGTGGCCCAGGATGAAGTATTATCTAAGTCAGAAGTAATTACTCTTTTGGAAGCTGAAAGTGATGATGAATTAGAGGCATTATTTGAATCTGCAAATAGAATGAGACAAGAAATGGTCAGTGATATGGTTGATATTCGGGCGGCAATTGAGTTTTCTAATTATTGTACTAAAAACTGCAACTATTGTGGTCTGCGTCGTGATAATGATGTAAAACGATACAGGATGACTGAAGATGAGATTTTAGAGGGAGTAGCAGAGATAAATGAATTAGGAATAAAAACTGTTATTCTCCAGTCTGGCGAGGACCCTTGGTATACTACGGATAAGATTGTTAGTATCATAGAGCGGATTAAAGAGGAGTTTGGCATGAATATTACTCTTAGTCTAGGTGAAAGATCCTATGAAGAGTATAAGATTTTTAGAGAAGCTGGGGCCAATAACTACTTACTGAAGATAGAAGCAGCTAATCGTTGTTTATTTGATCAGATTAATCCTGATGATGATTATGAGATACGAAGACAACATACTAAATGGCTAAAGGAGCTAGGTTATATTACTGGTTCTGGAGGAATGATTGGTCTTCCTAATCAGACTATAGAAAACTTAGCTCAAGATATTTTATTTCAGAAGAAGTATGGGATTCATATGATAGGGGTTGGCCCATTCTTGCCAGCTGATGGAACCCCATATCAAGATTATTCTGCGGGAGACTTTTTATTATCCCTAAAGGTAGTAGCAGTTATGCGTTTGGTCTGTCAAAATGTCTTTATACCTTCAACTACTGCTTTAGCTTCTTTAACTGAGGATGGCCAGACAGAAGGATTAAAGGCCGGGGCCAATGTAATTATGTTGATTATGACTCCACCGGCACTACAGGAAAACTATCAGATTTATAGCAACAAGAATATGGTTGATTTGGATTTTGCTATTCAGTCTATCTTGGAAGCTGATCGGAAGATACCACCTTATATTAATCTAGACCAACTTAAGCGAATAGATAGGAGTGAGATAAATGCAGAAAACACCACAGGCTAATCGGGTTCATATTGCTATTTTAGGGCGCAGAAATGCTGGGAAATCAAGCTTGATCAATGCTTTAACTAATCAAGAGTTGGCTGTTGTTTCTGATGTAGCAGGAACTACTACTGATCCTGTTTATAAATCAATGGAGTTACTTCCTTTAGGACCAGTAACAATGATTGATACAGCAGGAATTGATGATACAGGTGAATTAGGTAAGTTACGAGTTAAGAAGACAAAAGAAGTCTTAAGTCGAACTGATTTAGCAGTATTAGTAGTGGATCCTGAACAAGGCGTTGCTGATTATGAAAAGGAACTATTACAAGAAGTAGAAGATAGAGAGATTCCTGTAGTAGGAGTAATTAATAAAGCAGATAAGCTAGACAAAATAGATAAAAAAGAGTTAATGAAAGAATTAGGACTCAAATTAATAACTGTTAGTGCTACTGAAGAGACTGGAATTGAAAAATTAAAGAAAGAGATTGTCTTTGCTGCTCCAACTGAGTTTGAAGAGCCACATATTATTGGGGACTTAATTAACCCTCAAGATACAGTTGTTTTGGTAGTGCCTATAGATAGTGCTGCACCTAAGGGGCGTTTGATTTTGCCTCAGATGCAGACTTTACGTGATGTATTAGATAGTGATGCTCAAGCAATGGTTGTTAAAGATACTGAACTAGAAGAAGCATTAACAGAACTTAAGTCGGAACCGGAGATTGTAGTAACCGATTCACAAGCTTTTAACGGAGTATCTGCTGATGTACCAGAGGAAATTAAGTTGACTGGCTTCTCTATTCTTTTTGCTCGTTATAAAGGTGATTTAGAGATTTATACTAAAGGTGTTAAAGGGATTGAAGCATTAAACCCGGGAGATAAAGTTTTAGTAGCTGAGTCTTGTACTCACCATCGAACTGCTGAGGATATAGGGACAGTCAAGATTCCTAATTGGATTGAAGATTTTGTAGGTGGTGAATTAGAATTTGATCATGTAGCCGGACGAGAATTTCCTAATAATATTGAACAATATGATTTGATTGTGCAGTGTGGTGGTTGTATGACTAATAGAAAGGAAATTTTATATCGTTTAAAGAAGGCTAATAGTTTAAATATTCCAGTTATTAATTATGGGATGTTAATTGCTCATGTGCATGGCATTTTAGACCGAGCTTTAGCACCATTTCCAACTGCTAAAGAAATATGGGAAGAATAAGGAATAGAAAAGAGGATAATGAAAATGATTTATCTTGATAATGCAGCGACAAGTTGGCCCAAACCAGAAGTAGTCTATCAAACGATGGATCAATTTATGCGCCATAAAGCAGCAAATCCAGGTCGGGCTGGACATAAAATGGCTGCTCAGGCTGGTGAGCTAGTCTGGCAGACAAGAAATTTATTAGCTAAATTTTTCAATGCTCATCGTAGCCAAGAGATTATTCTAACTAAGAATGCCACAGAAGCTTTAAATTTAGCCCTGCAAGGTTATCTAGAAGCAGGAGATCATGTGGTTACGACTAGCTTGGCCCATAACTCTATCTTACGACCACTTAAGGAATTTGAACCAGAGATTGAGGTAACAATTGTTGAAGCAGATAATTCAGGTCAGATTAAGCTAGAGCAGATTGAAGCTAGTCTACAGCAAAATACTAAGTTAGTAGCTGTAACTCATGCATCAAATGTAACAGGTTTTTTATTACCTATAAAAGAGATTGGGGAGTTATTAGAAGAAAAGGATATCAAATTTTTAGTTGATGCAGCTCAGACAGCAGGGGTCTATCCTTTGGATGTTCAAGAGATGAAGATTGATATGTTAGCCTTTACTGGACATAAGTCTTTATTTGGCCCGCCAGGTACGGGGGGGCTCTATTTAAATAATAGTATAGAACTTAAACCATTATTATCGGGAGGAACCGGTAGTAATTCCGAAGATATTTATCAACCCCGGATTTGTCCGGATAGATACGAGAGTGGAACAGCTAATACGGTTGGTTTAGCTGGTTTGAAGGCTGGGATAGAGTTTATTTTAGAGGAAGGTTTGGATAGTATTAGACAGCATGAAGAGGAATTATTAGATTATTTAATCAGCAAATTAAAAGAGATACCAGAAATTACTTTATACGGGCCAACTAATATAAACAAGCAAGCTCCTTTATTATCAGTTAACTTTGGAGCTGAAGATTCTGGTGAGCTAGGCTATATCTTAGATAAGGCTTTTGATATAGCAGTTAGAACTGGTCTGCATTGTGCACCCTTGGCCCATAGAAGTTTAGGTACTTTTCAAAGAGGCACAGTTAGATTTAGTTTAGGCTATTTTAACACCTTAGATGAATTGGAAGAGGTAATAAGAGTTAGTAAAGAAATAGCTGCTAAATTGTAAAGATTAAAAATAATACTTTATTGAAGAAGGAAAATAAAATATTATCTAGTATTATTGTAATAAGCAATCAAATATAGAAAATCCTCGAAAATGGCACACTTATCGAAAGATAAGGTCGCAAAGCTATGAGTCTAAGGTACAATAATCATTGTACTAAGATCGTCAAGTTACCGAAAGAAATATAGGCTTATAACAAGGCTCTATTCTTTAATTTAAGAGGAATAGAGCCTTTCTTTGTTAATCAATGATTATCGTTATCATTTATTATAGGTGATATTATTTAGCAGGAATTCAAGCCAAGATAAGGAATATGTAAGATAAGGAATGGTGATATAATGACGGGGACTATAGTAAATACTATTGCAATTATTATAGGTGGTACTTTAGGAAGGTTTTTAGGAGATAAATTAACTGATTCTATTAAAGATGTAGTAATGCAAGGGTTAAGTTTAGCTGTTTTATTAATAGGATTACAGATGGCTTTAAAAGCTAATCAAATTATTTTAGTTATATTTAGTCTGGTAATTGGAGGGATAATTGGGGAATTACTAAAAATAGAGACTAAATTAGAACAGATAGGCATCTGGTTAGAAAAAACTTCTGGTCAAAAGGGGGAAATTGTAACAGGTTTTGTACAGTGTAGCTTGATTTATTGTATTGGTGCAATGGCAATTATGGGGGCTATTCAGGATGGATTACAGAATAATCCAGCTACTTTATATGCTAAATCATTATTAGATGGTTTTTCTGCGATTGCTTTCTCTTCTACGTTAGGGATAGGGGTTATTTTATCTGCTTTTTCTGTTCTTATTTATCAAGGTTCAATTACTTTATTAGCTAGTTCATTAAAAGGGATTTTAACCCCAACTGTGGTAAATGAAATGACAGCAACTGGAGGGTTGTTAATTATTGGGATTGCTTTTAACATATTAGAATTAACTAATATTAAAGTAGGTAATTTATTACCTGCTGTTTTTATAAATGTTATACTAGTGACTTTAGTTTGAATTAATACATAATAAAAAGTTATATGAGTATTTATAAAAGGAAAGGAGGAAGAAATGTTTTCTGAAAAGCAAAGAAAAGAATATACTTTTCAAATTATTCCTCATGTTTCCCGTGATATATTTAAGGTTGGTTTGTCTAAAAAAATAGTTAAAATAATTATTAGTTGTTTATTAATCGGATTAATAGCTTTAGTAGGTTCTTTATGTTATTATTATTATAGTTATAATAACTCTTTAGAAAGAATTGATAATTTAATATTATTTAAAGAAAAAAACAAAGAACTAATATCAAATAATCAATATTTATATAATGAGTTAATTGAAATTTCTAATGAAACTGAAAAGATTAACAAAGTGCTAAATCAGCTTAAGAAAGAAGATTATAAGATTAGAAAAATTATTGATTTCAATAGTTAATGTAAAATGTTTAAATTTAAGAGATTATATTAAATATGGGGGATCTATTAATGTTTAATAAAAATAATGATGACAAGAATAATGTAGGGACTGTTATTAGTCAAGGGACTGCTATTGAAGGAGAGATAGCAGTATCAGAGTCAATTAGGATTGATGGTCAATTATACGGGAAATTAATTGCAGAAGGTGATGTGTTTATTGGGAAAGAAGGTAATTTAGAAGCTGATATTACCGGTAATAATGTAGTAATTGCTGGTACAGTAAAGGGGAATATTAAAGCAGAAGATAAATTAGAAATTATAAGTACAGGAAAATTAAGTGGAGATATTAGCATTTCCAATTTAGTTATTCACGATGGAGGTGTTTTTGAAGGAAGTAGTACAGCTAACTTGGCACAATCTAACCTTAATGCAACTGAAGAAAGTTATGAAGAGGATACTTCATTAGAGGATGAAGAAGATGAAAGTTAAGGTTATTAACTCAGAAGGGGATTTAGATAGAGCCTTAAATTTAAGAAAAGAGGTTTTTGTTGCAGAACAAGGAGTACCATTAGATTTAGAAGTTGATGGTAATGATCAAGAAGCAATTCATTTTATAGTAGAGAATAATGGTCAATTAATTGGTACTTGTCGACTAATGAAATCAAACTCACAAGTTGCTAAATTGGAGAGAATGGCTATTAAATCTAAGTATCGTAAACAAGGCGTAGGTAGTAAATTAATAACAGAAGTTATAGATTTTGCTCAAAGTAATAATTTTAAAAAACTAATATTACATTCTCAGCTCCAGGCTAAGGAATTTTATTTAAAACATGATTTTGAAATTGCTTCTAATCAGGTAATTAAAGAAGCTGGAATTGACCATTTTAAAATGAAAATGGAATTATAGAAACTATCTTAAGCTTTTAGCTAAAGCATAGGAGATTATTTTAGCCATTTTAAATACTATATTTAATCTTGTGCTTTGTAAGACAAAGTATTCCATATATCCTGATACATTAACTAAACCAGTAATATGTAGATTTCCTATTTCAGGTAAATCTTTGTTAACTCCTGAACCAGGGCGTAAAGGACCGTGTTTAACGCTAATTGAACCAACACTTTTATTCTTTCCTAATCCAGCGTCAATGGCAATAATAAAAGGATTATTATACGTTCGCTGGATTACCTCTATTTTTTCTTCCAAATTAGTAGCGTGAACTGGAGCTTCTAGAGTTCCGAAGATATCAACTTTATTATTTAAGCGAAAATTTGTTAGTTTTGATCCTACTAACGGGCCAAGAGCATCTCCAGTAGAGCGATCAGTTCCCACACAGGTTACGATTAGTTTTTGGGTGGAAGAATGATATTTTAGTTCTAATTGCCTATTAATAATCTTCTTTAGATTGGAAATTGCTAAGGGATCATCAATATGTACTCGATCTCGAGATAATAATTCCTGGCGATCAAATGTTGTAGAAGATGTATTTTGGAGACTAAGGTAACATTGTTGACAGACAGGTTGGTCTGCAAAGATAAATTTAAATTCAGTTAGAGACATACCACAATGTTGACAATACATTTGCCTATTTCCTTTCAAATTAATCCCTCCCTAAAATATATTGTCATTTTTTATTATATGTAGATCCATCAAGTTTAAACTGTAATATTTTACTAAATTTATTTTGTGTCTTACCTCATATATATTAGATGGGGGAGGGATAATATGAAATTAGATCGATATTTACAAATAACACTAACATATATTGGAGCTGTTATTGGAGCTGGTTTTGCTTCAGGACAAGAGATATTACAGTTTTTTATTACATATGGTACCAGTGGTTTATCAGGGATTATTTTAGCTGGATTGCTATTTATAATATTAGGTAGTAGTATTGTGTTAATTGGATATGACTTAGAGCTACCTGATTACCAAAGTTTATTTTACCAATTAGGAGGTAGCTTTCTTGGTTTATTAGCCGATATATTCTTAACTTTATTTTTATTAGGGAGTTTAATTGTTATGTTAGCTGGTTGTAAAGAAATCTTTAATTATTTCTTTACCTTGGAGATAAATTTAGGTTTAATAATTACTCTAATTATTATAGCAATAGCTAATTATTATGGATTAAATGGAATAATGAAGTTAAATAGTTTATTTACACCAATTTTAATTTTAATTAGCTTAGTGGTAGTAATCAATTTAAATAATAATTTTGGGCTTAGCTTAGAGCAATTTTCTTTAAGCATGCCGGCGATAGTTTCTTCTTTTGTTTATGCAGGATATAATACAGTATTAGGGATAGTTGTTTTATTACCCTTGACTACTAAAATAAAGAAGCAGGAAATGATATTAGGAATTTTTACAGGAGGTATCATCTTAGGATTAATTGCTTTATTAATTGGTTATAATTTGTATTATTTTTTTGACGATATAGCTGGTAGTGAAATGCCAATGTTAGAGTTAGTAAGTAAGTATAAAGTTGAGTTTCATTATATTTATGGTGTAGTATTGTGGTGTGCTATGATTACCACAGCTAGTTGTAACTTATATGGTTTAACAGAGAGAATTAAGTCGATTATAAATTTAAGTAGAGGTAAATTGGTTATTATAATTTTAGCGATTATATTACCAGTTGTTAATCTTTCTTTTTCTCATTTAGTAGAATTGATCTATCCTTGGTTAGGAAAGATAAGCTTGAGTTTAGTAGCAGGACTAATGATTGTTTTTTTCGGAAAGAAAGTTTATAAAGGAAGTGGTGATTATGGTCACTAGCCCTAGTTGGGTAGAAGTCAATTTAGATGCAATTCAGTATAATATTCAGCAGGTTGATAAGCGGTTAGACTCTAATACTAAAATAATGGCTATTGTAAAGGCCAATGCCTATGGTCATGGAGCAGTTGAAGTAGCAAAAGAAGTATTAAATGGAGGGGTAAATTATTTAGGAGTAGCTACAGTTAACGAAGGTGTTAAATTACGCCAAGCAAATATAAAAGCTCCTATTCTAATTTTAGGTACTACATTTTCTCAACAAGTAACCGATGTAGTTAAGTATGATTTAACGCCAACAGTTTATACTTATCAGCTAGCTGAGCAATTATCTAAGAAGGGCCAAGAGGTTAAAATTCATTTAAACTTAGATACAGGAATGGGGCGGATTGGCTTAAGGTCAGATGAAACTATAGAAAAAATAAAAAAAATAGCTAAGCTATCCAATGTGAAAATTGAAGGAATCTTTACTCATTTTGCTAAGGCAGATACAGATTTAGATTATACTAAGAAACAGCTCAATGAGTTTAAGGCAGTTGTTAACCAATTAGAAAAGCAAGGGATTAAAATTCCTATTAAACATACTGCAAATAGTGCAGCGATAGTTAATTATTCTGCTAGTCATTATAATTTAGTAAGGATGGGGCTAGTATTATATGGATTGTATCCCAGGCCTGAGTTAGCAGATAAGATAGAACTAAAAGCAGCACTAAGTTGGAAAGCTAGGATTGCTCACCTTAAAGAAGTTCCTGCTGGGGTAAGTATTAGTTATGGTGGAAGATATATTACTTCTACTACTACTAAAGTAGCTACTTTACCGCTTGGTTATCATGATGGCTATTCTCGTAAGTTATCTGGGGTGGGTGATATTCTTTATCAGGGCCAACGTTACCCCGTTATTGGGCGGGTTTGTATGGATCAATTAATGGTAGATATGACAGGAGCTCAAGCAGCAATTGGTGATGTAGTTACTCTGTTAGGAAGTGCAGGAGAAGAAGAAATATCTGCTAATGAGTTAGCAGATAAAATAGGGACTATTAATTATGAAGTAATTAGTAGAATTGGCCCAAGAGTACCACGAGTATTCTATAAGCAGGGGGAAATTAAGGAGGCTAAGCTATGGAAGAGTTAGTAGAGTGGTTGGCCCGCTTTTTCTCTCCAAATCTATTAATAAAAATTGGACTAGCTTTATTACAATTAGTAGGGATTTTAATTACCACTAAGTTATTATTAAGATTTGGTTATTTCTTTTTAGAAAGACTTTTTAAAGGCAAGAATAAAAGTGATAAATACATTAGACAGCGTAATAAAACATTAAATAGCATTTTAAAGAGTGCTTTAAGGTATATTCTGTATTTTATTGGTGGTACTATGGCGCTCGAAGTTTTAGGAGTACCGACTACTTCAATTATAGCTGGTGCTGGAGTAGTTGGTGTGGCTGTTGGTTTTGGTGCTCAGAGTCTAGTTAAAGATATAATTACAGGCTTTTTTATCCTCTTTGAAAAACAGTTTGTGTTAGGAGATTATATCAAGATAGCTGGTCAAGAGGGCTTTGTAGAGGAGATTGGATTAAGGGTCACTAAAATAAAAGATTTTGATGGGATTATTCATAATATTCCTAATGGTAGTATTAAACAAGTGACTAACTTGACTGCTAGTGCTAGAAGAGTTGTAGTAGATGTAGCAATTGATTATCAACAAAATATTCAAGAAGCAATTACTATCTTAGATGAGTTATGCCAAGAGGTAAAAGAAGAGCATACTAATATAATCAAAGACGGGCCAACTGTCTTAGGAGTTCAAGAGCTAGCAGCTTCAAGTGTTAACTTACGCATTACGGCTATGGTTGACCCTTTTCAAATTTGGGAAATGGAGCGAATTATAAAGCAGCAGGTTAAGGAGCATTTTGATGAAAGAGAAATTGAGATTCCCTATAAGCACTTAACAATTGTTAAGAAGAGTGAAGAATTAGTATGATTAATTCGGTTGCATTTTCTGCTAATTACTTATATACTTTTGTAAGGAGAATAAACAAGCTATGGAGGTGACAGTGTGGAATTTACTGTTGGTGAAGTGGTACAATTTAAGAAAGAACATCCGTGTGGTAATGATAAATGGGAGATTTTAAGAGTTGGAGCTGATGTTCGGGTACGATGTATTGGTTGTGGAAGAATGATTATGCTACCTCGCAAGAAATTTGAAAAGAGCGTTAAGCAAAAAGTTGATAAACTGTAAACTAACATAAAGGAGCGGTCTAAGTTATGGGTATGAAATGTGGAATTGTAGGACTACCTAATGTAGGTAAATCTACTTTATTTAATGCAATTACTGAAGCAGGAGCCGATTCAGAGAATTATCCTTTCTGTACAATTGATCCTAATGTGGGAATTGTAGATGTTCCAGATAAAAGACTTGATAATTTAACAGAAATAATTGATCCTCAAGAGACAATACCTACAGCAATTGAATTTGTTGATATTGCTGGTTTGGTAAAGGGGGCTAGTAAAGGAGAAGGTTTAGGAAATAAATTTTTAGGTAATATTAGGGAAGTAGATGCTATTGTTCATGTTGTACGTTGCTTTCAAAATGATGATATCACTCATGTAGAAGGAAGTGTTGATCCTTTACGTGATATAGAGATTATAGAAATGGAGCTAATCTTAGCTGATTTAGAGAGTGTGACTAATAAAAAAGAAAAGACTGAAAAAATGTTAAAGACAGGCGATAAAATGTATAAGGAACAATTTGAAGTATTAGAGAAAGTAGAAGCAGTTTTAGAAGAAGGTAATCCAGCCCGTATGTTAGATTTATCTGATAAAGAAAAAAAGTTAATTAAAGATTTAAATCTATTAACTTTAAAACCAGTCTTATATGCTGCTAATGTAGGAGAGGATGATATTACTAAAGATTCTATTCCATTAGTTGAAAAAATAGAGAACAAAGCAGCTCAAGAAGATGCTGAAGTAGTTACAGTTAGTGCTGGTGTAGAAGCTGAAATTGCTGAATTAGAAGGTGCAGAAAAGGAATTATTTTTGGAAGAATTAGGAATAGAGGAATCTGGTTTGGATAAATTAATTAAAGCAGGATATAAATTATTAGGTTTAATTACCTTTTTCACAGCAGGTGAGAAAGAAGTTAGAGCTTGGACAGTAAATAAAGGAGCCACCGCTCCAGAAGCCGCAGGAGTAATTCATTCTGATATGGAGCGAGGTTTTATTAGGGCAGAAGTTATTAGTTATGAAGAATTAGTAGCAGTAGGATCATTTGCTAGTGCAAGGAATGCTGGGACATTACGCTTAGAAGGAAAAGATTACATAATTAAAGATGGAGATGTTTGTTACTTCAAATTTAATGTTTAATTTAACTTCAAACTTTGCAAACTGCTTGTACTATGTTATAATAATATTTGATTCCATGCTCTAACTTAGTTTAGAGCCAATGACCATATGGGGAGGTGAAGGTAATGAGAAAATATGAAACTATGTTTATTCTTAATTCTGATTTAGAAGAAGAAGCTACTGAATCATTAGTAGAGAAGTTAACTGGTGTAATTGCTGATAATGATGGTGAATTAGTTGATGTAGATGAATGGGGTACAAAAGAGTTAGCTTATGAGATTAATGACCAAAAAGCTGGTTATTATACAGTAGTTAATTTTGAGGGAACTCCGGCAACTGTTAATGAATTAAAGAGAAATTATAAAATTAATGATAATGTTATGAGATATATTGTCTTAAGAGATGAATAAATAGTAGGTGGTGTTTTGATTGCTAAATAAAGTTATATTAATTGGTAGGTTAACTGATGACCCTGAATTGCGATATACTCCAAGTGGAACGGCTGTATGTAATTTTACATTAGCTGTTGAACGTAACTTTAGAAATCAAAATGGAGAATATGACACCGACTTTATTGATATTGTTGTTTGGAGAAAGCAGGCAGAAAACTGTGCTAACTACTTATCTAAAGGTCGTTTAGCGGCGGCAGAAGGTAGATTGCAGATTAGGTCTTATGAGAATAATGAAGGGCAACGGCGTAGAGTAACTGAAATTGTTGCAAATAGTGTGCAGTTTTTAGAGTATTCAAATAACAACAACAATAATAATAATCAAAACAACAATCAAGGACAATCTAGTGCGGAAGAAGATATAGATGTTCCGTTTTAGTAAAAGCGAAGATCTATAAGGAGGTGACGTTATGGGACGTCGAAAGTCTTGTGAATTTTGTGCAAAAGGTTTAGATGGAGTTGATTATAAAGACTTAAAGACTTTAAAAAAATATATTACTGACCGGGGAAAAGTACTACCTAGAAGAATTACAGGTAACTGTGCTAAGCACCAACGTGATATAACTAAGGCAATTAAGAGAGCTAGAAATATGGCTTTATTGCCTTTTAAAATTGATTAATTTATAAAAAAGGAGGTTATAACCTCCTTTTATTTTAATTTTGCAGGAAAAAGAAATTTCTTCCAGAAATAGGTGATAGACACTTTTTTTGGGAGGTTCGCCATGAAGAAGTATAATTCTAAAGATAGATCTATTACAAAGAATTTAAAGATTATCGAGTGGTTGAAAACAGAATTATTAGATAATGTATCTACTTTATTTAAAGCAATGTTTAATAAAGATGATGAGTTTGAATTACTAGATATAATAGTTAAAATTATTATGTCGGCTTATTTATTGGCCCAAAGATTAGGGTATTCATTTGACCAGGTAGATAGGAAGTTAGAAAAAAAGTTAAATCGTAATATTGATGATAAACACCAAATTGAAAATTGGTATGGTGACTTAAGTAAACTACTGGAACACTTGCGAAAGCGAAGTTGAGGTGTTATTATTGAAGACTAAGGCATTAGTAGAGGGGGCATTATTAGCAGGGCTTACTGTGATAATGACTATCTTAGGTTTCTTTTTACCTTTAGGTAGTTTTATATTATTAATAACTCCCTTACCATTGATTGTTTTGGCTGCTAGATGGAGTAGTAAGTTAAGTATTATGGCTAGTTTAGTAAATGCCATTCTTTTGATGATTTTAATTAATCCTTCCTTATTACTGCTAAGTATCTTTTATACTGGTTTAATTGGTGTTAGTATGGGGGCAGCTTTTGAGGAAGAATTCTCTGCGAAATTAATTTTAGCTGTAGGAAGTATAGCAGTAATTGTATCATTTATCGTTAGTTTATTTGTTGGAACTTATATATTTAATATTGATATTTTAAAACAGTTAGAGGCAGGATTTGATTTAGGAATTGGGGTTTATCAACAATTAGGAATATCTGGTGAAACAGTTAAAGAATTAGGGGCTCAAATTGTTACTTTAATTAAAGAGACTTATCCGGCTTTATTCTTAAGTAGTGGTGTATTAGTGGCAATTGTCAACTACTATTTTAGTGCTAAGGTTCTAAATCGCTTTTCTGAATATAGTTATCCTCCGTTACTTTCTTTAGAGAAAATGAGATTATCTAAATATATAGCATTTTTGTATATTTTATCAATTATTTTTAATCAACAGATAGTTTGGAAGAACATTTACATTATTGCTAATTTTTTAGTATTGTTAGAAGGGGTAGCTGTGATTTATTATTATATATTAGAAGGTAGAATAAATAAATTAATAATAATTTTAGCTATAATTTTCTTCCCAATTACTATGCAAATGTTATTATTTGTAGGGTTGGCTGATATTTTATTTGATTTTCGTAGATTAAGTAAAGAAAATCTTACTTAACTTTATTTACTATAATGGAGGGATAGTATGAAAGTTATTTTAAAGCAAAATGTTAATGGTTTAGGAAAAAAAGGAGAAATAGTTGAGGCGGCTGATGGATATGCCCGTAATTTTTTATTTGCCAAAGGATTAGCTAAGGAGGCAAATCAAGGGAATCTAAACAATTTACAACAGAAGAAGAAAGCTAAAAAGAATCGAAAGCAAAGAAAACTAGAAGAGGCTAAGAAAAAAGCTGAAAAGATTGAAGATAAAGTATTAGAACTTTCAGTTAAAGCTGGAGACAATGGTCGATTATTTGGTTCAGTAACTTCTAATGATGTTGCTGATAAAGTACAAGAAAAAACAGGAGTAAAAATTGATAAGCGTAAAGTACAGTTATCTGACAATATTAAAAGTTTAGGTACTACAAAGGTTGATATTAAGTTGCATAAAGATGTTACAGCTACAGTTAAAGTTAAGGTTGTAGAAGCTTAAAGAATAAATTATTATATACTTAAGAGGTAAAAAGAGTAGCTAACTGGTGCTACTCTTTTTGAATTTATCTAGTATATCTTAGAGGGGGTGAATTAATAATGAATGAGGTGGAAAAAGTCCCTCCTCATAGTTTAGATGCAGAAAAATCTACTTTAGGATCAATGTTATTAGATCGTGATGCTATTGGTAAAGGGATTGAGATATTAACCTCTGATGATTTTTATTGGCAATCACACTCTATTATCTTTGGAGCAATTAGTCAATTATTTGAGGCTGGTGAACCAGTTGATTTAGTAACTATCAATCAACAGTTAAGAGAAGATAAAAAATTAGAAGAAGTAGGTGGAGCATCTTATATAACTTCGTTGGTTAATAGTGTTCCTACAGCAGCTAATATAGAGCATTATGCTAAGATTGTAGGAGAAAAAGCGATGTTAAGGCGATTAATTAAGGTAGCAGGAGAAATTTCTCAACTTGGTTATAGTGAAGAAGAAGATGTAGATACCTTATTAGATAAAGCTGAAAGTCGTATTTTTGAAATTTCTCAAACAAGAAGGACAGATGGTTTTGCTAATGTTAAGGATGTATTAATGGATACTTTTGATCGCTTAGAACAGTTACATGAGCACAATAGTGATGTAACAGGAGTCCCAACTGGTTTTAGTGATTTAGATAAAATGACTTCTGGTTTTCAAGAGTCTGATTTAATAATTATTGCAGCAAGGCCTAGTATGGGAAAGACTGCTTTAGCTTTAAATATAGCACAATATGTAGCTGTGGAAGAGGATATTCCAGTAGCTATCTTTTCACTAGAGATGTCAAAGGCACAGTTAGTACAAAGAATGTTATGTACTGAGGCACAGGTTGATAACCATAGACTGCGAACTGGTAAATTAAGGGATAATGATTGGCGTAGATTATCCCAAGCAGCAGGTCGTTTAGGAGAATCGAATATATTTATTGATGATACTCCAGGAATTAGTGCTATGGAGATGAGGGCCAAGGCTAGAAGAATCAAAACTGAACACGGATTAGGTATGATTTTAATAGATTATTTACAATTGATGCAAGGAAGTGGAAGTTCTGAGAGTCGTCAATTAGAAGTATCTAAGATTTCTCGTTCTTTAAAAGGTTTAGCTAGAGAATTGGATGTACCAGTAGTTTCATTATCTCAGTTAAGTAGAGCAGTAGAACAAAGAAATGATAAACGACCTCAACTTAGTGATTTAAGGTCTAGTGGTTCTATTGAGCAGGATGCTGATGTAGTAGCATTTATTTATCGTGATGAATATTATAATCCTGACACGGAAAAACAAGGGATTACTGAAATTATCGTAGGAAAACAACGGAATGGTCCTGTAGGTACAGTAGAACTAGCTTTTCAAAAAGAATATACAAGATTTGTTGATTTATCTAAGAGAGAAGGGTAGATGATTTTCATCTACTCTTTTTGCTATATTGCAGGAGATTTGCGAAATTTGTCGAAAGTCAAAGATAATAATTAATATTTTATTGATCTTTGGAGGGATATGATGAAACTATCTTTAGGACAAATCTTATTTGCAAGTTTACCACAAAGTTTTTTATTAATTTATGTTTGTTTAGGTTTATATAATATTAAGACTAGTTTATGGGATAATATTAAAATCACACTAATCTATATGATTAGTTTATTCAGTCTAAGAAATCTATTCAATATGTATGGGCTACATACTTTTATTTTAATTTTACTGCTTATTGTAATATTTAAATTAATTATTAAAGTAGACTGGAAGGTAGCAATTATTTCTTCAGTATCTGGTTTCAGTCTATTAATGATAGGAAACTCCCTAGTGCTCCCGTTTGTTGTTAATTACCTACAAATAAGTGTAAAACAAATTATGCAAGGTGGTTTAATTCAATATTTACTCATTGCTCATCTTGTCAATCTCCCCCTGTGGTTAACTGCTATAGTTATTTATTATTGGGACTTTAATATTTTTAACTTGTCAGAAAGGATATAGTTATTATGAAAAATAATAATAAATCCAAGCTATATTATGTAATTATTATTCTTATAAGCCAATCATTTTTATTACTACTAGTTGCTACTTGGAGAGATATAAACGTTTTTAATATTGTTTCTAACAATACTTTATTAGAAATTATTTTATTTACTGCAATTATTTTATCTCTTATATCTATTGTTTTAATTAAAGAGTTATTTAAAATGGTTAATCGAGAAATGGAGTATAAAATTCAACAAATAAAATTATCAGAAAAGAGAAAGTTGATTAGAAAATTGAGAGAGCAAAAACATGATTTCTCTAAGTAGAGTTTCCCCATTTTTTCAAAAATAATAAATTAGAACTTATTGATAATAAAATTGTGGATAACTTTTGGTAAAACAGATAGTAACTGCTCTAAAATAAAAAAAGGTGAAATGAACTCCTAAATTTGGTATAATTAGTTTGGCAACCAAAACCAAATAGGAGGTCATTTCACCATGATTAATTATACCAAACTTATCTATCAATTGAAACGAAAATTATCAACTTTTTCAGATAAAATCACTAAAAATTTATCAAAACCAAAATCTAAATTCATTTTTCAAATATTATATGGTCTATTAGAAAGTCAATCTATATTATTAAGTGAAATTTCTAGAGCTTTAAAAGAAGATATAACATTAAAAAAAGTAATTGATCGTTTATCTCGCAATTGTAAAAATTTTGATCAAAGATCAACAGTTATGAATAATTATATTAATTCAGTTAAAACATGCATTAACGAAAACACAATTTTTTGTTGTGATAAATCTGATATAGTTAAACCTGCAAGCAAAAAATTAGAAGCATTAGACCAAGTTCGTGATGGAAGCACTGGGAAAATTAACGATGGTTATGATACTTTTGAAATTGCAGCATTAACAGAAGAACATGAGATGCCGCTTTCTGTATATTCTCGGGTTTATTCTACTAAAGAAAAAGGATTCAAAAGTCAGAATATAGAGACTATCAAAGGTCTTGATTTTGTTAAATCACACTTTGGGAATCAAGGTATTTATGCCTTAGATCGTTGGTACGATAATAATCGTTTTTATAAATATTTTACAAAAAACAATGATGAATGTAATTTTGTTATTAGAGCTAAAAAAACTAGAAATGTTATTTATAAAGGGCAAACAATGAATATATTAGATGTAGCAAAGTTTTACAAAGGTAAATATGTTGCTAATTTTAAAGATAAAAACAATAATCCCCAAAAAGCAAAGTATAGTTATGCTGAAATAAAACTTCCTGCTATGCCAGATAAAGATTTAACTATGGTTATAGTAAAAGGGCTTGGGCTAACCCCTATGATATTAATTAGTAATTTAGCTCCTGAATCAAAAAAACTTACTAAAACTATATTTGAAGCATACTTAAAAAGATGGAAAGTAGAAGAATACTTTCGATTTAAAAAACAACAATTCAATTTAGAAAATATTAGAGTCAGATCTTTAAATAGTATTAGAACTATGGATTTGCTACTTAGTATTTTAATTGGTTTTATTGCTATGCTGTCAGAAAAGCGAAATAAAACTAAATTAAATATGTGGATAACTAAATTATCTGAAAGAATTTATGATATCCCCGAATTTGATTATTATGCAATAGCTACTGGAATTTATAATATTTTCAAGAAAACCCGAACAGGTATCCAAAGTTTTATTAATAAAAATATCAAATACCAACAATCACAACAATTAATGTTGTCTAAACTATTGCTATAATAGCAATGTTGGCTTGCTGGTATTATAATTTTGGGGAAACTCTATTTTCTCTAATCATTTACAAACTATTTATGGTATGGTACAATTAGGTAAAAAGAAGGAAATATTTGATTATATTATGTCAGTAACTAAAGATTTAAAACAGATTAACTTAAAGCAACTTCAAACTTCTGATTCAATTTTAGATTCTATTCTAATTCCTAAAAAGATAGAAGCTAAGCAATTGGGGATAGAGTTGATATATCAGATTGATCCAGGAATAGAGGAAATTAAATTATCATTAAACAAAATCTTTAGGATAGTTTCTAATTTAGTTGATAATGCCGTTGACGCTATAGAAGTAAATAATGAAGGTACAGAGCAAATTAGGGTTGAGGGGATAAAAGAAGATGAGAGGTATATATTATCAATTTATAATACTGGTTCTTATATTGAGCCAAAGTTGTTAGATGATCTTTTTAAGGCTGGAGTCTCTAGTAAAGGTCGAGAACGAGGTTATGGTTTATATATTGTTAATTCATTAGTAGAACAAGGTCATGGTGAAATAGAAGTTAAAAGTGATAAAGACTATGGTACAGAGTTTAAATGTTATTTCAGTTTGAAATAATTTGGGTAAGGAGGTTAGAATGGTGCAGCAACAAGATAAATTTGATTTAATTAGTAACAAAATAATAGATACTTATTATCAAGAATCTTCACCTGAAGAAAAAGAAATATTAGTTTTTGGAACTAAAATTATATTAGTAACTGTAATAGGTTATTCATTAATTTTATTATTTGGTTCACTATTAGGAGTGGGCTATTTAGCTTTAATTGCAGCAGTCACAGCTGGGGTAATTAAGATTTTTTCTGGTGGAGTTCATGCTTCTTCTCTTATACAATGTGTTACCTCAGGAACAATTATGTTTAATTTGTTTGGTTTAGCAGCTAAATATTCAACTTTTTATTTGAAAGGAAAAATAATTATTTTATTATTTGGAACTTTATTAATTGGATCTGTAATTATTGATATTTATGCTCCGGCTATTGTTAAAGAGAAACCAATTAATTCTAAAAGTAAGGCATCTAGATATAAAATTTATTCTTTTATTTCTTTTTTTATTGTTCACTTAATTTATTTTAGTTGTTATAAACTAGGAGTTGCTAATCAATTTGTAGTAGCTGGCTTATTGGGGGTTATATGGCAATTATTTAGTCTAACCCCTCTATCTTATAGATTATATAATAGAGATTATATTACAGTAGAGCAAGCAATTGAGGGGAGGTGAAATAATGAAAGCAAAACAGGCTGTAAAGAAGATAATTAAGATAGTAGCTAAAGCTAATGTTTCTTCTACAAGCATAACTCTTAGTTACCAACCAGAAGTACCTAAGGCTTTAAAAGAAAAAGAATAATCTAAACTAAAGATTTGTTTTATGAGCCCTTATACAATTAGGGGCTCTTTTTTTATAGATAATTAGTTCTAATTCCGAATTTATCCTAGAGAATTACGAAATAATAATTCTTAAGTACTTTATATTGCTTTCCAGTTGGATTAAATACGAACATTTCGTAAATAATACTATGGGTTTACTTTTTTATTTTAAAGTGCTAAAGTAAACGAATATTTATTTTTATAACTTATTTAAAATTCGACTTTATATTGACAATAAATTATTATTTTGCTATTATGTTAATGTTGATAGTAAATATAATTCTTTCGTGGGAGGATTAATAGATGATTGGACGTTATACATTACCTCAGATGAAGCAAATTTGGAGTCAAGAGAGTAAGTTTAATAAATGGTTGGATATTGAATTAGCAGTTTGTGAAGCTATGGCTGAAACTGGTGAGATACCACAACAGGTAGTTGCAGAAATTAAAGATAAAGCAGATTTTACAGTAGCTAGAATTAAAGAGATAGAAGCAGAGACGCGACATGATATTTTAGCCTTTTTACAGGCAGTAGCAGAGAATGTAGGTCAAGAGTCAAAATATATTCATAAAGGATTAACTTCCTCAGATATTAAGGATACAGCTCGTGCTTTACAGCTTAAGGAAGCAGCTGAATTAATTTTAGCGGACTTAAAGGACTTAAAAGAAGTGCTAGCAAGTAAGGCTAAAGAATATAAAATGCAAGTCATGATTGGTAGGACACATGGTGTGCATGCTGAGCCAGTTACTTTAGGTTTAAAATTAGCTAATTGGTATTCGGAGATTAAGCGACAGATTGAGAGAATAGAAGGCGTGTTAGATAGAATTAGTGTTGGTAAGATTTCTGGTGCTGTTGGAACCTTTGCTAATATTACTCCTCAGGTTGAAGAGTTAGCTTGTCAAAAGTTGGATCTTAAGCCAGCTGCTATTTCTTCTCAAATTTTACAGCGAGATCGTCATGCTGAATATTTATCTATTTTAGCAGTAATAGCTAGTTCTTTAGATAAATTCGCTACTGAGATTCGAAATTTACAGCGAACTGATATTTTAGAAGTTGAGGAATCATTTAAAAAAGGGCAGAAAGGTTCTTCAGCTATGCCCCATAAAAAGAACCCAATTGTATGTGAACGGATTTCAGGTCTATCACGGGTTGTAAAATCTAATGCTAATACTGGATTTGATAATGTTAATCTATGGCATGAGCGAGATTTAACCCATTCTTCTCCTGAACGAGTTGTTTTACCAGATAGTAGTATTTTAGTTGATTATATGTTGACTAAATTTGTTGATGTAGTAGAGAATTTAGGAGTACATGAAGATAATATGAAGGCTAATTTAGAAGAGACTAACGGACTTATCTTCTCTCAAAAGGTAATGCTAACTTTAGTTGATAAGGGATTATTACGGGATGATGCCTATGAGATTGTACAACGGAATGCTCTTCAGGCTTGGCAGGGCAAGAAAAGTTTTAAGGAATTATTATTAGCAGATGGTGATTTAAGAGAGCATTTAGCAGTAGAAGAAGTAGAAGAAATTTTTGATTATGCTTACCATCTACGACATATAGATACTATTTACCAAAGACTTGGGTTGGAGTAATTAATAATTTTTAATTGTAAATTGATTTAAACAGGGAGGATTTCAGAAATGACAACTACTGTAGTAATAGGAACTCAATGGGGCGATGAAGGAAAAGGTAAGGTAACAGATTTAATTGCGGAAGAAGCTGATCTTGTGGTTCGTTATCAAGGTGGTAATAATGCTGGACATACTGTAGTAGTAGAGGATACAGAATATAAGTTACATTTAATTCCCTCGGGCGTTCTTTATGATGATACTAAATGTGTGATTGGGAATGGAGTTGTAGTTGATCCTAAAGTTTTAATTGAAGAGCTTAATTATTTGGCTGAAAAAGGTGTAGAGGTAACTAACTTTTATATTAGTTCTAAAGCTCATTTAATTATGCCTTATCATAGGATGTTAGATAAGGCTGAAGAAATTCGCAAAGGAAATGATAAGATCGGTACTACTGGTAAAGGGATTGGCCCGGTTTATCGAGATAAAATTGGTCGATTAGGAATTAGAGTTGAGGATCTATTGGATGAAGATAGATTTGCTACTAAAGTAAACGAAGCAGTCGAATTGAAGAATTTAGTATTAAATAATGTTTATGGTTTGGATACTTTAGATGCAGAGGAGATTATTGCGGAGTATTTAGATTATGCAAAGCAGATTAAAGGTTTTGTGACTGATACTTCTTTATTGGTTAATCAGGAGATAGAAGCAGGTAAAAATGTGTTATTTGAGGGAGCACAAGGGACTTTATTAGATATAGATCATGGTACTTACCCTTATGTTACTTCTTCTAATCCAACAGCTGGTGGGGTTTGTAATGGTGTAGGAGTTGGCCCAACTAAGATAAATAATATTTTAGGTATTGTTAAGGCTTATACTACACGAGTTGGTGAGGGCCCATTTCCTGCTGAATTAACAGAGGAGATTGGTGAGCATTTAAGAGATAAAGGACATGAGTTTGGAACAACAACAGGTAGACCTAGAAGGTGTGGTTGGTTTGATGCAGTGATTGTTAAGTATGCTGCGCGAGTAAATGGATTAACTAGTCTAGCAGTCACTAAACTAGATGTATTAGATGAACTAGAGGAAGTTAAAATCTGTACTGGCTATAAGTATCAAGGGGAACTTTTAACAGAGTTTCCGACTAATGAAGAAATTCTAAAGGAATGTAAACCAGTTTATGAAACTTTATCTGGGTGGCAAGAAGATACTTCTCAGATTAAAGAATATGATAAACTACCACAGAATGCTAAAAAGTATATAGATCGAATTTGTGAGTTGACAGGGGTTGAGCTATCAATTTTATCTGTTGGCCCTAAGCGCTCGGAAACAATGATACTAGACCAGTTAGTATAAAAATTGATTGACACTTTCTTTGTTATTTGTTAAGATTAAGATACAAAATAAAATAGAAAGGATTATACGACTGGCGGACAAACATGGAATTAACCATGGGGAAGTATAATCCTAATAATAAATCGCCCGCCTGGATGATAGTACTATCATCCAGGCGGGTTTATTTTTTGCAGTACTATTTCTAATAGTATGAAAATTTTATGTTTTCAATAAGCGGCTGATTTGATTGACTTAAAATAAGTTAGTGTGGTATCATTAATTACACGATAAAGAAATAAGAAAGATTATTAATTTCAATTAAAAAGCCTATAAGATATATTTTAACTTTAATAAGGAGGGGCTAAAATGGCTAAACAGAAATTTAAATCTGGTAAATGGGAAGAGGAGATTGAGGTAAGGGATTTTGTGCAACAAAATTATACTCCTTATCGAGGAGATGATTCTTTCTTAGCAGGGCCAACTAATAGAACTGAGAAGTTATGGAATGAATGTAGTGAGTTATTATGGGAAGAGATTGAGAATGATGGTGTATTAGATGTAGATACTGAAACTGTTTCTGATATAGATGCTTATGATGCTGGATATATTGATAAAAGTTTAGAAAAAGTTGTTGGATTACAATCAGATGAGCCATTAAAGAGAACATTAAACACTTATGGTGGTATTAGAATGGCTCGTCAAGCTGCTGAAGCATATGGATATGAAGTTGATGAAGAAATTGATGAAATTTTTACTAAGTATAGAAAGACTCATAATGATGGTGTTTATGATGCTTACACACCAGAATTAAGAGAGATTCGTCGTTCTGGCGTAATTACTGGGTTACCTGATGCTTATGGGCGAGGTAGAATTATTGGTGATTATCGTCGGATTGCTTTATATGGTATTGATCGTTTAATTGAAGATAAGAAGCAGGATGTTACTCATTTACCTACACGAATGACAGAAGATCATATTCGATTACGTGAGGAAGTAAGTGAACAGATTAAAGCTTTAAAGAAGCTAAAAGAGTTAGGTGCAACTTATAATTTAGATCTATCCCGTCCAGCCCAAAATGCTCAGGAAGCTATCCAGTGGACTTATATGGGATATTTAGCTTCTATTCAAGAGAATAATGGAGCAGCAATGTCTTTTGGTCGGGTAGCTGAATTCTTTGATATTTATATTGAACAAGATATTAAAGCAGGTAAATTAACAGAAGAAGAAGCACAAGAGTTAATTGATGATTTTGTAATTAAGTTAAGAATGGCGCGACAATTAAGAACTCCTGCGTATAATGAACTATTTAGTGGTGATCCACTATGGATTACTATTGTAGTTGGTGGCATGGGAATTGATGGAAGACCCTTAGTATCTAAGACAAGCTTTAGAATCTTAAATACGTTATATAATTTAGGACCAGCTCCAGAACCTAACCTAACTGTTTTATGGTCTGAAAATCTACCAGAAGGCTTTAAAAACTTCTGTACTAAGGTTTCTAAAGATACAAGTTCTATTCAGTATGAAAATGATGATTTAATGCGGGAGAACTTTGGTGATGATTACTCAATTGCTTGCTGTGTATCTGCTATGAAAACTGGTAAAGAAATGCAGTATTTTGGAGCTAGATGTAACCTTCCAAAGACTTTACTTTATTCTTTAAATGGTGGACGAGATGAAAAAACTGGTGTGCAGGTTGGCCCAGAGTTTGCTCCTTATGAAAAAGACGTATTAGAGTTTGAAGAAGTAATGAATAAATTTGATATGTTCTTAGATTGGTTAGTAGAAAAGTATGTGGATGCTTTAAATATTATTCACTATATGCATGATAAGTATGCTTATGAGCGGGTACAGATGGCCCTTCATGATACAGATGTAGATAGAATTATGGGCTTTGGGGTAGCAGGATTATCAATTATTGCTGACTCTTTAAGTGCTATTAAATATGCAACTGTTAAACCAATTAAGAATGATGATGGAATTATAGTGGATTTTGAAATCGAAGGAGATTTTCCTAAATACGGAAATGATGATGATAGAGTTGATGAATTAGCAGTTGATGTAGTAAAAAGGTTTATGACTAAATTAAAGGAACACGATTTATATAGAGATGCTAAACACTCAATGTCTATTCTAACAATTACTTCTAATGTTGTATATGGTAAAAAGACTGGTGCTACTCCAGATGGAAGAAAAGCTGGTGAACCATTTGCTCCTGGTGCTAATCCAATGCATGGGCGTGATAATTCAGGTGCTATAGCTTCATTAAATTCTGTAGCTAAACTACCTTATGATTATTGCCAGGATGGTATCTCTAATACTTTCTCTATTGTTCCTAAAGCATTAGGTGCAGATGAATCTAAGCAAGTTAATAATATGACTTCTATTTTAGATGGTTATTTTGCTCAGGGAGCACATCACTTAAATGTTAATGTATTCCAAAGAGAGACATTAGAAGACGCTGTTGAGCATCCAGAGAAATATCCACAATTAACAATTAGAGTTTCTGGTTATGCTGTTAACTTTATTCGATTAACGCCAGAACAGCAGCAGGAAGTTATAGCTAGAACCTTCCATAAGAATATGTAACTTAGCGAAAGTCGAATTAGTTACACTAAAGATTAAAAGGTTAGCCACGTCTGTTCTTGAATTTCAGAACAGAAAGTGAAGTTATAGCTAGAACCTTCCATAAGAATATGTAACTTGTTATATTAAATAATTCAACCAGAGGACTAATTCCTCTGGTTGTTTTGTTTATATCAATATTACTTTATTAAAAATATTTAGTTGGTAACAATAATCTAAGGAGGTTAAATAAATGACAACAGGTTATATTCATTCTGTAGAAAGCTTTGGTACGCAAGATGGACCTGGGATTCGTTATGTGATTTTTACCCAAGGTTGTCCACTACGCTGTAAGTACTGTCATAACCCTGATACTTGGGATTTGAGTGAAGGTCAGGAAATGAGTGTTGAAGATTTAATAGATAAAGTTATTAAATGTAAACCATATATAAATCGTGGTGAAGGTGGACTTACTGTTTCAGGTGGAGAGCCTACTTTACAGCTAGATTTTGTTTTAGAATTGCTACGTAGAAGTAAAGAAGAAGGTATTCATAATGCTCTTGATACTTCTGGTTATGTACAGATAAGTGATTTTGCTAAATTAATGCCTTATCTTGACCTAGTTTTATTGGATATTAAGCAAATTAATAAAGATAAGCACCAAGAATTAACTGGCGTGGATAATCAACGAACTTTAGATTTAGTCAATTTTTTAGAAGAAAAAAAGAAACCATTTTGGGTACGTTATGTTGTTGTACCAGGGCTAACTGATAATTTAGAGGATATTAAAGCTTTAGTTAATAAACTGACTGGATTAGAGCAATTAGAAAAGGTACAATTACTGCCCTATCATCAGTTAGGTGTGCATAAATGGAAAGAATTAGACCTGGAATATGAATTAGAGGATGTTGAACCACCTAGTAAGAGAAAATTACGACAAATCAAGGGGTTATTTGAAAAAGAAGGAATTAGAGTAGAAACTAAGTGAGTTTTGCTGGTCATTTGAATAGTAATCATTGGTTTAGCTTATAATATGAAAAAATGATTACTAGGAGTGACTAATATGAAACTTAAAGCAAAATTGATTTTAGTTTTTGTAATCATATCTATTATTCCATTGGTTGGTTGTAGTAAGCAAAAATCTAAATCTAAAGCCAAGGCTAAAAAAGACCAAGTTCCTACTTCTTTTGTTAGTGTAGTAGTTACTACAGAGCAAGTAATTAATGATTTAGAGAAATTTTATTTACAAAAAAGAAAAGAGTGGAAACAGCAAGCACAACAAAAGAAGAATAAAGCAAAGAATAAAGAAAAAATCATTGAAAAAACTGAAATAAAAAGTAAAGAACAAGAGCAAGGAAAGGAAAAAAACAAGCAGAAAAAGAAAGGAGGTAAAGAACAAGGAGGTCAAAAAGGGAAGAAGCAAAGTAAAGGAAAAAAAGAAAGTAATCAACAAAATAATAAGAAGAGTAAACAAAAAAGTAGTGAGCAGACTAAAATAAAGATTACTGAAAAAATTAAAGTACAGGATAAGAAAAAAGAAAAGAAGAAATCTAAAAATAAGGATAGTAAACAATGGGAGGAAATCACAAATCAAATAAAAGAATTGCATGATAAATGGAATAGCTATGAGAGTAAAAGTTCTGTAGCTAGTGAAAAGTTAAATCAGATTGAAGAAAAGCTAAATCAATTAACTGAAATAGCTAATCAAAAGAAGTTATTGGGAGCTTTATGGCAAGCCAATCAATTTAGTTTAAATCTAGCTAATTTATACGAAAAATATAATGATAAAAAAGGCCTTAAACAGCAGATAGTATCTAATACAAGGCAAATAATTTATTTAACTTGGCTAGGTAATGATAAAGCTGAGAAGTTATCTAACATAGAGCAGTTACAAGAATTAGTATCAGATCTAAAATTAAAGAATAGAAAGGATAAAAAGAAGAAAGAAAAACTAAAAGGAATAGAAGAAGCAGTTAAAGATTTAAAAATAGCTATTAATAAAGGTAGAAAAGAAGTTATCAAGGTCAAAGGTAATTTAATCATTGATAAAGTAAAGAAATTAGGTGCAAAAGAGTAATTTTACAATACAAAAGTGTAGTTTTTTATTGACTAACTTATGTTTATCTGTTAATATTACCATGTTAGTAGTTTTCGTTATGATTCATAAAATTCAATAGACCTCATATAATAGTGAGAATAAGGCTCACATGTTTCTACCGGGTAGCCGTAAACTACCTGACTATGAGGGAAGTGTATCTAGGGTTCCACACATCAAAGTGTAGGTCCAAGCGATACAAATTTTTATTACACCGGAGGGATAAAAGCCCAGGCGGGGAGGTTCTACTCTTAGTCTAGTAGAGTCTACCTGTCTGGGCTTTTTATATTTTGGCTGGATATTTAATTTACAGTTAAGGAGTGGTAAGTATGAAGGTATTAGTAGTTGGTAGTGGAGGACGTGAGCATACTTTAGTCTGGAAATTAAAGCAAAATTCTAACGTAGAAGAAATTTTTGTAGCATCTGGTAATGCTGGAACAGATCAATTGGCAACTAATATTGATATTAAAGCAACAAATATTACTGGGTTAATTGAATTTGCTAAAAAAGAAGGGGTTGATTTGACTTTTGTGGGCCCTGAAGCACCTTTGGTAAAGGGGATTGTTGATAATTTTAAAACAGCAGGGTTAAAAATTTTCGGGCCAACCAAAAAGGCAGCCCAATTAGAAGGAAGTAAAGTCTTCTCTAAAGACTTAATGAAGAAGTATGATATTCCTACAGCTAAGTATGAGAGTTTTACGGATCCCCAAGAAGCAATCGCTTACATTAAACAAGAAGGAGCTCCTATTGTAGTTAAGGCTGAAGGATTGGCAGCTGGAAAAGGAGTTGTAGTAGCTCAGACTACAAAAGAGGCTATTAAAGCTGTAGAAACAATTATGGTTAATGAGAAGTTTGGAACAGCAGGTAACAGAATAGTTATCGAGGAATTTCTAACAGGAGAAGAGGCAACTGTACTAGCGTTTACTGATGGAGATACTATTATTCCTATGGTACCATCTCAAGATCATAAACAGGCTTATGATGGAGATGAAGGGCCAAATACAGGAGGGATGGGGGCTTATGCTCCAGCACCAGTAGTAACAGATGAATTATTAGAAGAGGTTAAGGAGGATATTTTAGTTCCTACTATAGAAGCATTAAAAGAGGAAGGAATTCAGTATAAAGGTGTCTTATATACTGGATTAATGATTGAAGATAATAAAGCTAAAGTATTAGAGTATAATGTAAGATTTGGTGATCCGGAAGCTCAGGTGGTTTTACCATTACTTGAAACAGATTTAGTAGAGATAGCAGAAGCAGTTATAGACGAACGATTAGGAAAGGTAAATATTAATTGGTCTCCTAAGACAGCTGTTTGTGTAATTATGGCTTCTGAAGGATATCCTATAGATTATAATACGGGTAAAGAAATTACGGGGATTGCTTTGGCAGAAAAAATAGATAACATTAATGTTTTTCAAGCAGGAACTACTTGTAAGAATAATCAGTTAGTAACTGTCGGAGGAAGAGTCTTAGGTGTTACAGCTGTTGGGGAAGATTATCAAGATACAATTACTAAAGCTTACCAAGGAATAGATAAGATAGATTTTAAAGGGGCTCATTATCGGACTGATATTGGAGATAAAGCATTGGGTTATGAGTAATTAAATAGAAACAGGAGGTGTAGATATGTCTAAGAGTAAGATAAAGCAGATAATTGGAATCATCGGTGGGGGCCAATTAGGAAAAATGATGATCTTGGAAGCTAAAAAAATGGATTTTGAGATTATTATTTTAGATCCTACCCTTGATTGTCCAGCTCATAGTATTGCTGATGAGCATATTGTGGCCAATTTTGATGATCAAGCTGCTATTAGAGAGTTAGCTAAAAAATCAGATGTTATAACTTATGAATTTGAGCATATTGGAGTAGAAATCTTAAAAGAGTTAGAAGCTGAAGGATATAATATCTATCCAACTCCTAAAAGCTTAGAGATTATTCAAAACAAATATAATCAGAAACAATTATTAAAGGAAAAAGATATCCCTGTGCCAGATTTTATAAAGGTATCTAGTAGAGAAGATATCAAGAAAGCAGCAGCTAAGTTTGGTTATCCTATGATGTTAAAAAGTTGTACAGATGGTTATGATGGTAAAGGCAACTCTTTAATAAAAAGTGAAGAAGAGATTGATGAATCTTACCAAACTTTAGGGGCAGGAGATAATTTATTAATGGTAGAAGAATTTGTCCCCTTTAGTAAAGAAATTTCAGTTTTAGCTTGTCGAAGTATCGAAGGAGAAATAGTCACTTATCCAATAGGTCAAAATGATCATCAAGAGAGTATTTTAATAGAAACTAAGGTACCAGCTAAGATTACTTCTACTATTAAGGATGAAGCTCTTAAATTAGGCCAGAGTGTTATGAATATTTTTTCAGGAGTTGGGATTTTTTGTATAGAAATGTTTGTGACAGAAGATAATAGAGTATTGGTTAATGAAATAGCCCCTCGACCACATAACTCAGGCCATTATTCTATTGAAGGATGTATTACCTCTCAATTTGCTAATCATATTCGAGCTATTGCAGAACTTCCTTTAGGAACTACTGATTTAGTGAAGCCAACGGTAATGAGAAATATTCTTGGTGCAGGAAGTCAGGGCCAAGCAAATGTAGTAGGAGTAAAAGAAGTATTAAATCTCCCTAATGCTAGATTACATGTCTATGGGAAGGGAGTATCACGACCGGGTAGAAAGATGGGACATTTAATAGTTACAGCAAATACAGTAGATCAAGCAAGCCAAGTTGCCCTAAAGGCAAGTGAGTTAGTTAAGATAGAAGGTAGATAATAGATAACACTGGGAGGTATTAAGTTATGAAGACTAAAGTAGGAATTATTATGGGTAGTGATTCTGATTTACCAGTTATGAAAGATGCAGCTAAGATTTTAGAAAAATTTGATATTTCTTATGAAATTACTGTAGTATCTGCTCATAGAACACCTGATCGGGTTTCTGAATATGCAGAAAGTGCAGAGGAGAGAGGAATTGATGTGATTGTTGCTGGAGCGGGAGGAGCAGCTCATTTACCCGGTATGACAGCTTCTCATACATCATTACCTGTGATTGGAGTACCAATTAAAACTTCTAAATTAAATGGAGTAGACTCTCTTTATTCTATTGTACAAATGCCTGGTGGAGTACCAGTAGCTACAGTAGGTATTAACGGCGCTAAAAATGCTGGGTTATTGGCTATTCAAATGTTAGGAATTAATAACCAAAAGTTAAGAGATAAGTTTATGAAGTATAAAGCAGAGTTGGCCCAAAGTGTAAAAAAGACAGCCAGAGAACTAGAAAATTTAGGGTATCAGGATTATTTAGATAAACAATCTTAAATAACGAAAATTATTAGCGAATATTAAAATAACATTCGCTTTAATCTTGATAAAAAGATTATAAAATGTTATTATAGGATTAACAATCGTAATAAACCGAATATTATCTTGCTTCATATATGTGTAGGATAAGGCTACATGTTTCTACCAACAGCCGTAAACTGTTGACTATGAAGGAAGGCTTTTGCTTTTAGGGATAGTAGACCTAGATAAGCTTTCCTTGTAGTTACAAGGCAGTTTATTTAGGTCTTTTTTAGTTTTAAGTGGTTTAAATAAATAATCAAGGGGGAGAAATAAGATGATAAAGCGTAATATTTTTAAAAATATTGGCCCTTTAGATCATAGATATTCTTTGCGAGATGAATTTAAAGATTATTCAACTTATTTATCTGAGGAGGCAAAAGTTAAATATCAAGCTACTGTAGAGCTAGCTTTAGTGAAAGCTTTAGCTAAACGTGGAATTTGTTCGCAGGAAGTAGCAACCCAAGTGGAAAAAGCTGTAAAAGAGATAACGCCAGAAGAAGTTTATAAAGAAGAGAGGAAGACAAAGCATAATATTCGAGCTTTAGTAAACTGTATTCAACATAAGGTTAGTGAGGAGGCCAAACCTTATATTCACTTTACTACAACTTCTTTTGATATTGTTGATACTGCTAATTCTTTACGTTATAAAGAGGCTACTGAAGAATTAATCTTACCAACCTTAAAGGAGTTAGAAAAATTATTAATGGAGATTGCCCTTCGAGAAAAAGAAACAGTTCAGGTTGGTAGAACACACGGACAGCATGCAGTTCCAATCACTTTTGGATTTGCTATAGCAGAGTATGTAAGTAGACTAGGAAATACTATTCAAGATATTGAAGAAAGTAGTAAGCAGTTAAAAGGAAAGATTGCAGGAGCTGTAGGGGCTTATAATGCTAGTCACCTTTTCTTTGATCAACCTGAATCATTTGAAGCAGATGTGTTAGCAGAGTTAGATTTAGAAGCTAGTACTCATTCAACTCAAATTGTAGAACCAGAATATATAACCAATTTTGTTCATTATTTAACCTCTTGTTTTGGGGTTATAGCTAATTTTAGTGATGATATGCGTCATCTACAGCGCTCAGAAATTGGTGAGGTGGGAGAGTATTTTGATGAAGACCAAGTCGGCTCTTCAACTATGCCTCATAAGCGAAATCCAATTAATTATGAGAATGTTAAAAGTATGTGGAAAGAATTTATGCCTCGAATGATGACTGTTTATCAAGATCAGATTTCTGAACACCAACGTGATTTAACTAATTCTGCATCTAGCAGATTTATTCCTGAAATTATAGTTGGTTTATTATCTTCTGTCAATCGTTTAATTAGAGTAGGAGAAAAATTAGTTGTTGACCATGATAATATGAAGAAAAATTTTGCACAAAATAAAGAATTGGTGGTAGCTGAACCACTTTATATTTTATTGGCTTCTTATGGTCATCCAGATGCTCATGAAGTGGTAAGAAAATTAACTTTAGAAGCAGAAGAAACGGGCCAAACTTTAAGGAAGTTAGTCCAGACTAAAGAAGAATTAAAACCTTATTGGGAACAGTTCAATCAAAAACAGCGGGAATTATTAGTTAATCCTGAAAAATACATCGGGATTTCAGTAGATAAAACCGAAAAAATCGTAAAAAGTTGGAGTAATAAATTAGATATTGAATTAACTGGTTGATAAAATTTAATTTAATCCGAATAATTCGTATAACTTAGGAGGGGAAACAAATGGAAAAAGAAAAAATGATATATGAGGGAAAAGCTAAAAAAGTCTATAGTACTAATGATGCTGATAAAGTAATAGTGGAGTATAAGGATGATGCCACTGCTTTTGATGGAGAAAAGAAAGGTCAAATTACTGAAAAAGGAAGATTAAATGCTAAAATATCAACTATTTTATTTGAGTTACTAGAGGATAATGGTATTCCAACTCATTTAATAGAAAAAATAAATGAAACAGATGTTCTTGTTAAAAAGTTAGATATTATTCTAGTAGAAGTGGTAATGAGAAATGTAGCAGCTGGTAGTTTAGCTAAAAGACTAGGATTAGAAGAAGGAACCAGATTAAATAAACCAGTATTGGAGTTTTATTATAAAGATGATGATTTAGGTGACCCTATGATTAATAGATATCATGTGTATGCTGAAGAACTAGCTACAAAAAAGCAGTTAGATCAGATTAGTAAGCTAGCTTTTAAAATCAATGATATTTTAGTTGAATTTTTAGCAGATAAGGGAATTGATTTAATTGATTTCAAATTAGAATTTGGTACTGATAACAAAGGTAAAATTTATTTAGGAGATGAAATTTCGCCAGATACTTGTCGTTTTTGGGATACTAAAACACAAAAGAAATTAGATAAAGATCGTTTCCGACGTGATTTAGGTGAGGTAGAAGGAGCATATCACGAAATTGTAAGAAGACTAGAGAAAT
Source organism: Halobacteroides halobius DSM 5150 (assembly GCF_000328625.1). Taxonomy (NCBI): domain Bacteria; kingdom Bacillati; phylum Bacillota; class Clostridia; order Halanaerobiales; family Halobacteroidaceae; genus Halobacteroides; species Halobacteroides halobius. The sequence goes on along the minus strand of NC_019978.1, from coordinate 2,605,850 downwards.
AATTAATATTAAGTGTGAGTAATGAGTGTTAGCTAAATAGAAGGAGATGAAATAGATATGGCGAGAAATTATTTTTGCCAAGATGAGAATCTAATAGATAAGATGGAAGAGGAGTGTGGAGTGTTTGGGGTGTATGCTACTTCAGATGATAAGGTTGATGTAGCAAATCTAACCTATTTAGGCTTACATGCTCTTCAACATCGGGGCCAAGAAAGTGCTGGAATCTGTGTTAATGATAAGGGAGAATTTACGAATCGGAGAGGGATGGATTTAGTAACTAATGTTTTTGATGAAGAGGCATTAGAAGAATTAACCGGCCAAATGGCAGTAGGACATGTTCGCTATTCTACAACGGGTTCTAGTCTATTATCAAATGCACAACCTTTGGTAACTAATTCAATTAAGGGCGAATTAGCATTAGCCCATAATGGTAATTTAGTTAATGGTTTAGAAATGAGAAAAAATTTAGAGCAAAGAGGATCTATATTTCATTCTACACTTGATACTGAGGTAATTGCCCATCTTGTGGCTAGGTCTTTTAAAGATGATATTATTGAAGCTTTGACTCATAGTTTGCAGAAGGTAAAAGGGGCTTTTAGTTTAATAGCAATGACGGAAGATAGTTTAGTAGCTGCTCGTGATCCGCATGGTTTTAGGCCATTAGCAATAGGAAAATTAGAGGATAGTTATATTATTGCTTCCGAAACGTGTGCTTTTGATATTATTGGCGCAGAGCATATTAGAGATATTGAGCCGGGTGAGATTGTTGTAATTAATGAGGAAGGCATTAAAAGCAAATATTATGGTGAACGGACTCCTTATAATTTTTGTGTATTTGAATTTATTTACTTTGCGCGACCAGATAGTGTAATTGGTGGTCAAAATGTTCAGCTTGCCCGAGAAGAAATAGGTCGTCAATTAGCGAGAGAGACAGATATAGAAGCGGATCTGGTAGTACCAGTGCCTAGTTCAGGTATTCCTTCAGCTTTAGGATTTGCTGAAGAATCTGGAGTTCCTTATAAAAAGGGGATTTTAAGAAATAGATATGTAGGCCGGACTTTTATTCAACCTACTCAAGAAATTAGGAATTTAAAGGTTAAAATAAAATTAAATCCAATTAAAGACATTATTGAAGGAAAAAGAATATTTTTGATTGATGATTCTATAGTTAGAGGAACTACTAGTAAGCAAATAATTCGCATGATGAAAGAAGCCGGGGCCAAGGAAGTGCATATGGGAATAGCTTCTCCTCCAGTAGCCTACCCTTGTTATTATGGTTTAGATACCTCTAGACGTCAGGAGTTAATTGCAGCAGAAAATAGTGTAGAAGAGATCTGTGACCATATTGGAGCAGACTCATTAACTTATATTAGTCAAGAAGGACTATTAGCTTCAATTGAAGCTAATGGCTATGGTTTTTGTACTGCTTGTTTTAGTGGAGATTATCCAATTGGAGAAGGTGAAGGAAAGTTTAGTTTGGAGTGTTGAGTGTAAGTAATATTAAATTTACCAGAAAAAGAGGTGTTAGCTAGAATGGGATTAACCTATAAAGATGCTGGGGTAGATATTGAAGCGGGAGAAGAAGCAGTAGATAAATTAAAGGATGATGTAGCAGATACTTTTACTTCTGAAGTTTTAACAGGATTAGGTAGTTTTGGGGCCTTATTTGCTCCTGATTTCGGTGATTATAATGAACCGGTATTAGTTTCAGGGACTGATGGAGTAGGAACTAAGTTAAAACTTGCCTTTATGACGGGCCAACATAATACGGTAGGAATTGATTTAGTAGCTATGTCTGTTAATGATATTTTGGCCCAAGGAGCTAGGCCATTATTCTTTTTAGATTATTTAGCGACTGGTAAATTAAAGCCAGATAGTGTAGCAGAGGTTGTTAAAGGGATTACTGCTGGTTGTAAAGAAGCAGGTTGTGCTTTAATTGGTGGAGAAACAGCAGAGATGCCTGACTTTTATGATAGTGGTGAGTATGATTTAGCTGGTTTTGTCGTGGGAATGGTTGATAAGGACAAGATTATTACTGGGGCAAATATTGCAGCTGGAGATAAGGTTATTGGTTTAGCTTCTAATGGGATTCATAGTAATGGTTATACACTAGCTAGAAAAGTCTTTTTTGATGTAGCAGGTTATGATGTTGAGGATCAAATAGAGGGGTTAGAGACTACTTTAGGAGAAGAATTATTAAAGCCAACAAGAATTTATGTTCAGCCAGTTTTAGAAATTTTAGAGCAGTATCAAGTTAATGGCATTGCTCATATTACTGGTGGAGGATTAATTGAGAATCTACCTCGGATTCTACCAGATGATTTACAAGCAGTGATTGATCAAACTAGTTGGCCAACGCAAACTATCTTTAATTTAATGCAAGATATAGGAGATATAGCAGAACGAGAGATGTATCGTACTTTCAATATGGGAGTAGGAATGACATTGGTTGTGCCGGCAGCAGAAGCAGCAGATGTAGTTAAGCAGGCGAATGAATTAGGAGAAAAAGCATATGTGATTGGGGAAGTGCAAGAAAGTGCAATTGACAATGGAAAATTAACAATTGATAATTAAAGATCAAATAATAAAGAATATAGTTTGAGATTGAGTAGATTCAAGATTAAGGTTAAGGTCGAGGCTGAGTAAAACCATAAAAGTTATATAATTCCTAGATTCAAGTTTTTATTAATAAATTTAATATTAAAGCTTTATTTGGTTTTGACCTTGTTTTTTAACTGTAAATTGTACATTGTAAATTGTCAATTTAAAGCGGGTGAGGTGTTGAAATGTTAAAAATAGGAGTTTTAGCGTCAGGAAGAGGTACTAATCTCCAATCTATTATTGATGGAATAAAAGCTGGTGAAATACCGGCTGAAATTGAAGTAGTTATTAGTGATAAAGAGACAGCTAAGGCGTTAGAGAGAGCTGCTAAGTATGACATTGATAATCAATATGTTAATCCCCAAGACTATAATACTACAGAAGAGTTTGAACAAGGCATGATTGATATTTTAGAACAACATAATGTTCAGTTAGTGATAATGGCTGGTTTTATGCGATTATTAACTCCTTATTTTGTGAAAAAGTATAAGGATAGTGTGATGAATATTCATCCCTCTTTATTACCAGCCTTTAAAGGACTTCATGCTCAGAAGCAAGCTTTAGATTATGGAGTCAAGGTAGCTGGTTGTACGGTTCATTTTGCTGATGAAGGAATGGATACTGGGCCAATAATTCTACAGGCTACAGTACCAGTTAAAGAAGATGATACGGAAGAAACTTTAGCTAATCGAATTTTACAAAAAGAACACAAAATTTATCCTAAAGCAATTAGGTTGTATGCAGAAGATAAATTAGAGGTTAAAAATGGCAAAGTTATAATCAAAGAATAATTAACAATAAACAATTAAAGGTCAAGACCTAGCCACGGATTAACACAAATCAAGACAGATTTAATTTAAAAATCAATACAATATCAACTAACTAAAATTAATAATAAAATAACGGTTGAATTTAAGTTGAATACTAAAATGCTTAATTAAATTCAATACTATGCTACTTTAAAGGGATAAATGATTGAATCAAGAAAGTTATTATTAGAAATTACAAATTAAATTTTTTATTGAATTACAGTTCTTAATTTGTTTAATTTTAGTGTCAATTAGTTGCTTGATTTTATTGGTTTATGATTTTAATTGTAGCGAAGCATGAACGGGGAATTTATTCCCCTGAATATTGTACATTATCAATTGTCAATTAATAATATTTGCGGGGTGAAAAAATGACAAAAATCAGACAGGCTTTATTAAGTGTTTCTGATAAGGAAGGAATTGTTGATTTTGCTAAAGGTCTAAGAGAGTTAGGAGTAACTATCATTTCTACTGGTGGAACTGCACAAAAAATTAAAGAAGCTGGTGTAGAAGTAGTAGAGATTAGTGACGTAACTGACTATCCAGAAATGATGAATGGACGAGTAAAAACTTTACATCCAGCTGTTCATGGTGGTATTTTGGCGGTTAGAGATAATCAAGAACACATGGAAGAGATCAAAGAGCAAGGAATTAAACCAATTGATTTAATTGTTTGTAACCTTTATCCTTTTGCTGAAACTATTGCTCAAGATGATGTAACTTTAGAAGAGGCTGTTGAGAATATAGATATTGGTGGGCCAACAATGATTCGCTCTGCTGCTAAAAACTTTACTGATGTGGGAGTGGTTGTTGATCCAACTGATTATAATAGTATTTTAGAAGAATTACAAGTAAATGATGGAGCTTTGAGTGATGAGAAACGGATGAAGTTGGCCCATAAAGCTTTTGAACATACTGCTAAATATGATAGTTTAATTCAGAAATATTTAGGTGGATTAGTAAGTGATGATGAACTTCCTGAAACTATGTTAGATGCTTATACTAAAAAATCTGATTTACGATACGGAGAAAACCCACATCAAGATGCAGCCTTTTATCAAGAGCAAGAACTTAATGAACCATCTATTACTACCGCTAAACAATTACATGGTAAAGATTTATCATTCAATAATATTAATGACACCAATGGAGCTTTAGAGTTAGTAAAAGAATTTCCAGATCAGCCTGCTGCTGCAGTAATTAAGCACGCTAATCCTTGTGGTATGGCTCAGAGTGATAATTTACTTGATGCTTATAAAAAAGCCCATGCAGGAGATCCATTATCTGCTTTTGGTAGCATTGTTGCTTTAAATCGTAAAGTAACAGCAGATGTAGCCCAAGAAATAGCAGATGAAGATAAGTTTATTGAAGTAGTAATTGGCCCTCAGTTTACTGATCAAGCACTTGAAATTTTAAAAGAGAGATGGGATAGTGTTCGACTATTAGAGACAGGAGATTTATCTATTAATCGTGATGAGCCAGGTTATAACTTAAAGAAAGTAGTTGGTGGTTTATTAGTTCAAGAGCGAGATATTGTAGAGACAGATGAAAGTGAACTAGAAGTAGTTACTGATGTTAAACCGACTGCAGAACAACTAAAAGATCTATTATTTAGTTGGAAAGTAGTTAAGCACGTTAAATCAAATGCCATTGTCATGGCTAAAGATGAAATGGTAGTTGGAGTTGGTGCTGGCCAAATGAGTCGCGTTGATTCTATGATTATTGCTGGCCGTAAAGCTGATGGTCGCCAAGAGGGTGGAGTTGTGGCTTCTGATGCTTTCTTCCCTTTCCCAGATGCAATTGAAGAAGCAGCTGCTAAAGGGATTAAAGCAGTTATTCAGCCAGGTGGTTCTATTAGAGACGAGCAAGTAATTGAAGCTGCTAATAAGAACGGAATTGCCATGGTCTTTACTGGCAGAAGACATTTTAGACACTAAAATTTAATAGTTAATATACTAAAAGCCTTGTGATTGAATCACAAGGCTTTTTTACATCCACTCCTCAGCCCAAGTTTCCATTGCTTTCATAACTGGTTTTAGAGCTTTTCCCTTTTCAGTCAATTTATATTCAATTCTGACTGGAGTTTCAGGATAAACTTTCCTATCTATTATTCCATTTTCCTCTAACTCTTTAAAACGTTTGGTTAACATTCTATCACTTAAGTTAGGGATAGTTGCAGATATATCTGAAAATCGCTTTGGCCCTTCAGATAATACATGAATAATCAATCCTGTCCACTTTTTACTGAATAACTTAAAAGCACTTTCTACTTTAGGGCATAGTTTATTGTCTGTCATATAGTATATCAACCCCTTAATATTAGTTTATCATAATTATTTAAAATATAAAAGAAATAGATAACTAACTTAAAATAATTAATCAAGATTTAATTATATTGTTGACAAAAGTTATTTATATATACTATAATAATACTAACATAAAGTAAGAACCAAACTTGATGTAATTAGCTTACTTAGTTTCATTAAATTAAAAAGATTAGCTGATGGTGGTATTGGTTATTAATAATGATAAGGTTATCTTACTAAAAAGTTAAATTAAGAGGAGATGATGAATTATGTCAAAAGTGTTATATATTAAAGCTAATCCTAAGAGTGATGAAAATTCCTATACTTTTCAGATGTCTGAGAATTTTGTAGAGAAGTATAAGGAAGAAAATCCTAATGATAAAGTAATTACTTTAGATTTATATGAAGAGGAAATTGAATTTTTAGATGGTCAAAAGATAGCAGATATGTTTGGTGGTAATGACAATGTAATGAAAGGTTATGCTGAATCATTTGCTGAAGTAGATAAGTATATTATTGCTGCTCCAATGTGGAACTTAAGTATTCCAGCTATACTAAAAGCCTATATAGATTATGTTGCTTATGTTGGAGTTACATTTAAATATACTGAAGAAGGGCCAGTTGGTTTATTATCAGATAAGAAAGCAGTTCATATTACTGCTCGTGGTGGATCATACTCTGAAGGTCCGGCAGTAGATTTTGAAATGGGAGATCGTTATTTAAGAACTATTTTAGGATTTATGGGAATCACAGATGTGGCAACAGTTACTGTAGAAAATACTAATGTATTAGAAGGTGAAGAGTTAGAGCACGCAGTCAATAGTTCTGTTGCAGAAGCAAAAGAGTTAGCTAAAGAATTTTAATTATTAGAGCATAGTCTAGATTTAGATCTAAATCTAGGCTATTTCAACTATATTTTAGGAGGAATTTAGGTTAAATTTATGAAATTATTTAAGAGCTAGTCATTAATTCAATAAATTTCTTACTAGCAATAGAAGAAGGGAGTTTTTCATTAGTAACAAGTCCTAGATTTCTTTCTGGTAACTCTTCCTCAATATTTAATCTAAAGATATTATTTACCTCGCCAATACAATAATCAGGAACAAAAGAAATCCCAAGACCTATTTTGGCCATTTCAATTAATAAGTCAACACTTCCTAATTCAACTTCAGGAGTTATATCGATAGCCAAGTCATTCATTAAACTATCAAAAAATTTACGAGTAGTTGTATTTTCTTCTAACATCAGTAATGAATAATTAGTTAGGGTATTAACATTTATCCTTTCATTCTTCAATTCATTATAATTATGTCCGCTAATAAAGACATCTTTGAAGCTAAAGATTTGCTTTATATTCATAAAATTAGTGATTTGATAGTTAGGTAGATTAGTAATTATCAAATCAACTGCTCCTTCCTTTAACAATTCAACACATTTAGCTGAAGTTCGATTTGTAATTTGAATATGAATCTGAGGATAAAGTTCATGAAACTTTTTTAGATAAGGTAATAAGAAATATTTACAGATTGTATCGTTGGCCCCAATGTGTATTTCTCCTTTTTTGAAAGAGTTAATTTCTTGAATATTTTTCTCTCCATTTTTAATCAAATTAAAGGCAGGTTTAATATGCTTATATAGCATTTTTCCTTCTTTAGTAAGACTAACTCTTTTGGTACTACGAATAAATAAAGGAGTAGCTAATTCTTTTTCTAATGACTTAATAGATTGACTAACAGCAGATTGAGAAATGTAAAGTTCCTTACCAGCTTTAGAAAAGCTTAGATGCTTTGCTACATAATAAAAGACCTTATATAATTCATAATTAATATTCATTAATAAGTCCTCCTTATTAATAATATAAGAATTATTAATTTTACTACTTAATTATAACATACTATAATGTAAGTATACAATTTAAGAATAAAGTTAATTAACAATTTATAATTGATAGTAAGTTTTAAAATGCAATTAAGTCCTATTTCAAAATTAAATAACTATATAAGTAAATACAGGTTCAAAATACAGGTTCAAAAAACAAAGGAGGCAATAAAATGTCACAAATCAGAAGAGTATATGTAGAAAAAAAGGAAGGCTATAATGTAGAAGCTAAAGAACTATTAGAAGATTTAAAACAAAATCTTCAATTAGAAAATTTAGAAGATTTAAGAATAGTTAATAGATATGATATTTCAGGGATATCTCAAAAAGCATATAATCAAGCCTGTCATGCAATATTATCAGAACCACCAGTAGATAAGTTATATGAAGAAAAGTTAGAATTAGCAGAAGGTGAGATAGCTTTTGGAGTAGAATATTTACCGGGCCAATATGACCAACGATCCGATTCAGCAGAGCAATGTATGCAGATACTAAATAATGATGAAAAGCCGATTGTTAGAAATGCACGAATAATTGTATTACAAGGAGAACTAGCTGCTAACGAAATAAAGGAAATAAAAGATTATTATATAAATCCTGTGGATTCAAGAGAAGCCAACTTAGATAAACCAGACAAGTTAGAAATGGAGTATAGCATTCCGACGGAAGTAGAAATAGTAGAAGGTTTTATAGAAGAAGATGAAGCAGGTCTAGAAGAGTTACTAACAGAATTAGGCTTAGCTATGAGTAAAGAGGACTTACTTCATACACAAAAATATTTTAAAGATACAGAAAAAAGAAATCCGACAATAACAGAAATAAAGGTATTAGACACTTATTGGTCAGATCACTGTCGCCATACAACATTCTTAACCAGTATAGAGGATGTAAAAATAGAAGAAAACAAATATACTAAACCTATAGAAAGTGCTTACGAAGAGTATTTAGCAGGCCGCAAAAAAGTCTATCCTTCTGAAGATAAAGATATATGCTTGATGGATATAGCACTAATGGGGATGAAGGAGTTAAGAAAAGAAGGTAGATTAGAGGATTTAGAAGTATCTGACGAGGTAAATGCTTCTAGCATTATTGTACCTGTAGATGTAGACGGGGAAGAAGAAGAATGGTTAGTAATGTTTAAAAATGAGACCCACAACCATCCTACAGAGATTGAACCTTTTGGAGGAGCGGCAACTTGTTTAGGTGGTTGTATTCGTGACCCATTAGCCGGACGTTCCTATGTTTATCAAGCGATGCGTATTTCAGGATCTGGTGACCCAAGAGTAGCTATAGAAGATACTATACCTGGTAAATTACCACAAAGAAAAATAGCTCAAGAAGCTTCTGATGGGTATAGTTCATATGGTAATCAAATAGGGGTAGCAACAGGAATAGTTAATGAAATTTATGATGAAAGATATCTAGCTAAACATATGGAGATAGGTGCGGTAGTAGCGGCCACTCCTAAAGAAGATGTGGTTAGAGGAGATGCTAAGCCTGGAGATATAGTTGTTTTAGTCGGTGGTAGAACTGGTCGTGATGGCTGTGGGGGAGCAACGGGTTCATCAAAAGAGCATACTAAAGAATCAATTGAAGAATGTGGAGCTGAAGTGCAAAAAGGTAATCCGCCAACAGAGAGAAAAATTTTAAGACTATTTAGAAATTCAAAAGTAAGTCGAATGATTAAGAAATGTAATGACTTTGGAGCAGGTGGAGTAGCAGTAGCAATTGGTGAGTTAGCAGATGCTTTAGAAGTTGACTTAAATGCTGTACCAAAGAAATATGCTGGATTAGATGGAACAGAATTGGCAATTTCTGAATCTCAAGAGCGGATGGCAGTAGTAATAGACCAAGAAAATGTAGAGGAATTTAAGGAGTTAGCTACAACAGAAAATTTAGAGGCAACAGTAGTGGCAAAAGTAAAAGATCATGGTAGATTAATTATGAATTGGAATGGCGATGATATAATTAATTTAAGTAGAGGTTTCTTAGATACTAGCGGCGCAACTCAAGAAACAAAGGTAGTAGTTACAGAACCTGAGGAAGAGAGTTACTTTAGCCAGGCACCGAAAAGAAGATTATCAGAAGATACTAACTTAAAGCAAAAGTGGTTTGAGAATTTATCAGATATAAATGTTTGTAGCCAAAAAGGATTAGTAGAAAAGTTTGATAGTACAGTAGGTGCTAATAGTGTACTGATGCCCTATGGTGGTAAACATCAGTTAACTCCAACGCAGAGCATGGTTGCTAAGATACCTACTTTAGAAGGAGATACAACCACAGGAACAATTATGAGCTACGGGTTTGATTCTAAGTTAGCAACTTGGAGTCCCTTTCATGGGGCTTTATATGCAGTTATTGAGTCAGTAGCCAAAGTAGTAGCAACTGGTGGAGAGTATGAAAAAATAAGATTTACTTTCCAAGAGTATTTTGAAAGTTTAAGAGATGATTATAAGAGATGGGGTAAACCATTTAGTGCTTTACTAGGTGCGTATCAGGCTCAGAAGGAATTTGGGCTACCTGCAATTGGTGGTAAAGATAGTATGTCAGGAACATTCCATGACCTTGATGTGCCACCCACTTTAGTATCTTTTGCAGTTGACACAGTAGATGTCAATCATGTCATCTCTCCAGAGTTTAAAAGTGCTGATAGTAAGGTAGTATATGTACCTTTAGAACGAGATGAAGCTGAACTACCTAATTTTAACAAGTTAAAATTAGCTTATGATAAAGTAAATGAACTAATCAAAACAGGTAAGGTCTTATCAGCGCGAGCAGTGACATTAGGTGGTCTGGCAGAAGCAGTAACTAAGATGTCTCTAGGAAATAAGATAGGTATGACCTTCCAGGATAAACTAGAAGATAATCTTTTATTTACTCCTGATTATGGTTCGCTAGTCTTAGAAATTGGAGCAGAAGAAGATCTAGATGAATTATTTGGAGCAGTAAATTATAGAGTATTAGGTAGAACAAATGCCGAAGAAATAATCACAGTTAATGGTCTAGAAATATCTATTACTGAAGCTATAAAAGTGTGGGAAGAACCACTAGAAGATGTCTATAAAACTAAAACAGAAAGAAGAGAAGAATTTGAATTTAAGCCCTATCAAGAAGAAGATATGCCTGTCTGCAAGAATAGAGTAGATAAACCAAAGGTTTTAATCCCTGTTTTTCCAGGAACAAATTGTGAATATGATACAGCTAAGCAATTTAAGGAAGCAGGAGCAGAAGTAGAAACTTTAATCTTTAAAAATTTAGAACCAGAACAGATAGAAGATTCAATATATGCTCTGTCAGAAGCAATAAAGGATGCTCAGATAGTTGCTTTAGTAGGAGGATTTAGTGCTGGAGATGAGCCTGAAGGGGCAGGTAAATTTATAGCAACAGTCTTTAGAAATCCTAAAATAAAAGAAGCAGTAAACGACTTATTAAATAATAGAGACGGGTTAATGATAGGTATCTGTAATGGTTTCCAAGCCTTAATTAAATTAGGTTTAGTACCATACGGAGAAATAAGAGAGCTAACAGAAGATGCACCAACACTAACTTATAATGAAGTAGGACGTCATATCTCATGTGTAGCCCAGACAAAAATAGTATCAAATAAATCTCCTTGGTTATCTAACGTAGATGTAGGAGATGTGCATTCAATACCTGTATCTCATGGTGAAGGTCGTTTTGTAGCCAGTGCAGAATTGGTAGAACAACTATTGGATAATGGACAAGTAGCAACTCAATATGTAGATTTTGCTGGGGTTCCAACATCTGATATAGCCTTTAATCCTAATGGTTCAGTCTATGCTATTGAGGGTATTACAAGTCCTGATGGTCGAATTTTAGGTAAGATGGGGCATTCAGAACGTATTGGAACAAATGTAGCCAAAAATATAATAGGAAAGAAGGATCAACAGATATTTAAGGCTGGGGTAGAATACTTTGCAAAATAATAATAAATTATTTCTAGGGTAAATCTAAAGGACGCCAACTGGCGTCCTTGTTTAATTTTGGATTAAAATTTAAACTTAAATCCAGCACGAGATTCTACTTGATCCTCAGATAAATAATATTTAACTTCGGAAAATAAGAAGATAAATTGATTTCCTAATAGTAGATAAGGATCTAGGTCTTTGTTCTTAATATTTACTTTTAATCCTCCTCCACCATAAAAATCAAAAATAAAAACATCTGGAATCATATAAACTGAACTTAATTCTAATTCTGCTCCATCACTTTGCTGATATTCTAAGTTCCCCCCTAAATAAATTCCTTTTTCTAAATGGTGCTTAATACCTACAGAAGGGTATTTATCTCCAGTCTTGTATAAATTTAAGATATTTGCAGGGTAGATATTTTTTTTAATTTCAACTATGTCTTTAGCTAGAATAATATTACTGGAGAAAATAAAAACAAATAAAACTAATAAGTACAACCATATTCTTTTTTTCAATTTTTTCCTCCTTTCTATTAAATATTATATAATATTTCCAATTCTAATGAAAGGCTATTTTTTTAATTATTAGGTAACAAAAGCTATCAACTAGAAATATATTAATTATAAGGGTATAGATTAAGGAGGTGGATTTAATAAGTGATTTAAGGATTAATTTATCTATAAGTGGTGGTGGAGTAAAAGGAATAGCCCATTTAGGTGGTATAAAAGCTTTAGAAGAAGAAGGGATTGAAATAGTCAGTCTTGCAGGCAGTTCAGTAGGTGCAATTATAGCTACACTATATGGGGCAGGATATAGCATTGACAAGTTAAAAGAATTAATTTATCAGCAAGATTTAGAGGATTTTAAAGATGATTTTTCTATCATAAGATTATTTACCGAATACGGGATATATAAGGGAAATGAATTTTTGGATTGGATGGCAGAGAGGTTAGAAGCAAAAGGGGTAAGAGTCTTCGAAGATTTAAATAAAGAAGTTAAGGTTATAGCTTCTGATGCAACATATAGAAGCACAAAGGTGTTTTCGAAAGAACAGACCCCACAATTTTCGGTAGCTAAAGCAGTGAGGATGTCAATGAGTATACCTATCTTTTATAAGCCATATCATTATAACTCTAGGCTATATATTGATGGAGGAGTAATGAATAATTTTCCTTTACAAGTCTTTGCTGATTCATCTCGTCCTACTTTAGGTTTAATATTAATAGATGAAAAACCTGGTCAACCAAGTAAAATAGACAATTTGATAGACTATTTAACTAACTTATTAGAGATGGTAATGACAGTTAATGAGAGAAGACAAATTGAGCTTTCGGATGCTTATGTCATTTCAATACCGACTTTAGGGATTAAAGTAATAGATTTTTCTTTATCTAGAGAAGAGAAAAACAAATTATATATGTCCGGCTATCAGCAAGTAAAGGATAATCTAGATTATTTTATAGATAGAAAACTACCAGCTGATTTTAGGGGGAAGAATAATAGACAGCTAGAGGGAACAACAGTTGAAATAGAAGAATATAGTCAGGTTATGGAAGGTTATATTAGAAAGCAAGTGAAATTAAAGCAGATAGATGGAATAGTCACTCTAAATGATGATAACTATCTATTTGCTTATCTAGTAGCTAAAAGATTGGGTAAAAAATTTACTGTAATCGATTTAGATGGAAGAGATAGTTATTCTCATTATAATCGAATAGAAAGTGATGATACGGTATTATTTGTTAATTTTATCCAGCCAACAAGAAATAAAATCAAGGGCTTATTACATTTTATTTGGAATCAGGGAGCTAGGGCCAAGGCTGGTTACTTCTTTATCGGGCAAAGAAAGAAAATTAGGGTTTATAAACAAGAATTTCCAGTCCACAATTACTATAAAAGAGAGGGTTAATCAGCCCTCTCTCTTGCTTTTTTGTTATTACTTATTATTTTCATGAATTCTTCCACTAACTTAGGGTCAAATTGAATTCCTGCTTTCTTTTTAATCTCTTTTAAAACCTTTTGTTCACTAAGTGGTTTTTGGTATGTCCTTCCATGAATCATCACATCATAAGCATCAATGATAGCAATTATTCTTGCTAAAAGAGGAATTTCTTCTTCTTTTAATCCCTGGGGATAACCTGAGCCATTCCACCATTCATGATGATTTAAAATTTCTTGTGAAATATGACGTAATTCAAAAGAAGATTTTGCTATCTGGTATCCTATTTTAGTGTGTTCTTGTATCTTCCCCCACTCTTCTTCTGTTAAAGACTTATTCTTTTCGAGTATTTTTTTTGAGATTGCTACCTTACCTAAATCATGGAACTTAGCAAGTAAAGATAGATTATTTAATTTAGGCTTTGCTAGGTTTAATTTTTTTCCTAATTTAAGAGCTAAGCTTTCTATTCTTTGGCCGTGTTCTAATGTTTCATGAGTTTTTTTCTTTAAAGTTTCTTTTAATGAGGAGATGGTTTTATTATGAAACTTTCTGCTCTTTTTTAATTTCTTTTTATACATCCAGTCTTCTGCTTCTTTAAAGATATCTTTAGAGCTTTGGGTAGGTAGTTTTTTAGTTGCATGTCCTAAGCTAATACTAATGTCAATTAGACCTAAATCTTTTTCTTTACAGTCTTTTTCTATTCTAGAACAGACTTTTTTAACATCTTTTTCAGTAGTTTGAGGTAATAAAATTGCAAATTCATCTCCTCCCCAACGGGCTACAATATCTTCATTACGACAAGAGTTCTTGATGGTTTGAGCAGCTTTCCTTAATAACTTATCTCCTAAATGATGCCCAAATGCATCATTAGCTAATTTAAGTCCATTAACATCTCCAATGATGATACTTAAAGGTAATTGCCTTTGGGTATCAAGTCTTTGTAATTCTTGTTCAAAATACCTTCTATTATAGAGACCAGTTAGGCTATCATGAAAAGTCAAACGTTTTATTTTTTCTTCTTTTTTATATTCTTTAGTTATATCTTCAGCAGTGCAGATTACATATTCAACTTCATTTGCAGTATTTAATTTAGGTATTTTTGTAATCGATAATAGTCTTTTTTGACCTTTATAGTTTTTAACCCATTGTTTAGTTGTAATCTTTTCTTTGGTAGTAAATACCTCCTGATTGCTAGTAATACAGTTTTTGTCTTTCAATTCTTCTTTTTCTACTCCTAAAAAATCTGCATGGGCTTGGTTTACCATTCCGTATGAATCCGTATCGTTTGCATACCAAATTTGCGTTTCAACATTGTTTAATAATATTTTATGTTTTTCAAGGAGACTACGAAATTCTTTTTTCTTTTCTTTAACTTTAGTAACTCTTAACTTATGTATAGTATAGATTATGATGATAATTAAGATGGCATAGGTTAAATATAGGTATTTATTTATTAAAAGAGAAGTAGTTACTAAAATTAATGAGAGAATTAATAAAAGGATCGTAAATTTAGCAAAGTCTTTTTTCTTAGCTTCATTAGGCTGGGGTTCTTGATTAATAATCATTATATCCTCCTTATATTAAAAAATACAGGGTGGGTTCACCATTAGCTCCATATAACCCTTAGGTGACCAGTTATAGATTATACTTCATAGCTCCTTTATAATTGATTTATTAATTGGTAGCATAGGTTGCTTTATAGTCATATTTAGACAAAACTTGAAATTATCCTCTATTAGTAATAAAAAAACAGAGTTATTTTGGATTCAAAATTAATTATTTAAGGTTGTTTTTTGTTAAAGATAATCTTATAATAGTAAAGGTAGAAATTATAATCAACTTTAGGAAGGGGTTTTATTAGTGCATGGCTATTATGGAAGTGTAGAAACAGGTTGGCTAGAAGTTATTACTGGGGTAATGTTTTCAGGTAAAAGTAGTGAATTGATTAGAAGGGTTGAACGAGCTATGATTGCTGAACAGGATATTTTAGTTTTTAAACCAAGTATTGATAATCGTTATAGTGATACTGAGGTTACTACTCATACTGGAAATAAAATAACAGCAGAAATTGTAGATAATGTAAGTGATATTAATCATAAAATTAAAGAAAAAAAAGAAACAGATACTATAGATGTGGTAGCTATCGATGAGGGACAGTTTTTTTCTGAAGAATTGGTTCCTTTAGCAGATGAGCTAGCGCAGCAGGGGTTAAGGGTGATTATTGCTGGATTAGATACTGATTTTGCAGGACGAGGTTTCAAACCTATCCCAGAATTAATGGCTCGAGCTGAATATGTTACTAAGTTACATGCTGTCTGTGTTAAGTGTGCTAACCCTGCTACTAGAAACCAGAGATTAATTGCTGGTCAACCAGCTAGTATTGATGATCCAGTGGTAGTAGTAGGAGCGGGTTCTACTACGGAGTGGGATGATAATCCCCGTAGAGATGAAGAGTATGAAGCTCGTTGTCGTCGTTGTCACGAGGTGAAGAAATAATTGTAAATTATACATTGTCAATTGCTTTTACGATCGCTTGGCCCATTACTTGACTAGCTGCTGTAGCTAGCAGATTAATATCTATCCTTTTATCACCTGTACTTAAAGCAAAAATAGTATCTCCATCTAACATAGTGTGGACAGGACGAATATGTTTTGCATAACCATTATGAGCTACTTGAGCTACCTTGTTAGCTTCGGTTTTGGTTAATTGAACATTGGTTGCAACTACCCCAATGGTGGTATTTTTACCAAAACCTTTTATTTCTTCTTCTTTCATTGCTTGATAAGTATTGATGAAATCTCCTTGTTCATCCTTACAGCCAGCAATAATTTTTCCTTTCTTATCTAAAATATCTCCAAAGGCATTAACTGCTACTAGAGCTCCAACATAAATTTCATCTGTTAATTGTAGGCTGGCACTACCTAAACCACTAGGACTAGCTTGCTCTATGCCTAGTAGTTTTCCTACAGTACATCCCATCCCAGCTCCTACTTTTCCTAGTCTAGTTTCAGTGGAAGAAGCATTTTTGGTTGCTTGTTGGCCCATTGTAGCATTAGGTCTGATTTGATAATCCCCAACCTCAAGATCAAATAGAACAGCTGCAGGAACAATAGGTACTTTAGTAACGCCTACATTAAAGCCGATTTTTTTGTTTTCTAGAGTAGTCATAACTCCATCTGCAGCAGATAATCCAAAAGCGCTTCCTCCAGTTAATAAAATAGCATGAGCTTTGTCTACTGTATTAATAGGATCTAAAAGGGCTAGTTCTCTAGTACCAGGTGCCGATCCTCTAACATCTACTCCAGTAGTAGCTCCTTTTTCAGTTAAAATAACAGTACATCCTGTCATTCCTTCTTTACTATGGGCATGACCTACTTTAATTCCAGGTACATCAGTGATATAATCTTTCATTGTTGGCCCCCTTAAATAATTATTAGTTTTTAATATAATGATTATAGTAGCCAATTCCAACAGAAAATAAAATTATAACAACGCTAATTACTTTAGCCATTTTAAAAGAACCTAACATTAAGCTATCTGTTCTCATCTCTTCAATGAAGAAACGACCGAAAGAATAAAGACTAATATAACTTAAAAATACTTCACCAGGTTTGAGGAAGTCTTGTTTTTTCCAGTAAAGAGTTAAGAATAGGAAAACTAATAAGTTCCAGATTGATTCATATAAAAATGTAGGATGATAATAGATGCCATTAATTTGCATTTGTTCTATAATCCAATACGGTAGATGCAAGCTTTCTAAAAAATTTCTACTGACTGGGCCACCATGAGCTTCTTGGTTCATAAAATTACCCCATCTACCAATAGCCTGTCCTAAAATAATACTAGGAGCAGCTATATCAGTTAGTTTTAAAAAGGACACTCCTTTTTTATAGGCAAAGGTAACCCCGGCTAATAAAGCAGCAATTAAGGCACCATGAATAGCTAGCCCTCCGTGCCAAATAGCAATAATTTCTTGAGGGTGTTGACTATAATAATCCCATTGAAAGATGACATAATAAGTACGTGCTCCAATAATTGCACAAGGAATCCCCCAAATGACAAGATCTATAATTAATTCAGGATCGATATTTCTTCGTTTAGCCTCGTTAGTAGCTAATAGTAATCCAATTAATACAGCAGACGCCATAATAATTCCATACCAGTAAACAGTTAGAGGACCTAGTTTAAAAGCTATAGGATCAAGATAAGTTGAATTCATTTGTTTTCCTCCTTCATATTTGAAGCTTCTGTGGTTGACCAGACTTAAATTTAAGATTATAATAAAGTTAATGAATAGTCAAGAATATACTTATTATAAACTATAAAAGGAGAGATATTATGAAAGAAATAAGAACTCCAGCAACAACAGTAGAGAGGTTACCTCTTTATTACCGCTGTTTACAAAAATTGTCAGAACAACAAGTAGAAGTTATTTCATCTAAGGATTTAGGGAATATGTTAGGAATTCCTTCTACCCAGGTAAGAAAAGATTTATCTTATTATGGTGAATTTGGGAGAAGAGGAGTAGGATATGAGGTATCTGTTTTATTAAAGAACTTAGAGAAGATTTTAGGTTTGGATAATGATTGGGAGATTGTCTTGATAGGGGCTGGGAACTTGGGCCAAGCTCTAGTTAACTATGGCAACTTTAGGAATTTAGGCCTTGAAATAAATTATGCTTTAGATGTAGACCAAGGTAAGATTGGGAATCATTTAGGAGATGTAAAAATTCATTCTGTATCTGAATTGGATGATTTAGTACAAGAAAAGGATATTAGAATTGCTATTGTAGCTGTACCAGCAGATTCAGCTCAACAGATTGCTAACAAATTAGTTGCTAATGGAGTAGAAGCTATTTGGAATTTTGCTCCTACTAGATTAGAGGTACCTGAAGAAATTGAAGTTCGTAATGAAGATCTATCTATCGGCTTAATCAGTCTAACTTATCACCTATCGGAGTAACTTAATGGAGGAGATAACAAATTAATAATCTTGATAAATTATTAGAATTTAGATTAGAACGCGGAAAGTTAATTACACAACAATTATTAAATAAGGTAGTTGATTTTAACGAAGAGCAAATTAATTTATTACTAAATCGTAAAGGCCAAGTAATAGATTATCAGTTAGGCACTTTACAGACAGATTTAATTGAAGGAGTTAGAAGAAGAAGAAGTAAAAAGCGTTTATCGGGATTAAGGATATTAGTATTTCATAAAGGAAAGAGAAGGATAAAAAAAGAGTTAGTTTTAAAATATCGGTTGGATAATTTGACTTATTTTAATTTAAATAGACAGTACTTAGAGATTATCTTTCCTGAAATTAAACAAGGTAGATTGACTGGTATAGCAAAGCAACAACTTGGATTAAAGGAAGCTGATACATTTAATTATGTAGATATTGTCTATAAATTAGAAGAAGAATTAAGTCATGTAGAAACTCATCAAATAAAACAAAGTCAAGAACGGGCTATTTTGGTAGGAAGTAAAGAAGAAAGCCTAAAAGAGTTAAAAAATCTAACTACTACAGCAAAAGTAGAAGTAGTAACAAACTTAACAATTAGAGATAGAGTAGTAGATCCCGCCTATTACATAGGCCAAGGGAAAGTTAGTCAAATAAAGCGAACTTTAATTAACCAGCAAGCTAATGTAATTATTTTTGATGATGAATTAACTCCAGCTCAATATAGTAATCTAGAAGAGGGTTTAGGTGTAAAAGTAATAGATAGAACCCAATTGATTTTAGATATCTTTGCCCAACAAGCTCAAACTAAAGAAGGCCAACTACAAGTAGAATTAGCTCAACTAAAGTATTTATTGCCTAGACTAATCGGTCAAGGAGCTAAAATGTCCCGATTAGGTGGCGGTATAGGTACTAGAGGGCCTGGTGAGACTAAATTAGAGATAGACCGTAGAAGAATCAGAAAAAGAATCCATCGGTTAAAAAAAGATTTAAAGAAGATAAGAAAGAATCGTCAGTTACAGCGTAAAAATCGACGTCATCCAGTCATTTCATTAGTAGGCTATACTAATGCAGGTAAATCAACTGTAATGAATTTATTGACTAAAGCAGAAGTGGAAGCTAAAGGTAGGTTGTTTGCTACTTTAGATTCTACTTTACGTCAAATAAAGTTACCAATAGGTAGGCAAGTGATTGTTAGTGATACAGTTGGATTTATTAAAAAGTTACCACATGATTTGATAGCTGCTTTTAAAGCAACTTTAGAAGAGATTAAGGAAGCTAATTTATTATTACATGTGGTTGATAGTAGTCATCCTAATTTAAAAGAAAGAATGGCAGTAGTTCATGATGAATTAGAAGATTTAGGTGTATTAGATAAAGAGATAATTACTGTTTTTAATAAAGCAGACCTAGTAGCAGATAATAAGTTAGATTTATTACAACGAGATTACCCTAATAGTGTAGTTATATCAGCTTTGCATGGCAAAGGGAAAGAAAGATTACTAAATAAAATTTCTTCCTTTATTGTTCAAGGAATGATTAAAGTTAAGCTTAAATTGTCTTATGATAAAGCCAATTGGCTAGATCGAATATATCAAGAAGGGCGAGTACTAAATAGAAGTTATGATAATCAAGGAATTAAATTAGAGGCTCAAATACCTAATAGGTTAGCAGCTAAATTAAAGAAGTATAAAATTTAATTTTAAGAGGATCAATATTGATCCTCTTAAATAATTAATTGTATTGATATTAATTATTATTCTTTATTAAGTAGTAATTTTAAGCCTTTTTATAAAAGGATGTATATAATTTTTCTAGATTATATTTTTTAGGTTGCAGTAGATATTCTGTATTTCCTAAAAATAAAATTCCATCATCAGTTAAAGCTTGACTTAGTTTTTGAGTTAGCCTATTTTTTATCTCTTTGGTAAAATAAATAAAGACATTTCTACACAAGATTAAATTTATATTTGTTTCATAGTCATCTTTAAGTAGGTTTAGTCTTTTAAATTTAACTTGTTGTTTAATTTTAGCATCAAGGAGATAGTTATTATTTTCTTTAGTGAAATATTGATCAATAATTGATTGATCAACTTTTTTAAGGTTAGTTGGTTTATATTTCCCTTTACGAGCGGTAGCTAATGCTGTAGAATCAATATCAGTTGCTTTAATTTCATAACGCTTAGGGCCAACCCCTAATTGATTGAGGATGATTGCAATTGTATAAGCTTCACAACCAATAGATGATGCAGCACTCCAAATTTTAATTTTATTATGCTTTTTTAATAACTTAGGCAGTACTTCTTCTTGTAAATATTTATAATTATCTGGGTTACGGAAGAATTCTGTAGTATTAATAGTCATATGCTCTAAGAATTCTCTCTTAAATTGAGGATCTGTTTTTATTTTATCAAAACAGGATTTATAATCAGATAAATTATGCTTTTTTATGAAGTTTTTTGTACGTCGTTTAACTCTTTTTTGTTTATAACTAGTAAAGTCTACTTTAATTTTTTGGGATACTTGATTTATAAAAGCTTCAAAATCCATTTTTTACCTCCTTATGAATATACGTCTTATATTATTGATTAATTCTTTATTTACAGACTTAATCCTGTTTAAAAATAAGAAATTTATAAAGAGAGGGGGATTAAATTGCAATTATGTGTTTTAGCAAGTGGTAGTTCAGGGAATGCAATTTATATTGCTAGTCAAGAACGGAAGGTTTTAATAGATGCAGGGCTAAGTGGAAAAGAGACTAGTCGTCGTTTGGCACAAATTGATGTTGATATTCATGACTTAGATGCTATTTTATTAACCCATGAGCATGGTGATCATCTTACTGGAGCTGGGGTAATAGCTAGAAAGTGCAAGATTCCTATTTATGCTACTGATGGAACCTGGCAGGTAGGTGAAGAGAAATTAGGCAAGTTGACTTCTAGCCAGAAGTTAATTGTTAAGCAAGGCTTTAATATTGGTAATTTAAAGATTAACCCTTTTAGTATATCCCATGATGCTAAAGAACCTGTAGGATATACTGTTAGTTCTGATGGTAAAAAGCTAGCAATAGCTACCGATATGGGAGTAGTAACAAAAGAAGTTAGAGCAGAAATTAATGATGCTGACTTAGTAGTTTTAGAATCTAACCATGATCTCGAGATGCTTAAAATTGGCCCTTACCCCTGGTCATTGAAAAAAAGAGTAATGGGCCCGCAAGGCCATCTATCTAATGATGATGCAGCAGACTTAATAGTTGAACTGGCTAATAAAAAGGCAAGTCGTATATTATTGGCCCATTTAAGCCAAGATAATAATATACCTGAACTAGCTTTTCTAACAATTAAGAATATGCTAGTAGATGATGGACTGGAGATAGGTCAAGATATTGAATTAGATTTTACTTCTCAAGATCAAATATCTAAACTTTACCAAGTAGGTTAGGGGGGGAGAATATGGACTCGTTATTTACTGATAGAAAATATTCTGGTTTAAAGGTCTACTTATTATTGGTTGTAATAGCTTTATTATTAGGTGGTGGATTGATTTATTTTATTAGTCTCCAACAAACTCATTCACAACAAGAAGTTAAATCAAACCAAGAAACAAAAACTGTTAAAGTGGAAAGTCATAGATTAAGTAAAGAAGATGCAATTATTACAGTAGTTGATAAAGTAGCCCCAGCAATTGTAAAAATTACTACTAAAAAGGAGAAGATAGTCTCTGATTTTTTTGCGTGGCAGACTAAACGTACAGTAAAGGGCCAAGGTTCAGGAGTAATCATTGATCAAGATGGTTATATTGTGACGAATAATCATGTGATTGATCAGGCGGATCAGATTAAGGTTATTTTATCAGATGGAGATAAAAGCTACCAAGGAAAAATAGTCGGACGTGATCCCGTTACAGACTTAGCAGTAATTAAGATCAATCCTGGGTCAGAAAAACTTCCTGTGGTTAAGATAGGGAATTCGAATAATCTAGAAGTAGGCCAATTGGCAATAGCAATTGGTAACCCTTATGGCTTTTCGGAAACTGTTACAACAGGAGTAATTAGTGCTTTAGGACGACAAATTCAGTTACAAAAAAGCACCGGTTTAATTAATATGATTCAGACTGATGCTGCAATTAACCCCGGTAATAGTGGAGGGGCTTTATTAAATAGTCAAGGAGAAGTAATTGGAATTAATACAGCAATTATTGAACAGGCTCAAGGAATTGGATTTGCTATTCCGATCAATGTAGTTAAAGAAATTACTAAGGAGTTAATTGCTAAAGGAGAGGTAGTTAGGCCTTGGTTAGGAATTTATGCTTCGAGTATAAACTCTAAGTTAGCTAAAGAGTATGATCTGGCAGTTAAGCATGGTGTGTATATTTTTAATGTAATAGAAGGTAGTCCTGCTTTTAAAGTTAACTTACAAAACGGAGATATTATTACTAAAATAGATCAAAAGATAATTACTAGTATGGCTAGACTTAAAGATATCTTGCAGGAGTATCAAGTTAATGATAAGATTAATTTGACAATTTATAGAGCAGGAAAGAAGAAAGAAATTAGTGTTAAGTTAGCTAAAATGCCACAAGATTACTAGTGGTGTAGATAAGAGGAGGGACGTTATGAAACTGCGTGTTATAGCAGTAGGTAAGATTAAGGAGAATTACATTCAACAGGGAATTAATGAGTTTATAACTAGATTAGAACGTCATACAGATGTAGAAGTAACTGAAGCTAAAGCAGAAAGAATCAAAGGTAGCTTAAGTTCAGCAGAAATGGAACAAGTTAAGGAAAAAGAAGCTGACAGAATTATTAAGCAGTTAAATAATAGAGCTTATACAATTGCTCTAGATCCACATGGTAAACCAATGACATCTAAAGGCTTAGCTAAATCAATCAATAATCTGCAAGTGCAAGGTTATAGTAGTATTGAATTTATTATTGGGGGTACACTAGGTTTACATAGTAAAGTTCGAGAAGAGGCAGATTATGTTTTAACTTTTTCTCATATGACTTTTACCCATGAGATGATTCGGTTGATTTTATTAGAACAGGTCTATCGAGCATTTAAGATTATGAAAGGTGAACCATATCATCACTAATTTAAGATTATTATTATTAGATTAGAGGAAAAAGGGACTTGTGTAGTTAATTTAAACAATAAGAATGATAATCTAATTCTTTAAATTAAATTGTAAAGTGGTGATTTGAAGTGGAGGCACTAGATAATAAAATAAAAGAAATATACTCAAATCAAATTGTTAATAAAGATTTAACAATTAAACTTAAACAAAAGTTAAATCTTCCGACTTATGTAATCGATAATTTGTTGTTGAATCACCAAGGAACCGATCATGTAGAAGAGCTTTATCAGTTATTACAAGATCAAATAGTTAATCCTAAGGATAATTTAAAGGTGCAGGATAAAATTAGACATCAAGGTAGTCTAACTGTTATAGATAAGATAACTGCTAAATCTATAACTGGAAAAGATAGTTATTTGGCCCATTTAATGAAGTTAGGGATTAAAAAAGCTAAAATTTCTAATCAGATAGTTAAAGGGCACCCTAAATTATTTGGTGTGGGATTGTGGGCCAAGGTCAAAATAAGCTATCTAGGATCAAAAGCTACAAAAAAGAGTGAGTTTAAAATTGAAGATTTGAGCCCTTGTGAAAGGACAACTTTTAGTTTAGAAGAGTTTAAGGAGAAGTCAAGTCAACTTAATAAAAACGAGCGGCTATTTTTATTACTAAGGAGTATTGGAATTGAGCCAACCCAATTATCTAACCGACAACAGTTACTTTTGCTAACGAGATTAATTCCTTTTGTAGAAAAAAATTATAATTTTATAGAATTAGGCCCCAGAGGAACAGGGAAGTCGTATCTTTATCGCCAATTATCAAATCAGTCTATTTTGGTATCAGGAGGAAAAACAACTGTAGCTAATCTCTTTTATAATATGGGAACTAAAGAGGTTGGACTAGTTGGTAACTGGGACGTTATTGCTTTTGATGAAGTAGCTTATATTGATTTTAAAGATAAGACTGCAATTCAAATTTTAAAGGATTATATGGAATCAGGAGCGTTTAGCCGTGGGAAAGAAGAAATTGATGCTGCCGCTTCAATGATTTTTTTAGGGAATATCAATACTGACCTTAGTATTTTATTAAGAGATAGCAACTTATTTGAACCTTTACCTGATAAAATGAAAGATATGGCCTTAATTGATCGGTTCCATTATTATTTACCTGGCTGGGAGATTAATAAAATAAAAGAAGAGAGTTTAACAAAAGCTTATGGGTTAGAGAGTGGATATTTAGCTTTAATGTTTAATAAATTAAGGGAACTTGATTTCACAAATGTAGTAGAGGAGCATTTTATACTTGATGAAGAAATGGATATTAGAGATAAGCGGGCAGTAAAAAAGACAGTATCTGGCTATCTTAAATTATTACATCCTAGTGGTGAATTTACTCAAGAAGATCTGCAAGTATATCTTGAGTTAGCTCTAGAAGGAAGAAAGCGGGTTAAAGAACAGTTAACTAAACTCGGTTCTTTTGAATATGAAGAAATAAGTTTTGAATACACTAGTTGTTCATCAGATGAAAAATATTACCCTGTGCTTCCGGAGTATAATATAAGCCAAGGGTTTAAAAGAAGGTTAGCTAAACCGGGAACTGTTTATGTAGGTCAGATTATTAATGGGCAAAAATTTGCTTTACTAAGAATAGAAGTTGATATAAAACCTGGCAGTGGCAAATTATTATTTGTTAATAAACAGATAAAGCAAGGACTAAAGCAGGATGTTAGAAAGACTTTCTTATTTATTAAGCGAGGAAATGGTCGTTTTGATTTAAGAAAGAAGTTAGCAAATTATGATTTTAGTATTAATATAACTATTATTTCAGAAGGAATTGATGCTGATATAAGTAATCCCGTTTTTCTAGCTATTTATTCCGCTTTAAATAATAAATCAGTCTCTCATGGGCTATTAGTTACTGAAGAAAGTAGTCTCTATCGTAAACCAGATAATAGTTATATAATAGAGGCTGTTAAAGTTAGTGTTCCAGGTGATAAAAAAAGAGTAAGAACACTATTACCTTTAAAGAAAAATAATCTTTTTGTTCAAGTCCCAAGTCAAGTAATAGAACAAGCTCCTGTTTTTATTGAGGTTTAAGATTAAATTTAAGTTTGACAAAGTTATAGCAGAATGATATCATTAATCACAGTGTGAAATTAACATATTTTGGAGGGATTTATGATGGTTAATAATTTAGGTAATGCTTTTGCAGAAGCAGGTCTTGTAGACGAAGATCAAGTTGAAGAAACAACAAAAGACCTTTCTAATGAACCTACAGAACCAACTAATACTGGTACTGTAAAGTGGTTTGATACAGAAAAAGGTTATGGATTTATTGAGCAAGAAGATGAAGATGATGTTTTTGTTCACTTTTCTTCTGTTATTGGTGAAGGTTTCAAAGATCTTACAGAAGGAGAAGAAGTTAAGTTTGATGTTGCAGAGACTGATAAAGGTCTACAAGCAGAGAATGTTATTAAACTATAAATATAGTTTGTAAGTAGTAAAGGCTCAGGCAAATTACCTGGGCCTTTTATTATTTTAGGTGGAGGGATATGATGTCAACAGCAATTGAATTTAAGGGAATAAATAAAAGCTATGGTGATTTACAAGCCCTAAATGATATTAATCTGACTATTAAAAAGGGGGAGTTTTTTGGTCTGTTAGGGCCAAATGGAGCAGGAAAGAGTACTTTAATCGGTACACTAGCAGGCTTAGTTAATATGGATTCAGGGTCAGTAACAGTGTTAGGGCAAGATATTATTACCAACTATCTTCAGACCAAGCAACAACTTGGGATTGTACCTCAAGAAGTATCATTTGACCCCTTCTTTACCGTTCGGGAGACTCTAGAGATTCAATCAGGTTATTTTGGAATTAGTAATAATCAACAAAAAATTGATGAAATCCTAGGGGCTTTAGATTTAAAGGATAAAGAGGATATAAAGCCTAGAGGGCTATCTGGAGGAATGAAAAGACGTTTGTTAATAGCTAAGGCTTTAGTTCATGATCCGGAAATAATTGTCTTAGATGAGCCTACAGCTGGGGTTGATGTAGAATTAAGACGTTCTCTTTGGGAGTATGTAACAAAGCTTAACCAAGAAGGGAAGACTATCATTTTAACAACTCATTACTTAGAAGAGGCTGAAGCGCTATGTGATAGGATAGCAATTTTGGATCAAGGAGAAGTAATAGCAATTGATAGTAAAGAAAATCTGATTAACTTGATTGATAAAAAGATAATAAAGGTTAAGTTTGCCGAAACTAATGATTTAATAGAAAAATTACCTAAATACAATGCTAAATTAAATGATGGAGAGTTAGAGTTAGAAATCACTAAAGATGAAGTAGCTAAGTTATTAAGTTGGTTAGATAGTTTAGAATTAGAAATTGAAGATATAGAGATTGCTAGTGCCAAATTAGAAGATGTTTTCGTGCAGTTAACTAATTTAGGAGGGGATAGTGATGAATAATTTAACCTCTTTTTATACGTTAGTCAAAAGAGAAATTTGGCGGTTCTCAAAGGTAGCAACGCAGACTGTATTTGCTCCTTTAATCTCTACTAGTTTGTATCTGATTATTTTTTCTTACTCTTTCAAAAGTAAAGCTATAGCAGGATATACGATAGATTATATTGATTTTATAATTCCGGGTCTGATTATGATGAGTCTAATCCGTAACTCTTTTGCCAATACATCATCTTCGTTAATGATTGCTAAGTATAATGGTTCCATTATTGATTTATTGTTGGCCCCTTTTTCTTATTTACAGCTAAGTTTAGGATTAATGGCGGGTGGTATAGCTAGAGGTATTGTAGTGGCAATTAGTATCTATGTAATCTCTATTTTCTTTTATGGAGGGGCAATTTATTCAGTAGGTTTACTAACTTTAGTCGTTTTGTTAGTAGCTAGTGTCTTTTCTTTATTAGGGATTATTGCTGGTTTGTGGGCTGAAAGCTTTGACCAGGTGTCTATTTTTTCTAATTTCTTTATTACCCCACTAACTTTTTTAAGTGGAGTCTTTTATTCAGTTAAGAACTTACCAGGTATTTGGAGTAAAGTTTCTTTATTTAACCCTGTCTTTTATATGGTAGATATGACTAGATATGCTTTTTTAGGGATTTCAGATATTAGTCCTTATCTATCTTTATTGGTAGTAGGATCATTTTTTGTTGCTTTATTGTTGATAGTAACTCATCTCTTTAAAATAGGATATAAGATAAAAAGTTAACTCCTGCAATTATGCAGGGGTTTTTATTTTTTATAACGTATAATAAAAAGGAAGTTAATCGGTAATGATAAATTATAACCAAGTTTACAATAAATTTTGATAAATGTATAGGAGGGGCTGATATGCCTCAGATTTCTAAAGGTCAATTAGCTATCTTACTGATTAATGTTTTAATTCCTACAGCTCATATACAAGTTTTATTAAATTCTATTAAGTATGCTGGGCATGATGCTTGGTTAGCTGTATCAATTGGTTATATTATTGCTTTAGGTATTGTTTTATTATCACTAAAATTAATGAAGCGTTATCCAAAACAGAATATATTGGATTTTAGCTCACAAATTTTAGGCAGTTTTTTAGGCAAATTAATAGCTTTTATTTTATTTATTTATTCTTTTTTAGTAGTAGTTTATGTTTTAGAACAATTTATAGTTTTAATTACTACAATGATTTATGGACAGAGCAGTCCAATGATGTTTAGAGTTTCTTTAATGGCTTTAGTAGTTTATAGCATTAGTTTAGGAGTAGAAGGATTTTTTAGAACAAGTAGTATTATATTTTCTGTTGTTGCTTTAATAACCCCACTTATCGCCGTGGGTTTATTACAACAGATTAATTTTAACTTAGTATTTCCTATTTTAGTCCAAAATCCCGCTAGTATTATTAGAGGTGCAATAGTACCTAGTGCTTTTTTAGGCAATGCATTTTTGATACTTTTCTTCAATGATCTAGTAGATAGATCTAATAAAGTGACTAGAGTAATTACTATTGGTTTGTCTGTTGGTTTTTTATTTGTAGCTAGTTTTGTAGTAGTTGCTATTTCAGTTTTTGGGGTTGATTTAGCATCTAAATTATTTTTTATTCCCTTTATGATCACCAGGTTGGTTAAAGCAGGGGAGATGTTATTAAGACAAGAGATATTTATGCTGGTTGTCTGGATGGGGTTAATCTTTGTGCAATTGACTACTTTCTTTTGGATTAGTTGCACATGTCTAACTAGTCTATTTAATCTAAAGAATAAGAAGAAGTATAGTATTCCTCTGGCACTATTGATAATAAATTTTGCTTCTATAGGATGGGATGGAATAATTGAACTTCAAAATTATGTAGAAAGTACATACTCTATGCTCTTAATTATTATCCAAGTAACTATTCCATTACTATTATATATAGTTGCTGTTGTTAGAGGGAAGAATGAAGGAGCTGATAAGTAATGAAGAAGCCACTAACTATAGAAGAACAAAAAAAGAAAAAGCTTAAGAAGTTACAAGAAAAAATAACTGATGATGTAGTCAATAAAGCAGATTTAGGTTCTGATTTAGATAGAAATCTAGTTTATTTTAAAGGTGTTTTTGAAAATGTAAGTGATTTGATAATTAAGGAATTTAAAATTGGAAGAGAAGTTAGAAAAAAAGCAGCTTTGATATATATTGGTGGTACGGTAGATAAAAAGATTATTAATGATAATGTGTTACAAGAGTTAATGGTTATCTCTAGAGATCGAAGTATTGAAGTTGAACCCACAAGTAATCAGTTTCGGGATTTAATTCAAAATTCATTGCTAAGTGTAGGCGAAGTAAACACTAATAATAAATTTGATAAGTTAATAGATAAATTATTAAATGGAAATGGGCTGCTATTATTTGATGGTTCTGACCAAGCTTTAACATTAGGTATTCAGGGAGGAGAGAAAAGAAGTGTTACCGTCCCTAATACTGAACGAGTAGTTAGAGGTCCTAAAGAGGCGTTTATAGAGAGCTTTAAGGTTAATATGACACTAATAAGAAAGAGAATCAAGACTCCTGATTTAAAGTTTGAGAGCTTTAAAATAGGTCGGGTTAGTAAGACAGATGTAGTGATTGGTTATCTACAAGGGATTGTCCAAGATGAACTGATAGAAGAAGTGAAACAAAGAATCAACCGGATAGATATTGATATAATTAGTGCTAGTGGAGTTGTTGAGCAGTTAATAGAGGATGAACCTTTTTCTCCTTTTCCTCAGATGAATAGTACAGAGCGTCCTGATGCAGTTGCTGGTGCTTTAAATGAAGGACGAGTAGTAGTTATAATAGATGGCAGTCCATATACTCTACTCCTTCCGGCAGTTTTCACCCACTTTATTCAAAGTTCTGAAGATTATTATCATAGATTTTTATTTCCTACTGCTATTCGGCTACTAAGATTATTAGGCTTTGTAATAGCTTTACTAGCTCCTTCAATTTATATTGCTTTAACAACCTTTCATCAAGAGATGATACCTACGCCCTTATTAATTAATATTGCTGCTTCAAGAGCTGGAGTTCCTTTTCCTTCTTTGATTGAAGCTTTGATGATGGAGATTAGTTTTGAAGCTTTACGTGAAGCTGGTTTAAGATTGCCTAAGACTGTTGGTCAAGCCGTAAGTATTGTTGGGGCTTTAGTTGTTGGAGAAGCAGCTGTGCAGGCAGGTTTAGTCTCACAAGCAATGGTAATTGTTGTAGCATTAACGGGAATTGCTTCTTTTATGATTCCAGCTTATAATTTAGGACTTGCTGTTAGATTGCTTAGATTTGGGATTATGTTTTTAGCAGGTAGTTTAGGAATGTTTGGGATTACTTTTGCTATGTTAGCACTTTTAATACATTTATCTAGCTTACGCTCTTTTGGGGTTCCCTATCTATCTCCTTTTGCTCCACTTGACTTAGTAGGGTTAAAGGATGCTATCTTTAAGGCGCCAGAATGGTTTAAGAATCAACGGGCCAACTTTTTAGTTAAAGAGGATCAACAACGGATTAAAAAGAATGCTAAACCAAAGCCTCCTCAGGAAGGAGAGGAAGATGAATAAACAAATTTTACTGGGTTTAATAATTAGTTTATTAGTCTTAAGTGGTTGTGCTCAAAAACAAGAAGTTGATCAGTTAGGAATAGTAATTTTAACAGCAGTAGACTTAGATGAAAAAAGTGGAAAGTATGAAGTGATAGTTCAGATGATTAGTCCTGAAAAAGCAGGAGGAGGAGTAAAAAATCAAATCTGGGCAGCTAGTGCTACGGGAGATACAGTAATGAGGGCTGCTAAAAATTTAAGAGCTAAAATTCCTAAAAAAATAGTCTGGTTTCATAGTAATCTTATCATCATTGGTGAAGCGGTTGCACGTCAGGGCTTAGGAAAGGTAATAGATTTTTTTGCTCGTAATCAAGAAATTAGATATAATAGCTTATTTGTAGTTACAGAAGGTAAAGCGGCTAATGTATTAGATACTAATCCTAGGTTTGAGGATTCCTTGGCCCAAGAAATTGAGGGTATCTATAGAAATTATAAAAGTTGGGCAGGAACTTATGCTCTCAATCTAAAGCAAATGCTAGTTAGATTAGCTAACAAGCAATATGATGAGGTAACAGGAAGATTAACTACTTACATACCCGATGTTGCGCCTGAAGGAACCTATAAGCAAGAGAGCTTAGTTAAAGGTACGTCCAAGAAAACTGTTGCTATGAGTGGCATGGCAATCTTTAAAAAAGGGAAACTAAAGGGGTGGTTTAATCGACCAGAAACTAGAGGATACTTATGGATAACGGGAGAGATGAAACGTGGGATGTTAATTGGGGTTAGGCCTATGGAGAAGAAGAAGTTTTCAGTAGATATTTTAGAAGAAAATACAAAGTTAACCCCCATTTTAAGTAATGGCCAGATAAAATTTAGACTAGAAATTAAAGCAGGGGTTAAGATTTCAGAACAAATAAAGGGGATCAACTTAACTAAACATAAGAATATTGCCAAGACAGAAAAACTAATAGCTGAACAGATTAAGGATGATATTAAAGCTGCTTTAGAGAAAGCACAGTACAAGTATGAAGCAGATATCTTTGGGTATGGGCCAGCTATTTATAGAAAATATCCAGAGAAATGGCAAAAGATAAAGAAGGAATGGCACCAAATATTTCCTACTGTTGAAACAAATATTAAGGTTAAAGTAACAATTAAGAGGTTAGGGATGATTACTAAGCCTATTATGATGGATTAGAGGTGATAGATTTGCAAGTAATAAAAGTAATTTTACTTACTTTACTGTTTGTGATGATAGCCTATTATCAAACTAAAGGTTTAATTAAGAATAAAGAATGGAAGGAACTTGCTGTTTATTTAGTATTGATGTTGACAGGGGTAGTTTATAGCTATGGGATATTACTTGACTTTCCCCTACCTAATCCTATTGAAGCTTTAGATAAAGTAATGAGACCTATTTATAAACAACTTAATAATTACTTAGCAAATTTTTAGGGAGCTAGAGCTCCCTTTTTTTTATTTAAAGATTTTTTTAATCCCTTTTTTAAAGTAGTAGATAGTGAGGGTTAGTAACGGAATATAAATCCCAACTACAATATTTATATAAAGAGATTGATTTAACCCAAATCTAATATGTTGGGGATATCCCTTAGCAATAGGCAGTGCTAGATATCCTATCACCGGTGGAATAAAAAGGGTCATTTTTTTATAAGGAATTTTAAATAACTGAGAGTAGCCTTGTAATCCTGCATAAGTAAGAAGTGTTATTTTCATAATTAATGACAGGACCATTACTAAAGAAATAAAAAAGTTAAGATGTAATAATTCAATGCCCAGTAATTCTGTAGCCTGAATTAAGGGAAAGGTTAATTTTCCTGTTAACATCGAGCCAAGGATTGTCAGCATCATAATAGTATTTAAAGTTAAAATTAAGTAAGTAAAAGTAGTAGCTATAAGAAATGATTTTTTTAGACCAGTTAGACTAGTATTGACCTTAGGAAAGATCATCATAAAGATAGCTGTTTCAGCCACTGGAAAGCCTAATATTCCAGGGTATAATGCCTTTAGAATTGGTTTAAATCCTTTAGCTAGAACAGGTTGTAAATTTCTAAAATCTCCTTTCAGTGTTATAAGCAAGGTAGAAGTAGTTACTAAAAATAAAATAACAAACGGATAAATAATACCTATTACTCTACCAATAGTAGATAAATTAGAATATGTAGCATAAATTACTAAAATAATAGAAAAAATAATAACTGAGGTTATATCAATTCGGGGAGTAAAATTTTGGACTATCTGTTCAGCTAAATCTCTAGTATTTCTGATTGCAATATATAAGAAAAAGGTTGAATAAATAACCCCTACTAACCAGCCTAAATACTTTCCAAATATTTTCTTAGCTAATTGTACAAAATTATCTTCTGGGGATATTGAATTTATTTTCAAATAAATTAAAGACATAATAAGCTGCAGAAAAGCCCCTGTTAAAATAACCAGATAAGCATCTTGTTTTGCTTTAATGCCAAGTGGAAATAAGATAGTACTACCGATTATAAAATTAATTACTATTAAAAAAAACTGAGTGTTTGAGATTAGCTTCATAATATCACTCCATGGCTATACTTCTTATTAGATTATTTTTTGTAATTAAATGATTTTTATACTAAAAATTATTTTTTATGTATAACCTCAGTTATTCCTGTCAATGATATTAATAGAAATAAATGGAAGAGGGGTGGGTTAGATGAAAAGAGTAAAGTTGACAGGTTTTGATACAACTGAGTTACCAGTCTTATCTAATGAAGAGATGATGGATTTGTTTGCGCAGCTAGAAGCAGGAAGTAATGAGGCTAGACAAAAGATAATCAGTGGTAATTTAAGGCTAGTACTAAGTGTACTCCAGAGGTTTAGAAATAATAAATATACTATAGATGATTTATTTCAGGTAGGGTGTGTAGGTTTGATTAAAGCTGTAGATAACTTTGATTCTACTAGAGGAGTTAAGTTTTCTACTTATGCTGTGCCTATGATTATAGGAGAGGTTAAACGACATATTAGAGATAATAAGCGAGTTAGGGTTAGTCGTTCTTTAAGGCAGATAGCTTATCAGGCTCTTAAGTTTAAAGAAGAATTAAGGAAGAAAAAGGGAGTAGAGCCTACTTTAGAGGAGATAGCAGAAGAGATGGATGTGCCCCGAGAAAAGATAGTTCATTCTTTAGAAGCTGTTAAGAATCCTATCTCCTTATTTAAACCTGTATTTGAGGAAGAAGGAGATAGTTTATTATTATTAGATCAACTAGAATCTAGTGAACAAATTAATTGGATAGAAGGAATTAATCTTAGACAAGCTCTAAAGAAACTAACTGCTAGAGAACAATTGATTATAAAACTTAAGTTTTATGAAGGTAAGACCCAGACAGAGATTGCTGAAAAAGTAGGAGTTTCTCAAGCTCAAATCTCCAGAATTCAAAAGAAAGCTCTTAATAAACTACAACAGGAAGTTAAGGTTAAGGAGGAAATAAAATGCGCAGAGTAAAAGTAGTAACAGGAGTTAGTCTAGTCTTAATTTGCTTACTATTATTTATGAGTAAGACTGCTTTTGTGGTTAGAAAATCAAGGTATAATCCTAATAATTTGTTACGATTACATGTAATAGCTAACAGTAATACATTGGCTGATCAATTATTAAAAAGAAAGGTAAGGGATGCTATAATAGCTTCCAGTCAAGATTTATTGACAAATATAACTAACATAAGTCAAGCTAAAGAGAGAATAGCTAATAATTTAGATTATCTATCTAAGGTTGCACAACGTGAAATTAATCAATCAGGTAAAGACTATCAAGTTAAATTAAACGTAGGAGAATTTAAATTCCCTACCCGAAGTTATGGTAATCTTACTTTAGCAGCTGGTAGTTATCAAGCTTTAGAAGTTGTAATTGGAGATGGGGCAGGGGCTAATTGGTGGTGCGTATTATTTCCTCCTTTATGTTTTGTTGATTCAGTTGATAATCTGTCAGCTAAAAAGGTTAATCTCACAAGTAGACAAGCTAAGAATTTAGAAGTAAAATTTAAATTTAAACTAGTAGAGTATCTAAATGAGAATGCGAAGTTGATAAAGAGTAATCTTAAATTAGGAAATATTTTCTCTAAATCTAACTAACCCTCACTGATTACTAATTATTACATATACTGTGGTAGGGGTGAGGATATGAAAGAAGAAATAACTAAGTTAGAAAATAAAATGGAAAAAGTAGTGAGAAAGTATCGGAATATTCCGTATAAACATAACGGAAGATCACTTACAGGTTTAGACTGTTTAGGATTAATAATTGGCATTTATGATGAGTTTGGTATTACAATTCCAGATGGTGATGGAGAACCTGTTCCAGAAGATTGGTACAAAGAAGATGCAGAAAGATATTTAAGGGGGCTACAAAAAATAGGTCAACCAGTTGAATTTGATAAGCTACAAGTATTAGATTTAGTTTACTTTAAACTTCTTGATGATATAGTTACTCATTCTGGAGTAATGATTAATGACCATCAATTTATTCATATTTTACAGGACAAAAATGTAGAAATAGGCACTTTAAATCGTAAATTCTGGCGGAGAAAGATTGCAGGTGGCAGAAGGTTAATTAAAATAAGTTAACGGGGTGTGTAAAGCCACACCCTTTTAAGCTATTAATTGTAAAGTAGAAAAAAATATAATATAATAATTAAAACAGTATAAAATAATAATATAAACAAAGTAAGAAGGGAATAAAAATGGCTTATTTATTGCAAAAGATAGTAAACCAAGATATTAAATTATTCTATTTTTTGAATCGTAGAATTAAGTGTAGGTTATTAGATTGGTTAATGCCTTTAGTAACCCATCTTGGAGGAGCAATATTTACAATTGCTTTTGGGGGATTATTATTTTTTTTAGGTGAGCAAAATTTAAAACAGGTGGGCAGTGAGATTATATTATCTGTTCTAATTAGTGGCACTGTTGTACAAGTTATCAAACGAATTATCAATCGTAATCGCCCTTATAAGATCTTAAAAGAGGTTAATTTAACTAAAGCTTCTTTTCGTAATTATTCTTTTCCTTCTGGGCATACAACCGCTATTTTTTCATTAGCGGTAACAGTAGGATTTAATTTTCCTAATTTTATTTTAATTAGTCAATCATTGGCAGTGCTAGTAGGTTTATCGCGGGCTTATTTAGGAGTTCATTATCCTTCAGATATAGTTAGTGGAGCTGCAATTGGAATTTATTTTTCTAATTTAATTCATGGAGCAATTTAGGTCTTAACCAGAAAAGCCCTGCCTTTAAAGGCAGGGCTTTTTTTATTCTTCCTCTAGATAATCTTGCACAATATCAAGTGTTTCGCCGAAACGTTGGAAGTGAACTACTTCTCGTTCCCTTAAAAAACTAAGTGCATCAATTACTCCAGGATCATTTGTAAGATCTATTAAGTTTTCGTAGGTTGCTCTAGCTTTTTCTTCAGCAGCTAAGTCTTCATGTAGACTAGTAACTGGATCTTCAAATGATTGAATGAAAGCTGCCGTCCATGGTACGCCAGCAGCATCATGTGGGTATAAAGCACGACCATGTTCAGTATAATGAGCACCTAATCCAGCATCTTTTAATACTTTAGCTGGAACATCTTCAGTTAATTTATAAATCAATGTTGCAATTATTTCCCAGTGGGCCAATTCTTCAGTACCAATATCAGTTAAAGTAGCCTTAGCTTCATCAGTAGGCATAGTATATCTTTGTGATAAATAGCGCAATCCAGCAGATAATTCACTATCTGGACCACCATATTGGGCATAAAGATATTTAGCCATTGTTAGATCAGTACGATTTACTGTGACTGGATGTTGAAGTTTCTTTTCATAAATCCACATACTTTCTCCTCCTTTTAATTATTAATATTATCTATATTTTATCTCCCATGGCCAAGCAGTTTTAGGATATTGCCAAGGGCATTCACTATCTTCCATAGCAATTATAGGACCATAAGTCTCTTGATAATACTCTTTTAAGTCTTCTAACTCTCTAACTATTTTATTATGATCTCTAAGTGCTTGCTTATCTTGGGGATGGGTATTAAGATATAAGTTATACTCAATCCCAGCAAATTCTAAAGCCATCATCTTTTTAAGCAATCTCATTTGTTCTCGATCCATTTTAACACCTCCTTATCTTTGTTTGTGGTACGGAAAGTATAATTCAGGGAATAAAGTTCCCTTTTTTAAGGCTTCCTCTAGTTCATAGGCTTGATTATATACTTGAAAAGGTATATAAGCTTGGGCCAATTTCAATTCCCACGGTTCATCGCCAAAATTATCTCTATAATCCATTCCATCACCTCCACAATCAATTTGCTATATCATATTCTTATAATCAGGAAATTGTTAAACATAATTGTTATAGAATATCAATTCTTACTTAGTTTAGAAGAATATAATTTTTTAATAACTCAAATACTAACCTTGTGACTAATAAACAAGGAGGGATTTATGTGGCATTAGATAATGTAAAGTGTACAGTAGATAGCTGTAAGTATTGGAAGAGTGAACACTGTAATGCATCTGCTATTGAGGTTAATGTTGATGCTGGAGTTAATGATCCTAATAAAGCTGATATGACAAATTGTCATACCTTTGAGCGTAAGTAATTTATTAAGGGCCACAGCAATTTGCTGTGGCTTTAAAAATATAGTTGACATTCTAAAAAAAATATAATATAATCATAAGTAATCAGAGATGATCAAAAACAATCAAATATTATAAGTTATACTATCACATATAATCATAAAACAATCATTTATAATCAAAATAAGTTTATAAGAAAATAATTAGAGGTGTTTAAAATGTTAGCTAAAGAAAGAAGACGTAAGATTGTATCCTTAATTGAAAAAGGAAAAACAGTTAAAGTAAAAGAGTTATGTGATAAGTTTGCTGTTTCGGGTTCAACAATTAGAAGGGATTTAAAGAAGTTAGAAGAAGAAGAATTAATCTCTCGAACTCATGGTGGAGCAGTAGCAAAAGAAAGTCGTGATTTTGAACCTTCTTTTATAGAAAAAGAGGATGAGCATACTGAAGCTAAAAGTAAAATTGGCAAAAAAGCAGCCAAGTTAATTAATGATGGAGAGACCATTATTTTAGATGCTGGAACCACAACAACCCAATTAGCCAAGTCTTTAGACCAGCATCAGGACTTAACAATTGTAACTAATGCTGTTAATATTGCTTTAGAATTATCTAATAGTCCCCATCAAGTTGTTTTACCAGGGGGGGATTTAAAGAAAAAAACTTTAGCTTTGGTTGGCCCGGCCACAGAAGATTATTTAGAGAATTTACATGCTGATAAGGTATTTTTAGGGGCCAATGGAATTGATTTAGAAGCTGGAGTAACTACTCCTGATTTAGTAGAGGCCAATGTCAAGAGTAAAATGGCCAGTAAAGCTAAAGAAGTAATTGTATTAGCTGATGAGAGTAAATTTGATAAAGTTACTTTAGTTAAAGTCATAGATATAACTGATGTAAGTAAAGTTGTAACAGATTATAAATTAGACCAAAAGTTAGTAAGTAAGTACCGAGCCCTAGTAGATTTAGTAATGGTAGGGGGTGAAAAAGAATGATTATAACTGTTACTTTAAATCCAGCTGTAGATAAGACTATATATGTAGAAGATTTTAAATTAGGTAATCTAAATAGAATTAAAGAGGTGAGGAAGGACCCTGGAGGTAAAGGAATTAATGTCTCTAAAGTAGTTGCTAAGTTGGGTAGTAAAACAGTTGCTTTAGGATTTTTAGGTGGTAGTAGTGGAGAGTTTGTTGCTAATAGTCTAAATGATTCCCCGATTAGAGATCAATTTATTAGATTAGAGGGAGAGACTAGAACTAATCTAAAGATGATTGATACAATCACTGGCCAAGAAACAGAAATTAATGAGCCAGGAGCTAAAGTTAAACAAAAAGACTTGCGCAGATTAGAAAATAGATTATTAGATACAGTAGGGACTGATGATTTTGTGGTATTAACCGGGAGCTTACCACCTGGAGTGCCCCAAGATATTTATGCTAAATTAATTAATCAAGTTCAAGCTAGTGGAAGTAAGGTAATTTTAGATACATCAGGCCAACCATTGGTTGAAGGATTAAAAAGTAAACCTTATCTAATTAAACCTAATCTAGAAGAATTAGAAGTCTTAGTTGGAAAAAAGTTAAATTCCTTAGAAGAAGTGATTAAGGCTGGTCAAAAGCTACAACAAGAAGGAGTTACAGTTGTAGTAATTTCTTTAGGGGCTAGTGGTTCACTAGTAATTAGTAAACAGAGTATTTTACATGCTCAACCTCCTAAAGTAGAAGTAGCCAGTACTGTTGGAGCAGGTGATACTTTAGTTGGTGCTTTGGCAGTTAAGTTAACTGCGGGTTCTTTGAAAGAAGCAATTAGATATGCAACTGCAGCTAGTGCTAATAGTGTAGCCCAGTCTGGCACTCAGGTATGTAATAAAGAAGGGGTAAAAGAGTTATTAAAGCAAGTAAATATAATTGATAAGTCTATTAAAATAGTAAGCTAAGGTAGTAAATTATCAAAGGAGGAAGGAAAAATGAAGATCAGTAATCTATTAACTAAAAACCTAATTAAGTTAGATCTAGTAGCTGAGAATAAGGAAGATGCTTTACAAGAGATGATTAATCTATTGGCTAAATCAGAAAAAATAACCTCTAAACAAGACTTTTACCAAACTATTTTAGCTAGAGAAGAAAAAAGTTCTACGGGGGTGGGTAATGGTGTTGCAATTCCTCATGGTCAAAGTGAAGTAGTAACAGAACCTGCCCTTGTTTTTGCTAAGTCCAAGCAAGGAATTGCTTTTGAGAGTCGTGATGGCCAGCCAGCTAAAATATTCTTTATGATTGCAGTTCCTAAAGGAGGTGCTACTGACCATCTTAAAGTTTTATCTAACCTATCACGCAAGTTAATGCATCAAGATTTTAGGGAAGATTTATTAGCAACTGAAACTAAAGAAGAAGTTCTAGAAGTAATCACAGAGCGTGAGTAATTAAAATTTGAACTGGAGGGATAATATGAAAAAAATAGTAGCAGTGACTTCTTGTCCTACTGGTATTGCCCACACTTTTATGGCTGCTGAGGCTTTA
Source organism: Halobacteroides halobius DSM 5150 (assembly GCF_000328625.1). Taxonomy (NCBI): domain Bacteria; kingdom Bacillati; phylum Bacillota; class Clostridia; order Halanaerobiales; family Halobacteroidaceae; genus Halobacteroides; species Halobacteroides halobius. The sequence continues at coordinate 2,566,199 of NC_019978.1, read as the reverse complement.
GAAGAAGCAGCTAAAGAACAGGATATTGAAATTAAGGTTGAGACTCAAGGTGCTGAAGGAGTAGATAATGAGATAACTAGCCAGGAGATTAAAGAGGCAGAAGCAGTTATTATTGCTGCTGATACAGATGTAAATCAGGCTAGATTCCAAGGTAAACCAGTTGTATCAGTTGCAGTAGGTGATGCTATTGATGATGCAGCAGGACTAATTGATCAGGCATTGGCTAAAGCTAAAGACTTTGATCCAACAGAGCAAGATATTGTATCTGATGTTAAAGAACATAAATCCCAACGTAGTTCACAAAGAAGTGGTGCTTATAAGCATCTAATGAATGGTGTTTCTCGAATGATTCCTTTTGTAGTAGCAGGTGGTTTGGCTATTGCCTTATCTTTTGCTTTTGGTATTAAAGCCTTCCAACAACAAGGGACCTTGGCTTCGGCTTTAATGACAATTGGTGGGGGATCAGCTTTTGCTTTAATGATTCCGATTTTAGCTGGGTTTATTGCTAGTTCTATTGCTGATCGTCCTGGCTTGGCCCCTGGTATGATTGGTGGTATGTTAGCTTCTAAGACCGGTGCTGGTTTTTTAGGTGGGATTATTGCTGGTTTCTTAGCTGGTTATGTTACTAAGTGGTTAAAGGATAATATTAAGTTACCTGCTTCTTTCCAAGGTTTAAAACCTGTTTTAATTTTACCATTATTATCTTCATTAACTGTTGGATTACTTATGATTTATGTTATCGGTGGTCCGGTTAAAGGAATTATGGATGGATTAAAAACTTGGCTAGAAGGTATGACAGGAACAAATAGAGTATTATTAGGTATTATTTTAGGAGCAATGATGGCTTTTGATATGGGAGGCCCAGTAAATAAGGCTGCTTATACTTTTGCTACTGGATTAATAGCTTCTAATGCTGAGGCAGGGCCAATGATTATGGCAGCAGTAATGGCAGCAGGTATGACGCCACCATTAGGATTGTCATTAGCTACATTTATCGCTCCAGATAAATTTGATGAAAGTCAAAAGGAAGCTGGTAAGGCAGCAGCTGCTTTAGGGATTTCATTTATCACAGAAGGAGCTATTCCATTTGCAGCAGCCGATCCGGTTAAGATAATTCCATCAATTATGGCTGGTTCTGCTGTAACTGGTGCTTTATCTATGTTATTTAAGGCTACTTTACAGGCACCACATGGTGGTATCTTTGTCTTAGCTATTCCTGGAGCAGTGGGTAATGTATTAATGTATGGGTTATCAATTATAGCAGGAGCAGTAGTAACTGCTTTATTAGTTAGTTTTCTTAAAAAAGATATAACTGCCCAAGAAAATAATGGACTTCAAGCTTAAATAAGATACCTCTTTAGCCATTCAGCGTTAACGTTGGATGGCTTTATTATTTATCCCCCTTCTAAAAATTTTAATATTTTTATTTAGATTGTAGTATCCTATTAAAAAAGGGGGGATAGAATGACAAAATCATATATCGATCGAACTAAGGATGGTAGTCAGCAGGTTGATTACCAAACAATTACTGATTTATTAAACAGCCTAACCCCAAAAGAACATGGTGTTTTATTAGACTGTATTTTACCTCAAGCTAATAAGATTAAATACCCTAATGGTATAGCTAAACCAATTGCTTTTTTACGGGCAGTTAATTTACCTAATAGATTGATGCTTATTATGGTAGAATATAAAATTCATTTACCTAAGAAAGCTAAAGAAAGAGAGATAGCTTTAAAAATTGATAAATCAAATTTTGAAGCTTTCAGAGAAAAGGATAAGCTTAAATTTATTTTTAGAGATGAACAAGCAATAGAAATTAGACTACATAATTCTTTTGATTTTCCCTATCAACTAGATTCTGACCTTACTATTCCTACCTATCCATTGATTGATTGGGCCAAGAGTCCTTTTATTTAAGTATTAACTCTTCCTATTAATTATGTTATAATAGTCTTATAAAAGATAGAAGTGAGTGCTGGGGGGATAGTATGTTAAACAAAGATTATAAGAAGATAAGTCAAAGATTAACAACTTGGATTAAAGAACGGGTTCAAAAGGCAGGTTGTAAAGGAGCAGTAGTCGGATTAAGTGGCGGAATTGATTCTGCTGTAACCAGTGTATTATCTAAAAGAGCTTTTCCAGATAATACCTTAGGTATAATTATGCCTTGTTATAGTAACCCACAAGATGCTGAGGATGCTAAAGAGATAGCAAAAAAATTTGATATTCCTTATCAAATTGTTGATTTAAGTACTACATTCGATCAGTTAAGGGAGACTATCGGAATAGAGGATACTGACAATTTAGCTGTAGCAAATATTAAACCTAGATTAAGGATGACTACACTTTATTACTATGCCAGTCAACAAAGCAGTTTGGTTGTGGGAACAGATAACCGTAGTGAATTGAAATTAGGTTACTTTACTAAGTATGGTGATGGTGGGATTGATATTGCACCATTAGGTAATTTAGTTAAATCAGAGGTTAGAGAAGTAGCTAAGGAATTAGGAATTCCTAAAAGAATCATTACTAAAGCACCTTCAGCTGGTCTATGGGAGGATCAGACGGATGAAGATGAATTAGGGATCACATATGAAGAAATAGATCGTTACATTTTAACGGGTGAAGCTAAACCCAAAGTAAAGAAAATAGTTGATAAATTAGCTGCTAAGAATAAACATAAGTTACAATTACCACCTATTCCAAAGTTTTAAGGTTGGGGCACTCTCAAGAGTGTCCTATTGTGTGCTCTGTAGTCTATGATGATAGTAGGTGTAAGTCCTGCCTATTCTGGAAGAATGGATAATATGGTTGAGATATTGTGGCACTCACAGACGAAATGGGTGAGCAAACGGAGAAAACAAACGTCAACCTAAGTTAATAAAGAACAGGATATGAAGTCAACAGTAACAGGGTGTTCATTGTGAGATGTAATCTGAAGAGTTTGAGGCGAAAAATCAGTCCGGAACAATATGTGAACCGAAGGTGGCATTCATTAGTGACGATCTACCAAAAGGATGGAGAAGTCCAAAGCTGACTTACAGACCATTGGAGTATGTTAGATTAATGAGTGTGATTATGGTCGGAATGATTGGAATATAGCATAGGTGACCAGAGGATGCTCTAATATGGTCTTTATAGAAATCTATAAAGATAAGTGATGATATAACCTGAATAGGGAAAGTCAAAGCGATGAAATATTAGAGTTCAGAAGCTATCATAGTAGTGAAAAAAATCAATGAAAGTTGATTACAGTGAAGGATAGCCAGGTTATTGAAGTTTAGAATTGAGTGTTGATGGTATTTAAATCAAAATGGTTTAAACATTGTTAAAGACAATAAGTCTTAAAAGAAATAGCGGACAGAAAATCATAACTGGAAGCGTGATGAATTTAAGAAAAACCATGACCTAAGTAGTAGTAAACTAAGAGGTGCGATTGGCGAGAGCTTAGAAGACGTGCTTAGGAATGCTACGAATATAGGGGTTTAGATATTAAGACAGGATAGGAAGAACTGGTAAGTCGTGAGGTAGGATAGGTGGAAAAAAATTAGTTCGCTATATAGTATAAAAGATTTAGTGACTAAGAAAAGACATTTACATTGTGCAGCTCAGAAAGTTTTGAATAATGGTGGTTGTGGAGGGATTGACGGTGTAGAAGTTGAAGAATTTAGAGAAAATTACACTAAGAATATGAGTGCTTTATATCGCCAGTTAACAGAAGATAGATATGAGCCACAACCAGTTCTAAGAACGTATATCTCAAAAGGAAATGGAGAACAAAGACCACTAGGTATTCCAGTAATTAAAGACCGAATTGCCCAACAAGCAGTGAAACAGATTCTAGAGATACACTTTGAAGAAATATTCTGCGACTGTTCTTATGGTTTTAGACCTAATAGGTCAACCGAAGATGCAATTAAGAAAGTAGAAGAATATAAAGAACAAGGTTATAATTGGGTATTAGACACAGATGTCAAATCTTACTTTGATACAATAGACCATGAAATTTTAATGGAGCTGATAGCAGAGGAAGTAAGTGATGGTTGGATATTAGATATTATTAGGTCGTGGCTTACTATAGGTGTCATGACTGAGAAAGGAAAAGAAGAAACAACGGAGGGAACTCCACAAGGAGGCGTAATTTCTCCACTTTTAGCAAATATCTACCTACATCACTTTGATAAGAAAATGACGCGTCGAGGATATAAGATAGTTAGATTTGCCGATGACTTTATAATTATGGCTAAGAGTAAAGCTAAAGCAGAACGTGCTTTGGAAGTAACTCGCCAGATTATAGAAAATGAATTAAACTTAAGACTACATCCTCGGAAAACAGTAATTACGAATTTTAATGATGGATTTAAATTTCTAGAATTTAAATTTTATAATTGTGATTATAAAAAGCCAAAAGAGAGCTCTATTAAAAGTTTCAAGGATAAAGTAAGAAAGAAAACCAAAAGGAATAGGTCAATAGGAGTAGCTGTAATGATTGATGAGCTTAATTTAATTATTAGAGGTTGGGGTAATAGTTTTCTACTAGGAAATATTAAAGGACTATATAAAAAGTTAGATGGTTGGATAAGAATGAGAGTACGTTGTTTTATAGAAGGAAAGAAGGCGAAAGGGCAGAATTATCGCCTTCCTAATAAAATATTAAGAGATTTAGGACTAGAATCACTGCTTACCGATGTGCTTTAGACAAGAGTAAAATATACATTTGTGGCAACACAAAGACGATAACTTACTCTCTGTTAAGGAGCAACAATGACCGAAAGCTGTATACGGGAGAACCGTACGTGCAGTTTGACAAGAGGTCCCAGCCGTGAGGCTGGTCCTACTTTATTTAATGTTAATGATTGATATAAATTAAGGGGGAGTAAACTGGTGATCAAAAAGGAGAAATTAACCTTTACTCATAAAAAAGGTTTACATGCTCGAGTGGCGGCTATGATTGTTAAGAAGGCTAACCGAATAAAAAATGAATATGGGGATAAACTTTTTGTAGGGGCTAGGGAAGATAATTTATTACCAGCTACTAGTTTAATTTCTGTAACATCCTCAAATATAGCTTATCAAGATGATATTATTGCTGTTAGTAAGGGGGAGAATGCTGACCAGTCAATTGAGGAGTTTGTAAATTTTTTAAAGGGAGAGTTTAATTTAGAGGATAGTAAGACTAAAGATGAAGTTGATGAATTATTACAACAAACTACTACAGCTATGGATAAAGTATTTAATAATATAGCTAATGGAGTAATTATTGTTGATCAAAAAGGGATTATTACTAGTTTTAATCCTGCTGCAGAAAGAATTACTGCCTTAGAAGCTAATCAGGTAATTGGTGAAGAAATAACTAAAGTTATTCCTAATTCTCGCTTGAAGAAGGTCTTAGAATCTGGTGCTTCAGAATTAGGCCAACGGCAAAAGATTAATCAAGCTACAATTATAACTAATAGAACTCCTATTATGTCAGGAGATCAAGTAGTTGGCGCTATAGCAGTTTTTCAAGATATATCTACCTTAGAAAAATTATCTGGTGAATTAAAGGAAGTTAAGGCCTTAAAAGAAAGACTTGATTTGATTTTGGAGTCGGTTCAAGATGGTATTTGTGTTGTTGATAGTAAGGGGTTAATAGATTATCTAAATTCTACTTATACTCAAATGTTAGGTATAACTGCTGATGAGGCTGTAGGGAATAAAATAGACCAAATTAGTAATAATAAAACATATCAACAGGTATTAGATACTGGTGAGAGTAAAACAGGGGTAGTAACTAAAAAAAATAGTCAGTTAATTATTATCTCTAATATTTATCCAATTAAAGTTGAAGGGGTAGTAGAAGGAGCAGTAATAGTATCTAAAAAGAAAACCGAAGTAGAAGAATTGGCCCAACGATTAAAAGAGTTATCAGCTAAGGCTGAATATCTAGAGCAAGAGCTGAAGCGAGAAAAGAAATTAGACAAGCCGTTTCAAAGAATTATAGGAAAGAGTGATGAATTAAGGGAAGCATTAGTTAATGCTTCTAAGGCAGCAGAGACTAATTCAACTGTTTTAATTAGAGGAGAAAGTGGAACAGGAAAGGAATTGGTAGCTGAGGCTATTCATTATGCTAGTAACCGAGCTAATGGTCCATTTATTAGGGTTAATTGTGCTGCTATCCCGCCTAATTTAATTGAAAGTGAATTGTTTGGCCATGAAAAGGGAGCTTTTACAGGAGCAGTGCAAAAGAAGATTGGCAAGTTTGAATTAGCAGATGGAGGAACTATATTTTTAGATGAGATTGGTGAATTGCCAAGTGAGTTACAGGTTAAACTATTAAGGGTTCTACAAGAAAGGATTTTTAGCAGAGTTGGTGGTACTGAAAGAATTAAAGTGGATATTAGAATCGTAACTGCGACTAATTGTAATTTAGAAGAAATGATGCAAGAAGGAACATTTAGGGAAGACTTATACTATAGATTAAATGTAATTCCAATTCTTCTACCTCCTTTGAGAGCTAGAAGAGAGGATATTCCTTTATTAGTTAATCATTTTTTAGAAAAATTATCAGCTAAATTAGAGAAACCGGTTGATAGTATTTCTAAAGAATCACTAGAGATTTTAACGAATTATTCTTGGCCCGGCAATATAAGAGAGCTGCAGAATATAATTGAACGAGCAATTAATTTTACGGATAATGACAAGATTTCTTTAGATAATTTGCCTAATTATATTAAAGAAGATTATAAAAATGGAAAAACATTAGTTAATTTAAAGGAAGACGGAGATGTCGCTTCATTAGAAGAGTACGAAAAGGAAATTATTAAACTGGCATTAAAGAAGCATGGTAGTTTTAATGCTTCTGGAAAAGCATTAGGGATTACACATCGAACTGTAGCTAATAAAGCTCGGAAGTATGGATTAGTAGATTAAATCTGATAAAATTTATCAAGAGGCTTGATAAATTTTATCAATGAACTAGTATGAAAATGTATTACCACAGATTGAATCTGATTTAAAAATGTTTTAACGGCTATTACTGATTAAATATTATAATTATTGCTGATGATGATATAATAATAGTGATTTGCTCTAATTTAATATCTAATTCTCCTTTTTATAAATCATTACAATTAATCGATATAGTTTGGAACTTAACTTGCATTAATAAATAAGTGCGAGTAAAATTAAAATTATAAATAAAATTAACTTTATGGAGGGGAATTAAATGGTAGAACAAAAAGTAACAGTTAATAATGATACAGGTATTCATGCTAGACCGGCTTCTATGATTGTTAGTAAAGCAGAGAAATTTGATGCTGATGTAAAGATTTCTAAGGATGGTCAGGAGGTTAATGCTAAAAGTATTATGGGAATTATGAGCCTAGGAGTTAACCAAAGTACAGAAGTTACTATTAAGGCTGATGGTGCAGATGCTAAAGATGCTGTAGCAAAAATTGTAGAATTAATTGAAGATGGATTCGGAGAGTAAGGAGGAATATATTAAATGAGTCAACAATTAACAGGAGTAGCTGCTTCTCCAGGAATTGTAACTGGTGAAGTTATGTTACTAGAAGAAGAAGACTTATCATATGAAACAGTAAATGTTGAAGATACTGATGGAGAAAAAGAGAGACTTCATGATGCTATTCAAGAGTCTAAAGAACAATTACAAGCTATTAAAGATAAAGTCGAAGATGATATGGGCCAAGATAAAGCAGAGATCTTTCAAGCTCACTTGATGGTTGTAGAAGATCCAGAATTGATTTCTGCTGTAGAAGATAAAATTGATTCCGAAGAGATTAATGTTGAAGCTGCTTTAGAACAAACAGTAGAACAATTTGCTACGATGTTTTCTAATATGGATGATGAGTATATGAGAGAACGGGCTAGTGATATTCGGGATGTAGGAACGCGAATTCTAAGAAATTTATTAGGAGTAGAGAATATGTCTCTAGCTGAACTAGATAGAGAAGTTATTCTAGTAGCAGAGGATTTAACTCCTTCTGATACTGCTCAGGTTGATAAAGACAAGGTATTAGGTTTTGCTACTAAGGTAGGAGGAAGAACTTCTCATACTGCTATTATGGCTCGATCTTTAGAGATTCCTGCTGTAGTAGGAGCTAGTCAGATTTTGGATAAAGTGGAAAATGGGATGGAAATTATTGTTGATGGTGTTAATGGAGATGTAATCATTGAACCAACAGCAGATGAACTAACTAACTATCAGAAAAAAGCTCAAGAATATAGAGAGCGTAGAAAGAGGTTGGCCCAATTAAAAGAGGAACCTGCTGAAACTAAAGATGGTCACCAGGTAGAATTAGTAGCTAATATTGGAACACCTAATGATGTAGCAGGTGCTCTTGATAAAGGTGCTGAAGGAATTGGTCTTTATCGAAGTGAATTTTTATATATGGACCGAGATTCTTTGCCAACAGAAAAGGAGCAGTTTGAAGCTTATAAAGAAGTAGCTGAAAAGATGGACGGGCCAATAGTAATTAGAACCTTAGATATTGGTGGAGACAAAGAATTATCTTACTTAGATTTACCAGAAGAAATGAATCCTTTCTTAGGTTATCGAGCAATTAGGATTTGCTTAGATAAAACTGATATTTTTAAGACACAATTAAGAGCTATTTTAAAAGCTAGTGCTTATGGTCAAGTTAAGATTATGTACCCTATGATTTCGGCTGTAGAACAGTTAAGAGCAGCTAATCAAATTTTAGAGGAAGTAAAGTCTGATTTATCTAAAGAAGGAATTGAATTTGATCAAGATTTAGAAGTAGGTATGATGATTGAGGTGCCAGCGGCAGCAATGACAGCAGATATCTTGGCTAAAGAAACTGATTTCTTTAGTATTGGAACTAATGATTTAATTCAGTATACAACTGCTACTGATAGAATGAATGAAAATATTGCTCATTTATATCAACCATTCCATCCAGCTTTATTAAGATTAATTAAGCGAGTTGTCAAAGCAGCTCATAATGAAGGTAATTGGGCTGGAATGTGTGGAGAAATGGCTGGAGATAAGCGCCTAACTCCTTTCCTTTTAGGAATAGGATTAGATGAATTTAGTATGAGTGCAGTTACAATTCCAGAAGTTAAAGATGCTATTCGTAATTTAACTTTAGAAGAAGCAGAAAAGATTGCTGATGAAGCTATAGGTTATTCTACAGCAGAAGAGATTGAGAATTATCTAAGTCAACAGGTATAATTTAATTTGCTAGCAATTACTTCTTATTTATAAATAATTCTTTTTTTGGCAACTACTCTATCTTGAGTGGTTGCCTTTTTTTTAGTAAACTATTAGTAAAGAGTTTAAATAAGGTGGGATAGTATGGAATTAAACTATACAACTAATTTATATCAAGAACAACAACAAAAACAAGAGTTAGCTATGACCCCTAAGCTACAGCAAGCTATTAAACTACTACAGTATTCAACATTAGAACTGCAGGAATTTATTGAAGATAAAATGATGGAGAATCCATTACTAGAATTAGATGATAATTATGATCCCCAGTCAAATAATTATATTAAGCAAAATGGAGATGATTTTAATTATGAAAAATTTGTTGCTCAAGAATTAACACTAGAAGAACATTTATTAAAGCAATTAAGCTTAGTTACAACTAGCAAGTTAGAGAAAAAAATAGGAGAACAAATTATTGGCAATTTAGATCAATCAGGTTTTTTTAGTTCGTTAGAAGAAGTTATTAATCAATTAGAAGTTACTAGAAAAGAAGTTAATAAAGTTTTAGCAAAAATTAAGCAATTTGATCCAGCAGGGATCGGTGCTAGAGATATTCAAGAATCATTGCTAATTCAATTAGATAATTTAAAAACAAGTGATAATAATACTCAAATTGGATTAGCTAAGCAAATAATTAACGGTTATCAGGCAGAATTAAATAATAATCAAGTCAGAAAGATTTCACAAGGACTTAGTATTGAACCTAAGGTTACTCAGCAGTTAATAGACTTAATTAAATCATTATCTCCTATTCCAGCAGATAGATTTAAAAAGAAAGCAAATAATATTTATATAGAACCAGATATTATTATTAAACAGATTTCAGGAAAGTATGTTATAATTATGGACCAGGCTAGTTTTCCCACTATACACATCAATAGTTATTATCGGAATTTGTTAAAAAAACAAAACGCTGCAAAACAGAGTAAGGATTATATAGAAGATAAATTAAAATCAGCTATGTGGTTAATTAAGAGTATTGAGCAAAGAAGACAAACGGTTTATAATATAGTACGAGCAATTATCAATTTACAGCAAGATTTTTTAAAAAGAGGAATTAAGTATTTAAAACCAATGACAATGCAACAAATAGCGGACGAAATTAAGATGCATGAATCAACAGTTAGTCGAGCTACAAGTAATAAGTATATTCAAACTCCTCAAGGATTATTTCCTATGAAGTTTTTATTTAGTAAGGCGATTAAAACAGGTGATCAAAAAGTATCAGCAGTAAGTATAAAAAAGGAAGTAGAAGATCTAGTAGCTAATGAAGATAAAAATAATCCACTAAGTGATAGAGAACTAAAGGATAAATTAGAGGCTAGAGGAGTAACTATTTCACGACGGACTATAGCTAAATATAGAACAGAATTGAAGATTCCCTCATCACGTAAGAGAAAGAGGTACGATTAGAGGAGGTAGTGGAGTTGAAGCAGATTGAGAAAGTATATCAAAGCTTAAAAAACAAGTATACTCAAGAGGATAAAGAAGGATATTCAGCTGGAGAGTTAGCTAAGGAACTTGATTTACACCGTTCTAATGTTAGTGGTTATTTAAATAAATTAGTTAAAAAAGGGAGAGTAAAAAAGATAACCGGAAGGCCAGTCTTATTTAAACCTCTAATTAAGAGAAAAACTAAAGGTAATGATAATAAAAATACCAATTTGAATCAACTTACAGTATTTGATCAAGTAATTGGAAAACAAGGAAGTCTAAAAACACCAATTGAACAAGCTAAAGCAGCTATATTATATCCACCTAATGGGTTGCATACCTTATTATTAGGTGATACTGGAGTGGGAAAGACTATGTTTGCAGAATTAATGCATCAGTTTGCTATTGAATCGGGTACTTTAGATTTTGCTGCTCCTTTTATCACCTTTAACTGTGCTGATTATGCAAATAACCCGCAACTATTAATGGGCCAACTTTTTGGAATAAAAAAAGGAGCCTACACAGGAGCAAATCAGGATAAAGAAGGACTTTTAGAAAAGGCGAATGGAGGGATTTTATTTTTAGATGAGGTACACCGCCTACCTTCAGAAGGACAAGAGATGTTATTTACCTTTATCGATAAGGGAATCTTTAGAAAGCTGGGAGATACAGAAAATGAACTTACTTCTGATGTATTAATTGTTGCAGCTACTACTGAAGATCCTGAGTCGAGTTTATTAGAAACTTTTAATCGACGTATACCAATGGTAATTAATCTCCCCCCTTTAGAAAAGAGAAGTTTAGAAGAGAGGTTAGCCTTAATTAAAGAATTTTTTCAACAAGAGTCTAAAAGAATTGGAGAAGTAATTTATGCTAAATTAGATGTAATTAAAGCTTTATTATTATATCATTGTAAGAATAATATTGGCCAATTAAAGAGTGATATTCAATTAGGTTGTGCTAGAGCTTTTTTAAGCTATATGAACCAAGGGAAAAATAAATTATTGGTAGATAAGAACCATTTTTCCGAATCAGTTAAAAAAGGATTGTTAAATTTAAAGAACAACCGCCAAAAAATTAGTCAAGTAGTCGATAATTCTAAGCCACAACTTAGATTTTCTCCTGAGAAAAAAGAACGATTTATCAAACAAGAAGACCAGTATGATCTACCAGGTAATTTTTATAATTCAATTGAACGGAAATTATTTGATTTAAAGAGTAAAGGAGTTAACGAACAAGAAGCAAATCAGATTGTAAATTCTGATATTGAGTCTTATTTTGAAGAGTATATTGGTGATTTTGATTCACAGATTAACAGAGAAGAATTATTAAAAATAGTAGGCAAAAATATTTTAGAAGTAACTGAACAGATTAGAGAATATGTTAACAATAATTTAGATACAGAATTACCTTCTCAGTTAATATTAGGTTTAGCTTTGCATATTCAATCAGCAGTGCAAAGAATAAAAGAAGGCGAAAAGATAGTCAACTCCCAGTTAAATGAAATTAGAATGAAGCATCCTGAAGAATTTAGTGCTGCTCTTAAGATAACAGAGATAATTGAATCTCAACTTGGAATCCAACTACCACTTGATGAGGTAGGATATTTAACTATGTTCTTATGCCCTGCTGAGTATCAATTTAGTCAGGAAGAAGAGGACAAGGTAGGAGTTATTGTGGCTATGCATGGAGCTAAAGCAGCTTCAAGTATGGTAAAGGTAGCTAATAAACTATTACAGGTCAATCATGCTAGGGCAATGGATATGCCTTTAACAATGGACCCTAAACAGGCATATAGTAATGTCAAAAATTTAGTACAAGAAGTAGACCAAGGTAGAGGGGTTTTATTACTAGTAGATATGGGTTCTTTGACCACTTTTGGTGAGTTAATTCATCAAGAGACGGGAATTGAAATAAAGACGATTGAAATGGTCAGTACTCCTATGGTCTTAGAAGCAACTCGTAAAGCAATTATTTCTTTGAGTTTAGAAGAGATTTTTGATTTTACTATCAATGTAAACCCTTATTTAGGTAAGAAATTATTAAATGATACCTCTAAGCAACAAGAGTATAGACAGACAAACCTAGTTATTACTAGCTGTTTTACTGGTGAAGGAACAGCAGTAAAACTAAAATCAACTATTTATAAAAATCTTGATTTAGAAGCTAATAATGCAGAAGTAATGGCACTTAATATATCAGATAATGAAAAGTTCAAGCAAAAGATTAAGAAATTAAGCCAAGAGTATAATATTGTAGCTATTATTGGAAGTATTAATCCTAAACTAGCTGAGGGGATTCCTTTTATTAGAGCTGAAGAGATATTTACTAACCAAGGTTTAAGACGGTTAAGTAAAATCATTGAGGCAGAGGATATATATTTACAGGTAGCTGAATCTTTAGATGAACACTTATTATATGTTGATGCCCAAGAGGTTATCCAAGATATTAGAAGGGTAATTGATGATATTGTCGAAGAATTGAATTTAAAAGTAAAGGAAGATTCACTAGTAGGATGGATATTGCACATTAGTTTTATGTTAGACCAAATATTAGCTGGTGATAGAAATCGAGAGTATCAAAATAAAGAAACTATTAAAGAAGATTATAAAAAGGAGTATCAAATTATTAAAGATAAACTTAAGCTATTAGAGTCTAATTATCAATTAGAGATTTCTGATGGTGAAGTATGTAGCTTGGTAGAGATTATGCTGGAGCTTAGTATTTAAAAAGTGAATATTATATACTGTATATAAAGCATTATACAGTTCATTTAACTAGTGGATAGTGTATATAAAAGATATACACTATCCTTTATTTTTTATCCGATAAAAAAATTGTAGAAAAAAATATTTTTTTGTTTATTCTTTTATCCCTGATATAGCAGTCTTGGAGAAGGTATTGAAGAACAAATTATAAACTTTTTATTTTTTTTGGGGGCAGTTTGGAATCAGACTTGCATTATATTATTAGTGAAGGCCGATAAGGATAGAGTCTTACTTTTAGACTCTAGAATAACATATATAAGATATCGGATTAATTTATAACAATAAAACTACTAAAAGGGGGATTTTTAATGAATATTTTATTAGTTTGTGCAATGGGAGCTTCTACAGGAGTTATGGTCAATAAGATGAAAAAGAAGGTGCAAGAAAAAGATGAGTTTAATGAAGACGAGTTTAAGATTGAAGCTGTTGCTACTGAAGAGTTAAAAGATCGAGTTGATGAATTTGAAGTTGTATTATTAGGGCCACAAATTAGATTTAAGGAAGCTGAATACAAAAAAATGTGTGAACCTAAGGGAATTAAAGTAGGTGTTATTGATTCTCGAGCTTATGGGACAATGAATGCTGAGGCTGTATTAAATCAAGCAGCAGATATGGTTAAATAATTATAATAATTAGAGGAGGGATTTTATAATGAGTACTAAAATGTTTGATAAAGTTGAACAATTATTACAAAGATATTTAATGCCTTTAGCAAACAAAATTCAAAGTCAACGTCATATTCAAGCTGTAAGAGATGGTATGGTTAGTTTGATGCCTGTTTTAATAGTAGGTTGCTTGAGTTTGTTAATTAGTGCAATCCCAAATTTAATTCCAAATGGTATGTTAGTAGGATTTGAGGAATTAATTAAGAATAATGCTGGAGTGATTATGTTTCCATTTAAACTAACTATTGGTTTGCTATCGCTTTTTTCTGCTTTTAGTATAGCTTACCATTTAGGGAAAAGATATGATTTGTATCCTTTAGGAACAGCAACTTCTGCATTGATTGTGCAGTTATTAGTTTGTGCTAAGTATGTAGATGGTAAAATTATACCAACTTATTTAGATGCTAAAGGTATTTTTGCTAGTATTATTATAGGATTGTTGACAGTAGAGGTAGCTAAATTCTTGGATAATCATGCTATTACATTTAACTTACCGGATAGTGTACCACCTTCTATTTTAAAGACTTTTCAAAGTATCATCCCATTATTTGTAAATGTAGTCTTATTCTATAGTATTTCTTTAATGATTAAAGCTGCAACTGGAGTAATTTTTCCAGAATTATTAATGAATACTTTAGCACCAGCAATTAATAGTTTAGATAGCCCACTTGCTTTTGTAGTATTGATTTTGATTACTCAATTATTATGGTTTGTTGGATTGCATGGTTATGCAATTACAAGTAGTATCTTTTTACCATTAGGAACTCAGTATTTAGCAGCTAATGCTGCGGCACAAGCTGCGGGAGAACCATTAACTTACGTCTTTACTCATGGATTTTATGTTTATTTCTTATTGGCAGGAGGTTCTGGGTTAACAGGTGGATTGGCAGCACTGATGTTATTTAGTGATTCTGATCATTTAAAACAAGTTGGGAAGTTAGGAATAGTACCAGCTATCTTTAATGTAAATGAGCCAATTATATTTGGGTTACCAATTGTATTAAATCCAATTATGTTTATTCCATTTGTTTTGGGACCGACAATTGTTGGCTTGATCTCTTATTTAGTTATTGATTTTGGTTTTGTAGCTAAGCCATTTATTGATCCACCATTATTTTTACCAGCACCGCTTGGAGCTTTTATGACTAATATGGACTGGAGATCAGTAATTTTATGTGTATTTAACCTAGTATTATCTACAGTGATTTATTATCCATTCTTTAAGATGATGGAGAAAAAGGAAGTTAAAAAAGAAAGAAAAGTAAAAGAAGAAAAGGCAGAAGCTGCCGGAGGAACAGTGACTTCTTAAGAAATTATTTTCTTATTTATAAATTTTTAAGTTGATAAGGGGGAATTAAAAATGGCTATGGAAGCATCTGAATTAAATGAGGATATTGATATAGAACAGATTGTATTTCAAATTATCTCTCATGCTGGAGACGGGAAAAGTGATGTAATGATGGCTTTACGGAAGGCACGTAAAGGTGAGTATGATAAAGCAAAAGAATTGCTAGAAGAGGCTAATGAGAAATTATCTAAAGCCCATAAAATGCATGCTAATTTAGTACAAAAAGAATCAGCTGGTGAGGAAGTAAATATGAGTTTGTTATTGGCCCATGCTGAAGATCACTTTATGAATGCTAGCATGGCAAGAGATTTAGTTTCTGAAATGGTATTGTTATTTGAAGAAAGGGATAAAGAGTAAATAAGTTAATTTATAGGGGGGCATACTGCATGAAAAAACAAAATCTAGTCATAGCAGGTGGTGGAAGCACTTATACTCTAGGTATGATTATGAGTCTAATAGCAGAAAAAGATAATTTTCCATTAAAAAGTATTACATTTTATGATATTGATGCTAAAAGACAAGAAAGAGTTGCTAAAGCTACTGAAATCATATTAAAAGAGAAATATCCTGAAGTAGAAGAGTTTAACTATACTACTGATAAAGAAGAGGCTTTTACAGGGGCTGACTTTGTTTTTGTTCAAATTAGAACTGGCGGACTTGAAATGAGAGCCAAGGATGAAGAGATTCCATTAAGCCATGGTGTTGTTGGCCAAGAGACATGTGGTCCAGGTGGTATGGCTTATGGTATGCGTTCTATTGGAGATATGATTGAACTGATTAATGATATTAGAACTTATGCTTCAGAAGCTTGGATTTTAAATTATACAAATCCAGCTGCAATTGTAGCAGAGGCTTTAAAAAGAGAATTTCCTAATGACAATAAGATCTTAAATATCTGTGATATGCCAGCGGCAATTATGGTTAGTTTTGCAGGAATTTTAGATAAAGAAATCTGGGACTTAGTACCAGAATACTTTGGATTAAATCACTTTGGCTGGTTTACTAAAATTCGTGACAAAGAAGGAAATGATTTGACAGATAAGCTAAAAGGTCATATCTTAAATAAAGGATTTGCTCCAGAGGATGCTGAGATTGCTGAAGATCCATCTTGGAAGAAGACATTTAAGCAGGTAGAGAGAATGTTAACTGACTTCCCAGAGTATCTACCGAACACTTATCTACAATACTATTTATATCCTGAAAAGATGGTAGATAAGGTAGATCCAGAGTATACAAGAGCTAATCAGGTAATGGATGGTAGAGAAAAGAGAGTCCAGGAGTTATCTGATAGTATCACAGAAGCAGGAACTACTGAAGGAGCAGATTTAGAGGTAGATATTCATGGTCGCTATATGGTACGAGTGGCAGCTTCTTTAGCTTATAATATAGGAGACACTTATATTGTAATTGTAGAGAATAATGGTATTATCTCTAACTTACCAGATGATGCAATGGTTGAGGTACCAGCCCAACTTACTAGTAATGGGCCAAAGCCATTTGCAGTAGGAGAAATTCCTACTTTCCAGAAGGGACTAATTGAAGGACAGTTAGCTTATGAGAAGTTGGTTGTAGATGCTTACTTTGAACAGGACTATAATAAGGCATTGCAGGCGTTAACTCTAAATAGAACAGTAGTTGATACACCAGTTGCTAAAGAGATTTTAGATGAGTTAATTGAAGCTAATGAAGATTATTGGCCAGAACTAAAATAGATAAGTATGTTTAAAGTCAGAGGCTATTAATAGCCTCTGACTTTATATAATAGTTTTAATTATTTAATTTCTGTAAGATTTCAGTATCTTAGTACATTGACTTATTTTTCTGCGAATAATAAAGTACTATCCTAAATTTATGGTAAACTAAACTTTATTTTACACCAAATAAAAGTGAAGTTGAAGAAGGAATTTATAATTATAGTCTTTAATTAATATAATATGAAACAATGTTTTATTATTAGAAATTAATTTGAGGAAGGAGAGATAAAATGAGAACTAAACCAAATAACTTAGTTAAATCTGTAAATAGATCAATTAATATTTTAGAAGAGTTAGCAAAGTATGAAAATGGGTTGGGGGTGACAGAGATAGGTAATAGATTGGACGTTCATAAGAGTTCAGTTCATAGGTTATTATCTACTTTAGTTTATAGGGGTTTAGTTGAACAAGATCAAGAAACTGGAAAATATAAGTTAGGGTTAAAGTTATTTGAATTAGGGAGTAGAATCTTTAATGATTTAGAAGTCAGAGAGTATGCAAAGCCATATATAGAAGAGTTAGTTAGAAAGACTAATGAAACAGTACACTTAGTTACTTTAGATCAGGGGGAAGTTTTATATATTGATAAGGTAAAAAGCCCAGAAACGATCACTATGGCTTCCCAAATAGGAGCTAGAGGTCCAATTCATTGTACTGGAGTTGGTAAAGCAATGGCAGCTTATTTAGCTGAAACAGAAGTAGATAAGATAATTAAAAAGAAAGGTATGCCTAAACAGACTGAGAATACGATTACAGATCCTCGGGAGTTCAAAGAACATTTAGACCTCGTTAAAGAGAGAGGATATGCTATTGATGAAATAGAGAATGAAGCAGGAATCAGGTGTATAGCAGCACCAATTTTTGATTATGATGGAGATGTAGTAGCTGCAGTTAGTGTTTCAGGGCCAACTATGAGAGTTACTAAAGAAAGAATCTCTGAATTAGCCAAGCAGGTTAGAGAGACAGGATTACAGATATCATACCGTTTAGGTTATAATCCCAATAATCAATAGAAAAGTAATAATAGTATAATATTATACAAAAAACAAATTATAATAAATAGTAGAAATCCTTGACAATTGATTTTTAATTCCTTATAATATAAATGTAATCAAGTTGAAACAATGTTTTTCAATAAGAAACAAATTATAATTTAATAAGTTGTATCATTTTTTATTACTTTTGTACCAAAACATAGTTTTATAATACGATAAAGATTATATAATAACCCTATGTTTTTCCCAATTTCTTAAAAAGGGGGGGTGGAAAAGAAGTAAGGGATTTAAATTTTGCCCATTTATTAAAACTTAGTTTCTTAATAAGAAATAATTTAAAAGTAGAATAAGATTATAACTTTACAAGCCTACTGGAACCTATATTTAATTTTAATATGGGTGGAGTAGGCATTTATTATTTTACTAAAATTTAGAGGGGGAATTTAAATGTTTAATAAGAAACTTACATCAGTTGCTTTAGTTTTAGTTTTATTAGCAGGTTCTTTGTTGACTCTTAGTAGTGATGCTGGTGCTTGGTGGATTTTTGGTGAAGATAAAGATAATAATAAGAAGAAAGTTTATACTATTCGAGCTGGTATTGGGTTAAATGATAAATCGGCTCAGTTTAAAGCATTAGAGAAGTGGAAACAAATGGTCGAAAAAAGAAGTGATGGACGGATTGAGATGGAGTTATATCATTCTAGTCAGCTTGGTGATGACCGTGAAATGATGGAAGCATTACAGTTAGGAACTCAGGAAGTAACTTGTCCTTCGACAGCTCCAATTGGTGGTTTTATACCAGAATTTAAGGTATTTGATTTACCATTCTTATTCCCAAGTAATAAAGCTGCTGATTATGTATTAGATGGTCCTGTAGGTCAAAGATTACTTAAGAAGTTAGAAAAGGAAGGCCTTATTGGATTAGCTTATTGGGAGAATGGTTTTCGTCATTTAACTAATAGTGTAAGAGCAGTAAAAACACCTGCAGATATTAAAGGATTAAAAGTAAGAACTATGGAAAATCCAATTCATTTAGCTGCTTGGGAAGCTATGGGAGCTAATCCAACTCCAATGGCATTTGGCGAATTATTCTCTGCTATGCAACAAGGTGTAGTTGATGGACAGGAAAACCCATGGGGAACTATTTATCTACAAAACTTCTATGAAGTTCAGGATTATGTAACTAATACTGGACATGTTTATTCTCCATTTGTATTAATGGTCTCTGAGAAGTTTTATGATAAATTACCTAGTGATTTACAAAAAATCCTTAGAGAAACAGCTAAAGAGGTTAAAGATTATCAAAGAAAAATAAATCGTGAGATGAATGCTAAGTATAGAGAGAAATTAAAGGATAAGATGAATGTAACTATTCTTTCTGCTGAAGAAAAGAAGGCATTCCAAAAAGCAGTTCAACCAGTTTATGAAAAATATGAAGAAGAAATTGGTGCTGGGTTAATTAAAGATGTAATGAATGAAGTTGAAGAATACCAAAACAAGTAAAAGTTAAATAAATATAGAGGGGATATCCCCTCTATATTTATTTAGTATCAGGAGGTGAATTAAAATGTTTAAGAAAATTTATAATTTGTATAAATATTTTGTAATATTTATTACGATTACTATTATGATAGTTGTTAATCTGAATGTTTTTTCTAGATATGTATTAAATAATTCTTTAGGCTGGGCATCAGAAGCATCAAGATTTTTATTTATTTGGCTAACTTTTCTAGGAGCAGTATTAGCTTATGAAAAAGATGAGCATATTGGATTAGATCTTGTGATAGATTTGATACCATCAGAGAAAGTTAAGACAATAGTTAGATTAATTGCAGATTTAGGAGTATTATTAGTTATTGCTGTATTAATTAAGACGGGAATTACAGTTGTTCAATTTACTTCGAATACATCACCAGCATTACAAATTCCGATGAGTAGAGTTTATGCTATCGTTCCAGTCAGTACTATTTTTATGTTCTTAATTGCTTTAGGAAAGATAAAAAGAAGAATTAGTAATTTATTTAGTAATTCAAATAAAAAAGAGTCACAGGAAGAAGAAAAGGTAGTATAATTTGATGATTAATTAGGAGGGATAACATGCTATGGTTATTTTTAGGAACTTTATTTTCCTTTGTATTTTTAGGAATTCCGGTTGCATTTAGTTTAGGATTATCCAATATGGTAATTATGTCTGCTATGGATTTTGACTTTGTAATTTTAACCAAAAAGATGATTCAAGGGATGAATAGTTTTCCGTTGTTGGCAATTCCATTTTTTATGTTTGTAGGAGAGATTATGAATACAGGAGGAATAGCTAAAAGACTAGTTAAATTTGCTGATTCCTTAGTTGGATTTATTACTGGTGGTTTAGGACATGTTAATATTTTAGCTAGTATGTTTTTTGGTGGTATTTCTGGTTCAGCAATTGCTGATACAGCAGCAATTGGAGGGTTATTGATTCCTCCTATGGTAGAAGAGGATTATCCAGCTGATTATTCCTCTGCAATTACTGCTTCTTCGGCTGTAATAGGAATTATTATCCCACCAAGTATTCCCTTTATTTTATACGGAATTACAACTAATACATCAATTGCTCAGATTTTTATGGCAGGAATTATTCCAGGAATTTTAGTAGGGTCTGCTTTGATGGTAACTACTTATTTTACTACTAAACGAAATAGTTATGGTAATGCAGAGGCTACAGCAAGTAAGAGTTTCAGTTTTAAAGAGGTTATTTCAAGTTTTAAAGAAGCAAGTTTAGCTCTATCATTACCTTTATTAATCGTAGGTGGAATTTTAGGTGGTGTTTTTACGGCTACTGAAGCAGGAGCTATTGCAGTAATATTATCTTTAGTCTTATCAATTTTTGTTTATAAAGAAATTGATTTTGGTGATATTCCTGATTTACTACTAAAAACAGCTCGAGTAACAGCTACTGTATTATTCTTATGTGGAATGGCAATGGTAACAGCATGGTTATTGACTACAGCCCGAGTACCATATCAGCTGGCTGAGTTGATTAACAGTGTTACTAGTTCTCAGATAGTAATTATGTTAATTATCAATGCTTTATTATTAGTTGTTGGTTGTGTTATGGATTTGACTCCTGCTTTATTAATTTTAGCTCCAATCTTGTTACCAATAGTTGAACAACTTGGCATTAGCCCAGTTTATTTTGGTGTAATTATGTGTATTAATTTAGGAATTGGATTAATTACTCCACCAGTGGGAACAGTGCTTTATGTAGCATGTGGAGTCGGTAATGTTAAAATGGAGCAGTTAGTTAAGTCTATTTTACCATTTTTATTTACTTTAATGGTTATATTAATTTTATTGATCTTTTTCCCACAGTTGGTTATGTTTATTCCTAATTTAATGATGGGTTAATTAAGGAGCGTAATTACAACCTATTTATCAAATTTAACAGGGATAAATATAGAAGTGGATTTAGTCAGAAAAATTGCTATTGAAAATGAAAATATAATAGGGCTTAAAGATACTATACAATGATAAATTAGAGGAGATATTAGAAATTTGCTAGGGTAGTCTTTAATTTTTACCATATATTTGAAACAAGGTTTTTTATATAGAAACAATACTATTTTCAGTACTAAATTAATAAAGGAGGAGTTATAATGTCTAAATTTAAAGTGATGGTTACTGATTATGAATATGAAACTTTAGAGTATGAAGAAAAGGTATTAGAGGAGATTGATGCTCAATTTTTAAAGGCACAAGCTAGAACTGAGGAAGAAGTTATCGAGGCAGCTCCTGAAGATATAGAAGGTTTGTTAGTTCAGTATGCTCAAATAGGCGAAAAAGTATTTAAGGCCTTACCTGATTTAAAAGTTGTAGCTCGGTATGGGATAGGAGTAGATACAGTAGATTTAAAAGCAGCAACTGAATATGGAGTTAAGGTGGTTAATGTAGCAGAGTATTGTCAAGATGAAGTATCAGATCAAGCTTTAGCTTTATTACTAGCCTGTGCTAGAAAGACTGTCTTACTGAACAATGATGTTAAGGCAGGAAATTGGGACTTTAATGTTGGAAAACCAATTTATCGATTGCGAGGTAGGAGTTTAGGAATTGTTGGTTTTGGAAAAATTCCCCATAAATTAGCAGAGAAGACTGCAGCTTTTGGACTTGAATTATTAGTTTATGATCCCTTTGTAGATGAAGGTGTAGAGGAGGAATATGGAGTTGAATTAGTTGAGTTAGATGAATTAATGGAAAAAGCAGACTTTATATCAGTTCATGCACCTTTAAATGAGAAGACAAGACATATGATTAGCACTAAAGAATTTAAGTTAATGAAAGAATCAGCTTTTATTGTTAATACAGCTAGAGGTGCAGTAATAGATGAAGCAGCATTAATTGAAGCATTAGAAAATGAAGAATTAGCTGGAGCTGGTTTAGATGTAACAGAACAAGAGCCAATTGAAAAGGATAATCCATTATTAGAGATGGATAATGTAATTATTAATCCTCATGTGGGTTGGTATTCTGAAGATGCACTAGTCGAATTAAAAACAAGAGCAGCCGAAGGGGTTGCAGATGTATTAGTTGATAACAAACCTAAGTACTTAGTTAATCAAGATGTGTTAGATAAATAAATTTAGGGAGGGTAAATTATGCTAGATGTAGTTACTCTTGGAGAGACTATGGTGATGATGAATCCTGTAGAAGCAGGGAGTCTAAAGTATATTTATGATTATAAAAAGCAATTAGGAGGAGCGGAAAGTAATTTTGCTATTGGCTTAGCTAGATTAGATCATCAAGTAGGTTGGTTTAGTAAATTAGGAGATGATCCACATGGGGAGTATGTGAAATCTTTTATTAGAGGAGAGGGAGTGGATACTTCCCAAGTTAAGTTTACTTCTCAGGCTCCTACAGGATTATTCTTTAAAGAAAGAAGAGAATTAGGAGAGAGTAATGTTTATTATTATCGGCATGGGTCAGCAGCTAGTAAAATGAAGCCAGAAGATCTATCTGAAGATTATATTGCCCAAGCTAAGTATTTACATTTAACAGGTATTACACCTGCACTAAGTGAATCTTGTCACAATACAATTTTAAAAGCAATTAAAATAGCTAAAGAGAATAATGTTAAGGTTTCTTTAGACCCTAACTTGCGTTTAAAATTGTGGAGTAAAGAAAGAATGCGAGAAGTTATGTTAGATTTATTTAAGAAGGTAGATGTTGTATTACCAGGAATGGAAGAAGGAGAAATTTTGTTAGGAACAGATGATCCAACAGAGATAGCTGAAGAAATTTTAAATTTAGGTGCAGAGATTGTGGTAGTTAAATTAGGAGCCAAAGGTGCTTTGGTAGCTAACAAAGATAGTAAGGAAAAAGTAGCAGGTTATCCAGTAGAGAGAGTTGTAGATCCAATTGGAGCAGGAGATGGTTTTGCAGCTGGATTTATTTCTGGTCAATTAAGAGGAAAAGATTTAGTAGAATCTACTAGATTAGCTAATGCAGTAGGTGCTTTTGCTACTACAGTTATTGGTGACGTAGAGGGACTACCTACTAGAGAAGAAGTGGAAGTATTTACGGGAGAGAAAGAAGCTATTACTAGATAGTAATGGGGGGATAAAAGTGGAAAAACAAGAGAATCTACAAACAATTATAGATAGTGGAGTTGTAGCAGTTATTAGAGGTATGGAAGTAGATAAAGTAGTTAATATTGTTGATGCTCTATTAGAAGGAGAAGTAAAAGCTTTAGAAATAACTTTAAATTCTCCTGGTGCTATAAATTTAATTGAAGAAGTATCAGAAAGGGTAGAGGATACAGATGCAATTGTAGGAGCTGGAACAGTATTAGATGGTGAAACAGCCCGAGATGCTATCCTAGCTGGAGCTGAATTTATCTTTGCTCCTAACTTAAATCAAGATGTGATTAAAGTTTGTAATCGCTATGGGAAAGTAGTGGTTCCAGGAGTTATGACTCCAACTGAAATTGTTAATGCTTATCAAGTTGGAGCAGATTTAGTAAAGGTATTTCCGGCGGGAGTTATGGGGCCAAAATATATTAAGAGTATCAAAGGACCACTAGACCATATTCCAATGATGCCTACAGGTGGTGTTGGTATAGATAATGCTGCAGACTTTATTGAGGCTGGAGTAGTAGCACTTGGAGTTGGAAGTGCTTTAATGGATAAAGAAGCCATAGCAAATGAGAATTATGAAGTGATAACTGAAAAGGCTAAAAAGTTAACTCAAATTGTAGAAGAGACTAGAGAGTCATTAGCTTAACTGATAGTTATTTAAGTATTAAAGGGGGAGTTTAAATATGATTATTGATAATCTTGCTAATTCGTCTTGTTATTATGGATTGGGGGGAAGATTAAAAGAGGCCTTTCAATTCTTAGAAGAAAATGATTTCTCAGAGATGGAAGAGGGTAAATATGAAATAGATGGCGATAATATCTTTGCTATAGTAGATTCCTATGAAACTAAATCTCAAGAAGAGGGGGTTTGGGAAGGACATCGTGAGTATATTGATATTCAGTATCTTGTAGAAGGAACTGAATTAATGGGCTATTCTAATTTAGAAAGAATGGAGCTTGATGAATATGATGAAGATAATGACTTTTTAACTTTTGCAGGTAATGGTGATTTTATTGCAGTTGAGCCAGGAAATTTTGTAGTCTTTATGCCTCAAGATATTCATATGCCTGGTATTTGTCTAGCTGATGGTCAAGAAGCCAAAAAAGTGATTGTAAAGGTTAAAGTTGATTAATATAGTATAAAGGGGTAATAAAGATGAAGATCACTAACTTAGAAACCTTTATTGTTCCTCCGAGATGGTTATTTTTAAAAGTTGAAACTGATGAAGGAATTAGTGGTTGGGGGGAACCAGTAGTAGAAGGAAGGGCCAAGACAGTAAAAGCTGCTGTAGAAGAATTAAGTGAGTATTTAATTGGAAAAGATCCTCTTAGAATAGAAGATCACTGGCAAGTTTTATACAGAAGTGGTTTTTATCGTGGCGGGCCAATCTTAATGAGTGCTATTGCAGGAATTGATCAAGCACTTTGGGATATTAAAGGAAAGTATTATGATGCTCCTATTTATGAACTATTAGGTGGAGCTTGTCGGGATTCAATTAGGGTTTATTCCTGGATTGGTGGCGATAGACCAAGTGATGTAGGTAAAGCTGCTAAAAAAAGAAAGGAAGTAGGCTTTACTGCTATTAAGATGAATGCAACTGAGGAATTACAGTATATTGATTCTAATAAGAAAGTAGCAGAAGTGGTAGATAGAGTGGCTGCAGTGCGAGAAGAGGTAGGAGAAGATTTTGGTATTGGAGTCGACTTTCATGGTCGGGTTCACAAACCAATGGCCAAGGTTTTAGCTAAGGAGTTGGAACCATATAATTTAATGTTTATTGAAGAGCCAGTACTACCAGAGAATAATGAAGTATTAAAGGAAATTACGAAGCAAACTAGAACTCCAATTGCAACAGGAGAAAGAATGTTCTCTCGTTGGGACTTTAAAGATTTACTAGCCAAGGGATATGTAGATATTATCCAACCTGATCTTTCTCACGCTGGAGGAATTACCGAATGTAAAAAGATTGCTGCTATGGCTGAAGCTTATGATGTAGCAGTAGCTTTTCATTGTCCATTAGGGCCAATTGCCTTAGCATCCTGTTTACAGGTAGATGCTACAGCTCATAATGCCTATATCCAAGAACAGAGCTTAGGAATTCACTATAATCAAGGAAGTGATATATTAGAATATTTAGTTGACCCATCTGTATTTGATTATCAGGGGGGTTATGTGGAGATTCCTCAGAGGTCTGGTTTAGGGATTGAAATTGATGAGGAGCATGTACGAAAGATGGCCCAAGAAGGGCATAATTGGAAGAATCCAGTTTGGCGTCACCAGGATGGAACAGTTGCTGAGTGGTAATAAACTAAAAATGGAGTGATAATATGCTAAAGAGTCAGAAACTAAGAGAAGTAGGAGTTGAAATTGATCCTTTACGCTTGGCTGCAGGTTGGGATAGAGATGATTTATCTAAACCCCAAATTTTGGTTGATAGTACTTACGGGCCAAGCCATCCGGGTAGTTTTCATTTAGATAGAGTTGTTGATAAGATAGCTAACGGAGTAGGTAATGTAGGAGCTAAACCAGCTGAATTTACAGTAACTGATATCTGTGATGGGGTAGCCCAAGGCCATGATGGAATGAATTATTCTCTTGTTTCACGAGAAATGATTGCTAATATGGTTGAGATTCATGCTTTGGGTCATCCGTATGATGGAGTTGTACTGACCTCTTCTTGTGATAAAGCAATTCCAGCCCATTTAATGGCAGCGGCTAGAGTTGATATGCCAGTAATTCATGTACCAGGTGGAACTATGAGCCCTGGGAAAGATGGTTTAACTTTAGAGAAGATAGGTACCTATGCTGCTCAATTAGAGCGAGGAGAGATTACAGAAGAAGAATTCACAAAGTATCAAAATGAGGCTTGTCCAAGTTGTGGTTCCTGTCAGTTTATGGGGACGGCTAATACTATGCAGGTTATTGCTGAAGCATTAGGTTTAGCGCTACCTGGTTCTGCTTTAGCTCCAACTAAAGATGAAGTTCTTGATGACTTTGCTCAACGGGCTGGAGAGCAGATTTTGGATTTAGTTAAAGAAGATATTAACCCAAGTTATATTTTGACTAAGAAGGCTTTCGAGAATGCAATTACTCTTCATGCAGCAGTAGCTGGTTCTACAAATGCTTTGTTACATATTCCAGCTATAGCTTATGAAGCTGGTATTGAGATTGAGCCAGATTTATTTGATGAGATTCATCGACGCACTCCTTATTTGGCTAATGTAATTCCAAGCGGAGAATATTCTTGTGAGGCTTTATGGTATGCTGGAGGAGTACCAGCAGTAATGGAAGAGATTAAAGACTTATTACACCTTGACCAGATGACAGTTACAGGTAAGACTTTAGGCGAAAATTTAAAGAAACTAAAGAAAGATGGATTTATTGGTGACTGTAGAGCTAAATTTACAGATAATTACTCTGTTGAAATAGATGATGTTTTAGTTTCTAGAGAAGAACCAATTTCTGATGAAGGGGCTGTAGCTATTTTAAAAGGTAATCTAGCTCCAGAAGGTGCTGTTGTTAAACATTCTGCAGTAGCTAAAGAGATGCACCAACACGTTGGCTCAGCTCGTGTTTTTGACTGTGAAGAAGAGGCAAGAGACGCAATTATTAATCAGAATATTGAACCAGGTGATGTGATATTTATTCGTTATGAAGGGCCAAAGGGTACTGGAATGCCTGAAATGTTTTATACAACAGAGGCAATTGCTTCTGACCCAGAGTTAGTATCTACTACTGCCTTAATTACAGATGGTCGTTACTCAGGTGCCACTCGTGGTCCAGCTATTGGCCATGTTTCTCCCGAAGCAGCAGCAGGAGGGCCAATCGCTTTGGTAGAGAATCGAGATTTGATTAAAATTAATATTCCAGAGCGTAAACTAGAGATTGTAGGAGTTGCTGGAGAAGAGAAAGAAGCTCATGAGATTGAGGAAATATTAGCAGCTAGAAAAGAAGAGTGGACTAAACCAGATGTAGGAGCTAAAAGCGGGGTCTTGGCCCAATATGCTAAGTTAGCTACTTCTCCAATGAAAGGTGGATATATGAAATAAAAGAAAGGTGGTCTAAATGCGACGAAGTAAAGATATTCTTTCCCAACCAGAATGGTCTAATGTTAGAGCCTTATATAAATCTAATGGATATACAGATGAAGAATTGGATAAACCTATTGTTGCTGTAGTTAATTCCTTTAATACTATCTGCCCTGGCCATTATAATTTAAAGGAGTTGGCCCAGCAGGTTAGAGAAGGAATTAGAGCAGCAGGAGGAACCCCGGTTGAATTTGGGACAATTGGAGCTTGTGATGGCATGGCTATGGGTCATGATGGCATGAATCATATTCTTCCTACTAGAGAACTAATTGCTAATGATATAGAAATGATGATGCAAGCTCATCGAATAGATGCTATGGTTTTATTAGGTTCGTGTGATAAGATTGTTCCTGGTATGCTAATGGCTGCAGCTCGTCTTGATCTACCATCTATTTTAGTTAATGGTGGGCCAACTTTACCAGGCAAATTAGAGGAGAATAACCCTTATGGAGGAGAATATATTGATCATTCAATTATTCAGCAGTCATTAGGATCTTTACAAGATGGATTGATGAGTGAAGAGGAATACTTATGGCTAGAGGATAATGCTTGTCCTACAGTTGGTTCTTGTGCTATGTTAGGAACGGCTAATACTATGTGTTGTTTATCGGAAGCGGTGGGTATGTCTTTACCTGGAAGTGCATCTATTCCAGCAGTCTATAGCAAGCGGAAGGCAGTTGCTTATCAGACTGGTAAAGTAATATTAGATTTAATAGAAGAAGAGATAACTGCTAGAGATATTATTACCAAAAATTCTTTAGCTAATGCAATAAAGGTTAACTCAGCAATTGGGGGATCTACGAATACTGTATTACACATTCTAGCTATTGCTTATGAGGCAGGTATTGATCTAGATTTAGATGATTTTGGGGAATTGAGTAGTCAAATTCCTCATCTTGTGCCCTTAATACCTGGTGGTTCTTATACTTTGCTTGATTTTTATGAAGCTGGAGGAGTTCCAGCAGTGATGAAAGAGTTAAGTTCTCAACTTAAGTTAGATTCTTTGACAGTAACAGGTAAGAAAGTAGAAGATAATATTGCTCAATCTGAAACTAAAGATGAAGAAGTAATTAATAAAGTTCAAGATGTAGCTAATAAAACTGGGGGGATAGCAGTGCTTAAGGGGAATTTGGCCCCAGATGGAGCTATTACAAAGCCATCAGCAATTCCTAAAGAAGCTCATCAGTTTAAAGGACCTGCGGTAGTATTTGAAAATGAGCAAGAAGCTTTAGCAGGAATAAAAGCTGGGCAGGTAAAACCAGGAGATGTAGTAGTTATTAGAAATGAAGGACCTATAGGTGGCCCTGGTATGCCAGAGATGTATAAGCCAATGAAATTATTAGTAGGTAAAGGATTAGGTAGCCAGGTTTGTGTAGTTACAGATGGCCGTTTTTCTGGTTCTAATAATGGTTGTTTTGTAGGGCACATTTCTCCTGAAGCAGCTGAAGGAGGGCCAATTGGAGCAGTAGAAGAAGGGGATATTATTTCTGTTGATATCAAGCAAGGAACAATTGAAGTTGAAGCAGAAGATTTTATAGTGCGGTGTGAAGAACTAGAAGCAGATACAAGTTGTGATTGTACGGGATATCTCTATAATTATTCTCAGTTAGTTACTTCTGCAGCTAATGGAGCTGTAATCCCCAATCGTAGTAATTAATAAAAATTAATTCAAGCAATAGTTTTTCAGGGCAGGAATATTCCTGCCCTATTATTTTTGAAAATGCTTTTTAAATTCTGCTGGAGAGATTCCCTCTTTCTTTTTAAATATTTTAGAAAAAGCCAGAGGGTCTTTGTAGCCTACTGATTGAGCTACTTCCCTAATAGATATATTAGATTTTTTCATTAGTTCACGAGCTTTATTTATTTTAAAATGAATGATAAATTGTTGTGGAGAAGTACTAACCTTTTTCTTAAAGATGGACCACAGATAGCTTCTATCTATACCCACGTAATTTGCAAGTTCACTAACAGTTATTTTTCTGTGATAATTATTTTCTATGAAACTTATAGCTCTTTTTATATATCCTTCTTTTTGGTTATTTAGATTGTTATGATAGGATAGGTGACTACCATTTGTTTCAATTAATCTAGATATAAGAAGATAAAGGAGCCCTAATAATTTTATTTCTTTATTTTGGTTTAATTTCTCAATATCATTTAATTTATTAAAAATTTCTATAATTGAATCATCTTCCACTCTTGGTAAAACAGGATTCTCTTGATTAAAACTTGCTAAATCTAAGTATGTTTCTGCTTTTAATCCATTAAAACCAACCCAAGCATAAGTCCAAGGATTATCTGTATCGGCTTGATAAGAAGAGACAACATTAGGACATATTAAAAATGCTTGTTTATCTTTTATTTTGTATTCTTTATTTTCTTTTTTAAAGGTACCTTGCCCTGCGAAAACATAATGAATTAAAAAGTAATCTCTAACTCCAGGGCCCCAAGAATGCTTAGGATTACAGTCTTCAAAGCCACACTGATGGACTTTTAAATCAGTATGATTAAATTGATTATTAATATTATGAAATTGCATTTTCCTTGACATATAATACCTCCTTAGTTTTTTATTTCACAATCAAATATGTTTAAATGTCGGAAAGAATTTAACATTCAAACATATTTGAGCTACATAACTGCATTTACATTATACTAAAAAGAGAGTATAATATCAATACAAGATAATAAGTAGAGTTTCCCCATTTTTTCAAAAATAATAAATTAGAACTTATTGATAATAAAATTGTGGATAACTTTTGGTAAAACAGATAGTAACTGCTCTAAAATAAAAAAAGGTGAAATGAACTCCTAAATTTGGTATAATTAGTTTGGCAACCAAAACCAAATAGGAGGTCATTTCACCATGATTAATTATACCAAACTTATCTATCAATTGAAACGAAAATTATCAACTTTTTCAGATAAAATCACTAAAAATTTATCAAAACCAAAATCTAAATTCATTTTTCAAATATTATATGGTCTATTAGAAAGTCAATCTATATTATTAAGTGAAATTTCTAGAGCTTTAAAAGAAGATATAACATTAAAAAAAGTAATTGATCGTTTATCTCGCAATTGTAAAAATTTTGATCAAAGATCAACAGTTATGAATAATTATATTAATTCAGTTAAAACATGCATTAACGAAAACACAATTTTTTGTTGTGATAAATCTGATATAGTTAAACCTGCAAGCAAAAAATTAGAAGCATTAGACCAAGTTCGTGATGGAAGCACTGGGAAAATTAACGATGGTTATGATACTTTTGAAATTGCAGCATTAACAGAAGAACATGAGATGCCGCTTTCTGTATATTCTCGGGTTTATTCTACTAAAGAAAAAGGATTCAAAAGTCAGAATATAGAGACTATCAAAGGTCTTGATTTTGTTAAATCACACTTTGGGAATCAAGGTATTTATGCCTTAGATCGTTGGTACGATAATAATCGTTTTTATAAATATTTTACAAAAAACAATGATGAATGTAATTTTGTTATTAGAGCTAAAAAAACTAGAAATGTTATTTATAAAGGGCAAACAATGAATATATTAGATGTAGCAAAGTTTTACAAAGGTAAATATGTTGCTAATTTTAAAGATAAAAACAATAATCCCCAAAAAGCAAAGTATAGTTATGCTGAAATAAAACTTCCTGCTATGCCAGATAAAGATTTAACTATGGTTATAGTAAAAGGGCTTGGGCTAACCCCTATGATATTAATTAGTAATTTAGCTCCTGAATCAAAAAAACTTACTAAAACTATATTTGAAGCATACTTAAAAAGATGGAAAGTAGAAGAATACTTTCGATTTAAAAAACAACAATTCAATTTAGAAAATATTAGAGTCAGATCTTTAAATAGTATTAGAACTATGGATTTGCTACTTAGTATTTTAATTGGTTTTATTGCTATGCTGTCAGAAAAGCGAAATAAAACTAAATTAAATATGTGGATAACTAAATTATCTGAAAGAATTTATGATATCCCCGAATTTGATTATTATGCAATAGCTACTGGAATTTATAATATTTTCAAGAAAACCCGAACAGGTATCCAAAGTTTTATTAATAAAAATATCAAATACCAACAATCACAACAATTAATGTTGTCTAAACTATTGCTATAATAGCAATGTTGGCTTGCTGGTATTATAATTTTGGGGAAACTCTATAAGATAATAAAATGCTTCATGATCTGTTAGATTATTTTTTGACTACTTAATAAGATTAATTAAATAAGTTTGGGATAAGTCTATAAGCTGATAATACCCATTTTTAATACCTATGATCACTAGGTGTTTGAGGTGGGTATTTTTTATTAAAAGTCATGAAGTGATGATTATAAGGAGGTTTACAATGCCAAAAATCACATTTATGGGAGCAGGTAGTACTGTTTTTGCTAAGAATGTACTAGGAGATTGTCTATTGACGCCAGCACTGAAAGATTCTCAGATTGCTTTATATGATATCGACCAGCAAAGATTAAAAGATTCTGAAATGATGCTTAATAATCTTAACCAAAATTATGACGGAGATGCAAAGATTGTTGCTTATAATGATCGAAAGGAGGCTTTAAGAGATGCAGATTATGTAGTAAATGCAATTCAGGTAGGCGGTTATAAACCTTGCACAGTAACTGATTTTGAAATTCCTAACAAGTATGGCTTACGTCAGACAATTGGAGATACTTTAGGAATTGGCGGTATCTTTAGAGCATTAAGAACTATTCCTATCTTACTTGACTTTGCTAAAGATATGGAAGAAGTATGTCCAGATGCTTGGTTTTTAAATTATACTAATCCAATGTCTATGTTAACTGGTGCTATGTTAAAAGCTACTAATATAAAGACGGTAGGTTTATGTCACAGTGTTCAAAAGTGTGTATCAGAACTGTTAGAGCCGTTAGGAATGAGTCCAGAAGGTGTACAATGGAAAGTAGCGGGGATTAATCATATGTCTTGGTTGTTAGAAGTTACAAGAGATGGGAAAAATTTATATCCAAAAATCAAAGAAAAAGCATTTAGTAGAGAGGATTCACATGATGATTTGGTACGTTATGAAATGATGAAACGTTTCGGTTATTATGTAACTGAATCTAGCGAACATAATGCAGAATATTTACCTTATTTTATTAAGAGTCAGTATCCAGAATTAATTGATAAGTTTAATATTCCCTTAGATGAATACCCACGTCGTTGTGAAAAACAAATTCAAGAGTGGGAAGAAATGAGAGATGAACTAGTTAATAATGAGGACTTAGAACATCAGCGTAGTCACGAATATGCCTCTTATATTATAGAAGCAATGGAGACAGGAGAGCCTTATAAAATTGGTGGGAATGTATTAAATACAGATTTAATTACTAACTTACCTAATGAGGCTGTGGTTGAAGTGCCATGTTTAGTTGATAAAAGTGGTGTAACACCTTGCCATGTAGGAGAATTACCACTACAGTTAGCTGCTTTAAATAGAACTAATATTAATGTTGATCTTTTGACAATTGAAGCTGCCTTAACTAAGAAGAAGGATTATATCTATCAGGCTGCTATGTTAGATCCTCATACTTCTGCTGAGTTATCAATAGATGAAATTATCTCTTTATGTGATGATTTAATTGTAGCTCATGGTGATTGGTTACCAGAATTCAATTAGTTGTTTTAGATTATTCAAAAAAGTATTAATTTTATAAGTGGCTTTAACTTATTTAAATAAAAAGGAGGAATTAAATTGTTTAAGAAAAAAAGTTTGGTGACAGTTTTAGCTTTAGTATTAGTCTTCTCTTTATCAATGACTGCTGGTGCTTGGTGGATCTTTGGCGATGATGAAGAACAAGAAAAGAAGAAAGTTAAAGAAAAAGTAGTTACTAAGAAAGCTAAAAAACTTGGTTCTAGACTTGCTCCAAGTGAGATATGGGTCTATAAGTCTTTAGCAGATTATAATCAAGCTCCACAACTTGAAGAATTAGTAGAAGCGGGTAAATTACCTTCTGTTGACAAGAGACTACCTAGCAATCCTCGTGTGGTTCAAAGAACAATGATGGCTAATGGTATTGGAGAGTATGGAGGTGTTTGGCGAGACACTTTTGCAGTACCAGTTGAAGGTTGGAATTGGGCTGCAGGTCAGATCCAAGGTTATTTTGGAATTAATCAGATAGTTCAAACAGGATTAGTAGATTTAGGGCCAATGTGGATGTTAGAGAAGCCAAAGGTACTTCCTCGTGTAGCAACTGATTGGAAGTGGTCAGCAGATGGAAAAACTTTAACAATGAACTTGATCAAAGGTGCTAAATGGTCAGATGGCCAACCATTTACTGCTGATGATATTATTTTTACTTACCGACATTTTATTCTAGATGAAAGAGTTCCTAGTTTAGCTAGTAAAGGTACATGGACTTATGGAGGAGAGGTTACTAAGATAGAAAAGGTAAATGATTATACTATTAAGTGGCATTTTGGGGTTTCTAGACCTCAACAGGCTCTCTTTGAGATGGCTGAACCCAGATTTGCTATAGCCCCTAAACATGTCTATAAATCTTTGCATCCAGCATTTAATGAGGATATAACTTATCAAGAGTTTCTTAATGCTAAAGCACCTCAGGATTTACCAGTAGCAACTCTGGGTCCTTATGTGCCAACAAAGTATAAACCAGGTCAAATGTTGGTTTTAACAAGAAATCCCTATTTCTGGCAAGTAGATGAGGAAGGTAATCAACTACCTTATCTTAATGAAGTATGGTTTACAGAAGCCAATAGCGGAAAAACTCGGACACTTAATTTGATTAATGGTTCTGGTGATAGAACAAATATAGAAAACCCAAGTGCTTTTGCAACTATTAAACAAGCAGCTAATCAAAAAGATTATATAGATATTAATTTTGGTCCTTTTGATTCAGCTTATCATCTAAATTTCAACTTATCTTTATACAAGAATAATTCTACTAAGAGAGATAAAGCATTGCGTAATTTATTTAGAAAGTTGAAGTTTAGAAAAGCACTATCTTATGCTACTAATCGAGCCGGAATAGCTAATGCTTTATTTCCAAGTCAAAAGTTTGTTAAGCCCTGGTATGGAGCCTATACTCAAGGGTCAGCCTATTACAAGAAAGAAGATGTCACTGCTTATAAGTATAATGTAACAAAAGCTAAAGAGTTATTAGCAGAATTAGGATTTAAAGATACTGATGATAATGGTATTGTTAATTGGCCACAGAATAGTTTATTAGCTGGGCAAGATTTAATTATTGAGGCATTAATTGATGCTGACCAGAGTGCAACTATTGATATAACACAAGCATTAGTTCCAATGTATAGAAAAGTAGGAATTGACTTCAATCCTAAGCCATTAAAAGCTACCTTATCTAATTCTAAAACTAACGCCAATGATTATGAGATAAATGTAGGTAGAGAAGATTATAG
Source organism: Halobacteroides halobius DSM 5150 (assembly GCF_000328625.1). Lineage (NCBI taxonomy): Bacteria > Bacillati > Bacillota > Clostridia > Halanaerobiales > Halobacteroidaceae > Halobacteroides > Halobacteroides halobius. Next base: position 2,530,876 of record NC_019978.1, on the reverse strand, counting down.
ATTTACTCCAGCTCTTCATCCTGATTATATAGGTCTAGTAACTAAAAGCACACCATATTGGCATTCGGCTGGAAATGGTGGTAAACGTGATTTATTACCATTTGAAGCAAAGATGAAAAAATTATTAGCACAGGCTAAGGTAACTAATGATGTAGAGCAAAAGATGAGCTTATACCGAGAGATTCAAAAGCTATATACTAAAAATTTATATACTATTCCTTTAATTCAAGTTAGACGTGGAATAGGAATTAATAGTAGACTTAAGAATATAGCTCCAGATACTCCTGTTTATCAGTATGATTGGACTATGTCCAACTTCCCTCTAGAGATTATTTGGACACCAAAAGAAAAACAAAAAGAAGAGCTGTATGAAGATAATATTATTACACCTAGTGATTATTAAATAAAAGGTGGGGGGGAGCCCCCTCCCATTAAATTTAAAATAAGGGGGTATAAAATTGCTAAGCTATATTGTAAGACGTACGATGTATGCAATACCATTATTGTTAATAATAAGTTTTGTTTCTTTTATAATTATTACTCTTCCGCCAGGGAGTTTTTTGACTACTGCTAAAAGTAGATTAATGTCTCGAGCTGGATTATCAAGAGATGAAGCACAAAGAATAATTAAGCAAATGGAAGAAAGATATGGTCTTGACCAACCTCTTTTAATTCGCTATTTCAATTGGGTTAAGGCAATTTTAACTGATGGTGATTTTGGTTATTCATTTAACTATAAAAAACCAGTTTCAGAGGTAATTTGGAGTCGGTTAGGGATGACGATATTAATTGCTTTAGGGGCTCATTTATTTTCAGTAGTTATTGGGGTTTTAATTGGAATTTTTTCTGCTATCTATAAATATGGAGTTTTAGATTCTATTTTCACAGTTTTAGCCTTTTTAGGTCTTTCAATTCCTAATTTCTTTTTTGCTTTAGTGTTGATGTATTTTGTTAGTGTGAAATTAGGGGCCCATGTGGGAGGTTTATTCTCTCCTAAGTATGTAATGGCTCCTTGGAGTTGGGCCAAGTTTATAGACTTTTTAAAGCATATTTGGATTCCTATAATTGTAGTAGGAACTGCTGGTACAGCTAGAAATATGCGTGTGATGCGAACTAATTTATTAGATGCTTTAAATGAACATTATGTTATGGTGGCTCGTGCTAAGGGTTTAAGAAAGAATTTTGTTATTTTTAAGCATGCTTTACGAAATGCAATTCAACCAATAGTTATGTATCTAGGAATGTCTTTACCATTTTTAATTCAAGGAGCTATGGTGAGTAGTATTGTATTAAACTTACCAACTACTGGACCAATGTTTTATGATGCTTTAGTTAGCCAGGATACTTATTTAGCTTGTTCTTTCCTTATGATGCTTGCTACTACTTTAGTAATTGGCAATCTATTATCAGATATTTTGTTAGCCTGGGTAGATCCGAGGGTTTCATATGAGTAAAATGAAAACAAGACCCCAAGAAATTGAAGTACAGCAGGAAGTAGTAGAGGAAAGAACTAAAGTAGAGAGTTATTGGGATAAATTATGGCGCAGATTTAATCAAAATCGCTTGGCCCAGGCAGGATTAATAATGGTTAGTGCTATTATATTAATCAGTATATTTGCTCCTTTTTTAAGTCCGTATGATTATAATAGCAACAATCTAGATAGTGTATATATACCACCACAAGAAATTCATTTTATTGATCAAACCGGTGATTTTCATTTGCGTCCTTTCGTTTATCAAGTTAAAGAGGGGTTAGACCCTGATACTTGGAAACGAGTATATAAAGAAGATAAATCTAAAAGATACCCAATTAATTTTTTAGTGCGTAGTTGGAAGTATGAGTTCTTAGGATTATTTGAATCAGACCTACATTTATTTGGAATCCAAGGAGATAAAGCATCAATTCATTTATTAGGAACGGACAAATTAGGGCGTGATTTGTTAAGTAGAATTTTTTATGGGAGTAGAATTTCTATAACTGTAGCTTTGTTAGGAGCTTTAATAACGGTGGTTGTAGGTTCAACGATTGGTGCTATTTCTGGTTACTATGCTGGGAAAGTTGATATGGTAATTCAGCGAATTATCGAGATTATTCGCATGTTTCCTCGTTTAGCTTTATGGATGGCTTTAAGTGTAGCAATTCCACCTACTTGGCCCCCACTGGCTACTTTCTTTGGGATTATAGTGGTCTTTGCTTTTATTAATTGGGTCAATTTAGCTAGAGAAGTTAGAGGTAAAGTGTTATCATATAGAGAAACTGAATTTGTTCTTGCAGCTGAAACATTAGGAGCTAGTGCACCTTATATAATTTTTAAGCACATTATACCAAATGTAATTAGTCATATTATTGTAATTGGAACAATTACTATTCCTCGACTTATTATTGCGGAGAGTGCCTTAAGCTTTTTAGGGTTAGGTATTCAACCACCACTAGTTAGTTGGGGTGTATTATTAAGTAATGCTACTACGATTCAAACTATTGGTCAGCACCCTTGGATAATAATTCCAGGAGTAGCTATTTTAGTTACAGTTCTTGGATTTAACTTTCTAGGAGATGGATTAAGAGACGCAGTTGATCCTTATTCAGATTAAAATCGTATCTTATAGAGGGGTGATTATTTTATGAAACAAGAAAAATTATTAGAAATAAAGAATTTAAAGACGCATTTTGATACTCCTGAGGGTCGAGTGCGTGCTGTTGATGGAGTTGATCTTGTAATTCCTAAAAATACTAGTATAGCTTTAGTAGGAGAAAGTGGTTCAGGTAAAAGTGTTACAGCTAAGTCAATTATGGGTTTATTGCCTCAACCACCTGCAGAGATAAATGGAGAAATTTTATATAATCAAAATGAAAGAGAGAAGAATTTAGTAGAACTTGACCCTGATGGTGAAGAGTATGCTAATATCCGTGGTAATGAGATCTCTATGATTTTTCAGGATCCAATGACTGCTTTAAATCCAGTTTATACAATTGGTAATCAAGTTATGGAGATTATTATTAGACACACTGATTTGAGCAAAAAGGAAGCTAGAAAAAGGGGAATAAAATTATTAGGGAAGGTAGGTATTGCCAACCCTGAGCAGAGATTTGATGAATATCCACATCAATTTAGTGGGGGAATGCGACAACGAGTAATGATTGCTATCGGACTTGCTTGCAATCCTACCCTATTAATTGCTGATGAACCAACTACAGCAATTGATGTTACTATTCAGTCAGGAATACTTGATTTAATAAAGGAATTACAGGCTGAATTTAAAACTTCTTTATTATTAATTACTCATAACTTAGGTGTTGTAGCTCAGATAGCAGAAAAAGTAGCAGTTATGTATTTAGGGGAGATTGTTGAATATGCTGATGTTAAAGATATATATCATTCTCCATTACATCCTTATACTAAAGGGTTATTAGAAGCAGTACCAGTTTTAGGCAGGAATCGTGGGCAAGAATTTACTACTATAGAGGGAATGGTTCCTGATCCTTTTAATATCCCAGCTGGATGTAGATTTAGTACGCGTTGTGAAGAACAATGTAAACAGTGTATTGCAGGTAAAAAACCTCAGATGATCGAAGTAGAATCAGGCCATTATGTTAAGTGTTGGTTACATGGAGGTGAAGCTAATGACGGAACAGAATCTGATTAACAAGCAAGATGTAATTCTTGAACTGAAAAATCTAAAGAAATATTTTCCTATTAAACAAGGAATTTTTAAAAGAACTGTAGGGTATGTAAAAGCAGTTGATGGTGTTAGTCTAAATATAAGGAGAGGAGAGACTGTTGCTTTAGTTGGGGAAAGTGGTTGTGGCAAAAGCACTTTAGGGCGTTGTATTTTAAAAATTCATGAAGCTACGGCTGGAGAGATCAACTATTATTCTAAGAATCGAGATAATAAGATAGATGTTACAGAGGTTACTTCTAAGGATTTATTAAATTTAAGAAGAGAAATCCAGACTATTTTTCAGGATCCTTATTCTGCTTTAAATCCAAGGATGAATATACTACAAATTTTAACTGAACCATATAAGTTTCATGATTTAGGCAAAAGTAAGGTAGAAATAAGATCAGAGATTGAGGGTCTATTAGAAAAAGTAGGTTTAAGACCAAGTTATTTAAGTCGTTTTCCGCATGAATTTAGTGGGGGCCAGCGACAAAGGGTTGCTATTGCACGAGCATTGACTTTAAATCCTGATTTAATTGTAGCTGATGAACCTGTATCAGCTCTTGATGTTTCGATTCAAGGCCAAACGATCAATTTAATGAAAGATTTACAGAACGAATTAAACTTAACCTATTTATTTATTTCACATGATATAGCTTTAGTTGATCGGATTGCAGATCGAGTAGCTGTTATGTATTTAGGTAATTTAGTAGAAGTTGCTGAAACTAGTGAATTAGTATCAAATGTAAGTCATCCTTATACAGAAGCTTTATTATCTGCCGTGCCAATTGCTGACCCAAGTATTGAACAAGAAAGGATACCTTTATCTGATGAAATACCGTCTCCAAGTGATCCGCCATCAGGATGTCCTTTTCATACTAGATGTATTTATGCTGAAAAAGAATGTAGAGAAAAAACACCAGAGTTAAAAGAAATAGAAGATGGTCATTATACAGCGTGCCACTTTGCAGAAGAATTAGATATGCAACAATTTGATTCAAGAGCAGTATGATAAGTAAGACTAATATTATTTATAAAATGGAGTGATTGGTGATGGGAATTACCTATCAGAAAGAAGAAAAGCTCTTTCATTTACAAGCTAAAAATACAAGTTATATAATCAAGATATCAGAAACAGAGGATTTATATCATGTTTATTGGGGCAAAAAGCTTAATTTAATAGAAAAAACAGATTGCACAGCTTTAAATCCATATTTGGGTAGTCAAGATAGAGCATCTTTTACAATGGATTTAGCTTCTAAAGAGTATCCCAGTTATGGTCATTCAGATTTTAGACAACCAGCTTATCAAGTTCAGTTAAAGAATGGATCTAGAATATCAAATTTAAAGTATAAATCTCATGAGATTTATAGAGGAAAGAAGAGCCTAGATGGTTTACCAGCTACTTATGTAGAAGATGATTCTGAAGCTGAGACTTTAGAGGTAACATTAGTTGATGAAGTAGCTAATTTAAGGGTCATTCTTTCTTATACAACTTATGAAGATTTTGCTGTTATTACAAGGTCAGTTAAATTTATTAATCAAGGCTCAAAAGAGTTAAATCTAAAGAGAGCATTAAGTGCTAGTATAGATTTTAAAAATAGTGATTATGAATTATTACAGTTATCAGGTGCTTGGACCAGAGAGCGACATATTAAACGGCGTTCCTTAGTATCTGGTTTACAAGCAGTTGAGAGTAAAAGAGGAGCTAGTAGTCATTCTCAAAATCCTTTTATTGCTTTATTAAGAGAGGATACAACTGAGGGTCAAGGAGAAGCTTATGGTTTTAGTTTTGTTTATAGTGGAAACTTTTTGGCTCAGGTTGAAGTGAATAAATACGATCAAACAAGGGTTGCAATGGGGATTAATCCATTTGATTTTAACTGGTTACTAGAACCAAAGCAAAGTTTTCAAGCCCCAGAAGTAGTGCTGGTTTATTCAGACCAAGGGATTAATAAGATGTCTCAAACTTACCATAAATTATACCGAACGCGCTTGGCCCGAGGTAAATTTAGAGATAAAGAAAGACCAATTTTAATTAATAATTGGGAAGCAACTTACTTTGACTTTAATGAAGATAAGATTTTGGAAATTGCAGAAGTAGGTCAAGAATTAGGACTAGAGTTATTTGTCTTAGATGATGGTTGGTTTGGTAAGAGAGATGATGATACCTCATCTCTAGGAGATTGGTTTGCAGATGAAAATAAATTACCTAATGGTTTAGATAGTTTAGGAGAGCAAATAAATGATTTAGGATTAGAGTTTGGATTATGGTTTGAACCAGAAATGGTTTCTCCTGATAGTGATTTATATCGAGCCCATCCCGACTGGTGTCTTCATGTGCCTAATCGAGAGCGATCAATGGCCAGAGATCAGTTGATTTTAGATTTATCTCGCCCCGAGGTCTGTGATTATATTATAGAGCAGATATCAGATATTTTAGAAAGTGCTCCAATTACTTATGTTAAGTGGGATATGAATCGTAATATGACTGAAATTGGCTCTGCTAAACTATCTTCACAAAGACAACAAGAGACTGTGCATAGATATATGTTAGGATTATATAAAGTTTTAGAAGAATTAACTACTAGATTTCCAAATATACTATTTGAAAGTTGCTCTGGTGGTGGCGGAAGATTTGATCCCGGTATGCTACATTATATGCCTCAGACTTGGACTAGTGATGATACTGATGCTGTAGAAAGATTAAAGATTCAGTATGGGACTAGTATAGTATATCCATTAAGTGCAATGGGAGCTCATGTTTCAGCAGTACCAAATCATCAGGTAGCTCGGATAACTCCTTTAAAAACAAGGGGAAATGTAGCTGAATTTGGGAATCTGGGATATGAACTTGATTTAACTAAGTTAACAACAGAAGAGAAAGAAATAATTAAGGAACAAGTATCTGAGTATAAAGAAGTAAGAAAGCTTGTCCAACAAGGAAATTTTTATAGGTTAGCAACTCCTTTTGCAGAAAATAATGATACCGCATGGATGATAGTCTCTGAAGATAGAAAAGAAGCATATGTAGGTTATTATAAAGTATTAGCTGAACCAAATGTTCCTTGTTTGAGTCTTAAATTGCAAGGATTAAATCCAAAGTTTAAGTATCGAATGTTAAGTAATGAAAAAATTTATCGAGGAGATTTATTGATGTATGCTGGAGTTAATCTTCCTCAAGAACTATTAACAAGTGGTGATTTTCAAAGTGTTACTTGGAGGTTAAAAGCTATTGAATAGTTGGAACAAAGCAGACTACCAATTTTTAATAGTCTGCTTTGTAATCTAAAAGGGGTAGTACTAATATGGTATGATAAAATGTAATTAAAAGTTTGAAGTTTATATTATTTTTTAAGATTTTTTTTGATGAACAATGTAAAAAGTGTTAGAAACAACTTATAATATAACTATAAGATAATAAAATATAAGTTTAATAAAATTAATAAACATAAAAAATGATTTAATTATGAATATGATGTGTAAAATAGAATAAACAACCCAAATTTAAATAATTAGTAAAAGTACTTGAAAAGTGGAAAATAATATATTATTATAATAATAAGAAGTTAAATAATCAAAAGAAAAAGAATAATAATGACTGTTATATTTTTTGATTATTTTGTAAACGTTTAATATAATCATAGCTAGAAGATGATTAAGTATAATATGAAAAGTAGTCATAAGTTTATAACTTTTTATAAGAACCTACTATATCCACAGAGACTAGAATCTCTATTTTAGGATTTAGTAGGTTTTTTATTTTCAATAATTTTATAAAAAATTTGGATAATTAAATCATTGAAGTCAAGATGGAATGATATAGATTCGTAAAAATTTAAATAATTAGTAAAATAACTTGAAAAGTGGAAGATAATATACTAATATAATAATGAGAAGTTAAATAATCAAAGAAAAAAGAATAATAACAACTAATATATTTTTTTGATTGTTTTGTAAACGTTTAACATAATCACAGCTAGAGGATGATTAAGTATAATATGAAAAGTAGTCATAAGTTTATAACTTTTTATAATAACCTACTATATCCAGAGAGATTAGAATCTCTATTTTGGGATTTAGTAGGTTTTTTTCTTTTCAATAATTTTATAGAAAATTAATATTTTTAGAATTTTTTTAATAATCAAATTATTGAAATTAAGAGATAAGATTATAAGAACTATTTAGTTTAACTCTTAATTGTGTAAGGAGGTGATTAAAGAAAGTTAGAGTTTAAAATAATACTTTATTAGTGATAATCAATTCATTTCTGGAGAAGAGATTTATTTTAGATTTGAATTAACATAATGAAAAGGAGGCAATTGAAATAATGAAGAAAAAATTGGTAGTGATATTTATGGTTTGTACTTTGGTTTTAGGCTTAACTCTTAGTACATCTGCATGGTGGATTTTTGGTGAAGATGAGAAAGAAAATAAGCAAGATTTTAAGTATAAAATTGCGGTAGTATTGAAAGCAACAAATAGTGATTATTGGAAGAGTGTAGCAGCGGGGGCCAAAGATGCTGCTAAAAAATATAATGTTAAAGTGGATGTTATAGGTCCAGAAAGTGAAACTCAAATAATGCAACAAATTAATTTGATTCAAGACCAAATCACCAGAAGAGTAGATGCTTTGGTAGTAGCTCCTCTAAGACCATCTTCTGCTAGACCAATTTTGAAAAAAGCTGTTAATCAAGGAATTGCAGTAGGTACGATTGATACAGATGCTGATTTTAAAGGAAAAGCTTTTTTTGCTGGTACTGGTAACTTCTATGCTGCTAAAAAAGCTGGTAAATATATGGCTAAAAAATTAGGTAGCGAAGCAAAATTAGCTATTATTCGTGGGGCAGCAGGGGATTATATTTTTGACCAACGAACTAAGGGTTTTTTAGCTGGGATAAAAGGAACTGGTATAGAAGTAGTTTCTATACAACCAGCGGATAGTTCTCGTGGTAAGGCATTTAGGGTAATGCAAAATATGTTACAGTCTTTTCAAAATATTAATGCAGTTTACGCAGAAAACGATAGTATGGCTTTAGGAGCTGCAAGGGCTATTAAAAGTTCTCCTAGTGCTGATTTGGATAATATAAAAATAATGGGCTTTGATGGTATTCCTGGTGCTCTTAAGTCAATTTACAATGGTGATTTAACTGCTACTACAAAACAAGATTCGTATGGGATAGGATATACTGGAGTAAAGAAAATGGTCCAGTATTTAAAAGGGCAAGAGGTTAAGAAACAAATTCGAGTACCAACTTATGTAATTGATAAAGAAAATGTAGTAAAAAATATGCAAAAACTAACTAGGGCTTTTAGTAAAAATCATCTTAAAAACTTGTTTGGAGAAGAGGTATTTAACAAAGTCTTTAATTAATAGATAATTATTTAATAATCCCTTCTTTTCATTGAAAAATAAAGGTGTTAATGAGAGGAGGGATTGTTAATGCTCTTTAAAAGCTTGGAGGTGACAAAATGATAGAACCATTTTTAAAGATAAAAAATTTAACTAAAGAATTTCCAGGAGTTAGAGCTTTAGATGGAGTCGACCTAGAAATTAAACGTGGTGAAGTACATGCCATATTAGGAGAAAATGGGGCTGGGAAATCAACTTTAATTAAAGTGCTTACAGGAGTTCACACTCCAACTGAAGGCGAAATTTATATTGAAGGAAAGAAACTAGAGGATAATGATCCCCAAAAGGCATTAGAACAATTAGGCATAACTCCTATTTATCAAGAGTTAAATTTAATCCCACAATTAGATGTAACGGAGAATATATTTATGGGGCGTGAAAAAAGTAAAAACGAAATATTAGGGTGGATAGATAGAGAACGAATGGAAGAAGAAACTAAAAAAATATTATCAAGATTAGGTCAAGAAAGTATATCTCCTAATGATTTAATAAGAGATCTTGGTGTAGGAAAACAACAGATGGTAGAGATTTCTAAAGCTTTATCTGTAGAGACTAAACTACTTATTCTTGATGAACCTACTTCTTCTTTAGGTAAAGATGAGACGAAAGAGTTATTTGATACAATGGGAACATTAAAAAAACAAGGCGTAACAATGATATTTATTTCACATAAATTAGATGAGGTTAAAAAAATGGCAGATAGAGTGACTGTTTTGCGAAATGGAAAGTATATTATTACTGATAGAGTAGATAATTTGACTGAAGATAAGATGATCAGTTATATGGTAGGAGAAGATGTAGACAATAAGTTTCCTAAAATGAAGGTTGAACCCGGAAAAGAATCATTAAGGGTTGAAAATTTGAATCGGAAAGGTGTGCTTAATAATGTTTCATTCAAAGCTTATGAGGGAGAAGTTCTTGGAATTGCTGGTTTAGTGGGTGCTGGAAGGACAGAGATAGCACGAGCTATAGTTGGAGCAGATTCTAAAGATTCTGGTGATATTTATGTTCATGGAAAAAAAGTAAAGATTGATTCTCCTAAAGTTGCTTTAGAGAATGGAATAGCCTTATTAACTGAAGATCGAAAGGAACAGGGGTTGTTTTTAAAGCAGTCTGTAAAGTTCAATATTGCATCTTCTAATTTAAAAAAATATCGAGAAAATGGATTTTTGAATCTCCAAGAACAAAGAAAAGATGCTATTCGAATGGTTGATAATCTAAATATTAAGACTCCTAATGTACAGACAAAGTGTCTTCAACTTAGCGGAGGGAACCAACAGAAAGTAGTAATTGGAAAGTGGCTCAATACAGAAGCTAATATCTTTATTTTTGATGAACCAACGAGAGGTATTGACGTTGGAGCTAAAGTAGAAGTATTTAATATTATTAATGATTTAGTAAAAAAAGGGAATACAGTTATTATGATTTCTTCCGAATTACCAGAAATTTTAAATATGAGTGATCGTATATTAGTTGTTCATGAGGGGAAGATAACTGGAAGATTTAATACAGATGAGGCAAGTAAGGAAAAAATTATGAGTGCTGCTACAGGAGGGATAAAAGATGTCAGTTGAAAAAAGCACAGTTAAAGAGAATATAAATGGAGAAGGGATTGAATGGAAGGAGTTATTATTTGATAAATTAGGTCCTTTATTAGGATTGATTTTATTAATGGGGATATTATCAGTAGCTAGTCCATATTTTTTAAGTATAAGTAATTTAATGAATGTGGCTCAACAAGCAAGTATTAATGCACTTATAGCTTCTGGAGAGTTATTAGCAATTTTAATTGCAGGAATTGATTTATCTGTTGGTTCAGTATTAGCTTTATCAATTTGTGTAGGAGGAGTTGCTATTAAAGCTGGGGTTTCTCCATTAGTGGGAATACTTATTATTCTAGCAACGGGTGCTTTGGTGGGAACAATTAATGGATTACTTTTAACTAAGTTAAATTTACCACACCCATTTATTTCAACTTTGGGAATGATGAATATTGCACGTGGTTTGGCTTTGATAGTTACTGATTCTTCTCCAGTTTCAGGTTTTTCAGATGTAATTACCTTTATTGGAGTTGGGCAAGTTGGGATAGTTCCATTTAGTGTTATTTTAGTATTAATTATGGCAGTAATCTTTTACTATTTTTTAAATAAAACTAGTTTAGGACGACATATTTATGCTGTTGGCGGAAATATTGAAGCAGCTAGACTTTCTGGTATTAATACTGATAAAGTAAGAACTATTGTATTTACAATTGCAGGTTTGATGGCTGCGATGGGGGGACTGGTATTAATGGGAAGAGTAAATTCTGCTTATCCTTTAGCTGGATTAAAGTATGAACTAAATGCTATTGCTGCTGTAATTATTGGAGGTGCAAGTTTTTTTGGTGGAATTGGTACTATCTGGGGTACTATGATTGGTGCTATGATTATAGCGGTTATTAGAAATGGATTAAATTTATTGGGAGTTTCTGCAGATATTCAGACAGTAGTTATTGGAGTGGTAATTATTGCTGCTGTTTATGTAGATGTATTACGACAAAGAGATAACGAATAACTGATTTAAATTCTATTTTGGTCCCTAGTATTAATCAGAGATTAATACTAGGGTATAATCTAATACTTTTTAGTTCTGCAACTAATTTATTGTTTGGAGAATTCAGGTAATTTAGGTAAATAGATTAACAAAAGAGGTGAAAAATATGAATAACTTAGTTTTTAATGAGAAAAAAAAGAGAGATTTTATAGCGATAGGTAGAATTGGTGTAGATTTAAACGCTAATGAGATTCATAGACCCATGGAAGAAACAGAAACATTTACTAAATATGTAGGTGGTTCGCCGGCTAATATTAGTATTGGAATGGCAAGGTTAGGAATGGATACAGGATTTATTGGTAAAGTTTCAGAGGATCAATTTGGTAACTATATTTTAAATTATTTTGAACAAGATGGAATAGATACTTCAAATATAGTTATTGATCAGGAAGGTGCAATGACTGGTTTAGCTTTTACAGAGATTAAGAGTCCTACAGATTGTAGTATTTTGATGTATCGAGATAATGTAGCAGATTTAAAGATTGACCCGCAAGATATTGATGAAGAATATATTAGAAACAGTAAGGTGTTACAAGTATCTGGAACTGCTTTATCTAAAAGCCCTTCTCGAGAGGCAGTATTTTTAGCTATTGATTATGCAAGAAAACATGATACCGTTGTTGTCTTTGATATTGATTATCGACCATATTCTTGGAGATCTGAGGAAGAAACTGCTATTTATTATAGTTTAGCAGCAGAAAAGAGTGATGTGATTATTGGTTCTCGAGAAGAATTTAATATAGTAGAGAGTTTGACTATGCCAAAGAATGAGAATGATCAGGCTACTGCTCAGCATTGGTTTGATTATAATGCTCAGATAGTAGTAGTTAAACATGGTAAGGAAGGCTCTACAGCTTATACTAAAGAAGGAGAAAGTTATGATATTAAACCATTCCCAGTAGAAGTAGTAAAGACATTTGGTGGTGGAGATGCTTATGCTTCAGCCTTTATCTATGGTTTAATGCAGAATTGGGATATAGATAAGTGTCTTGAATTTGGAAGTGCCTCAGCAGCTATGTTAGTTGCTAGCCATAGTTGTTCAGATGCTATGCCAACAGTCGAAGAAATTGAAGTGTTTATTAAAGAGAAGAAGGAAGAATATGGGGAAAGGGTTGCTAGCACATAGATTATTAGAAAAGTTAGTCTGGAGGGTAAGAAGATGTTAGTTAATTTAAGAGATATGGTGGATAAGGCAGCTAAGAACAATTATGCCGTTGCTGGATTTAATGTTTATGGCTATGAAGATGCTACTGCAGTAATCAAAGCGGCAGAAGAAATGGATGCTCCTGTAATCTTAATGGCTAATAAGGATGCAGTTGAGCATATGCCAGTAGAAATTTTAGCTAATATTTTTTGTCCATTAGCTGAAGAAGCAGATGTACCAGTTTGTGTTAAGCTAGACCATGCTAAAGATTATTTTTTGGCTGTTAGAGCAATTAAAAGTGGATTTACTTCAGTAATGTATGATGGTTCTCAATTACTTTTAAAAGAAAATATTAAAAATACGCAAGAAATTGTGAAGTTGGCCCATTCGGTGGGAGTAGCAGTAGAAGCAGAGATTGGATCTGTAGGATATAATGACTCAACAATTGAAGCTGAAGAAATTTATACTGATCCAGAAGAAGCTAAAATTTTTGCAGAAAAGACTAATGTTGATGCTTTAGCAGTAGCAGTAGGAACTTTACACCGAATGAAAAAACAAGGTGCCGAAATTCAATATGATAGATTAGTAGAAATAGAAAAGTTAGTTGATACACCATTAGTAATTCATGGCTCATCAGGAGTTACTGATGAGGATTTAAGTAAACTTGCTACTACTCAAGTAGGGAAAGTTAATATTGGAACTGCTTTACGAATGGCTTTTGGTAATACTTTAAAAGCAGAAGTAGAAGAGAATCCTGAAGAATTTGATCGGATTAAGTGGTTTAAGAAGCCAATGGAAGCAGTAACTGAAGCAACAAAAGAAAAGTTAAGAATTTTAGGATTTTAAAGGAGGGATACAATGTTAATTAATCAGGATGGAGAATTTAAAGCTGGATACAATAGCATTACTGAATTAGATGGTAAGTATAGTACGATGTTAATGGATGTTGGAATTTTAAAATTAGAAGCAGACCAAGTAGAAGAAGTTTTAGAGGGAGAAAAAGAAAGTGCTTATTTACTTATTAATGGAGAAGTTACCTTTGAATGGGAAGGGAATAAAGAACAGGCTACAAGAAATTCTTGTTTTGATGAAGAGCCTTGGGTTTTACATGTACCGAAAGGAACTAAAGTAAAGATTACAGCTCAGGCTGAGTCGGAAGTATTAGTCCAAAAGACTAGAAATGAAGAAGAGTTTGATGCTGTATTTTATACACCTGAAGATTGTACAGTAGATATATTTGGAGAAAGTATAATGAATAGCACAGCTACTAGAACTGTAAGAACAGTCTTTGATTATGATAGTGCCCCTTATTCTAATATGGTAATGGGAGAATCAATAACTCATCCAGGTAGATGGTCAAGTTATCCACCACATAGTCATGCTCAACCAGAAGTTTATTATTATCGCTTTAATAAGCCACAAGGTTTTGGTTGTTCACTTGTTGGAGATGATGTATTAAAGGTTGAACATAATGATACAGTAACAATTCCTGGAGGTCTAGTTCATCCACAAACTTCTGCGCCTGGCTATGCTATGTATATTTGCTGGATGATTAGACATTTAGAAGCTAATCCTTGGACAGATAGAGTTGATGATCCAGATCATGAATGGTTATATAATGAAGATGCTAAAATATGGCCGGAGGATTAAAAATTATTATTTATAAATTATAGGGGGAATTACTTATGAAAAAAATTAAAATGGGTATGGTTGGTTTAGGAAGACTAGGAATTCAACACGCAGAAAATATTGCTTTTAGAGTACCACAAGCAGAATTAACAGCAGTTTGTGCTTTAGAAGAGGATAAAATAAATGAAGTACAGGAAAATTGGGGAGTACCATATGGATATACTGAGTATGATGAAATGATTCAAAATGAAGAATTAGATGCAGTATTTCTTTGTTCCCCTTCATCTTTACACTGTGATCAAATTGAAAAAGCTTTAGATGCAGGTTTACATGTACTGTCTGAAAAGCCATTAGGAACTACTGTTGAAGAATGTAAAGTAGCTGAAAAAGCTGTTGAAAAACATCCTGACCTAGTTTTCATGTTAGCATTTATGAGAAGATATGATCCCTCTTATGTTTATGCTAAAAAGATGATTGATGAAGGTAAGGTTGGTAAGCCATTCTTATATAGAGGGTATAGTCAAGATCCTGAGAGTGCTATTGATGGAACGTTAGAATATCTTGCTCATAGTGGTGGAGAATTTATTGATATGGCAGTTCATGATATTGATGCAGCTAGATGGCTGTTAGATTCTGAACCCAAGCAAGCGTGGGCTATTGGAGGCTGTTATGCTTATCCCCAGTTTGCTGAATATGATGATGGTGATAATGTATCTGCTTTAATGAAGTTTGAAAATGATGCTATGGGCTTCTTATTTGCAGGAAGAACTGCACCTCATGGTTATAATGTAGAGACTGAAATTATAGGAACAGAAGGCATTTTAAGAATTGGTAGTGTGCCACAAAAGAATTTAGTTGAGATTTTAGATCAAGATGGGGTTAGAAAAGAGTGCTCTCAAGACTTTTTAGAAAGATTTGATCAAGCTTATGTAGATGAGTTACAAGAATTTGTAGACTGTATTATTGAAGATAGAAAACCAGATATTACAGTTTATGATGGAACTAAAAATACAAAAATAGCTTATGATTTAACAGGATCCTTCCAAGAAAATAAACTTATTGATATTGAATAATTAAATTAGTGAGCAAATAGGAGGTGTAATTATGGGAACAATTAGATTAACAGTAGCTCAAGCATTAGTCAAATTCCTTGATAATCAATATTTAGAGGTTGATGGAGTAGAAAATAAATTTGTTGAAGGTGTTTTCACTATTTTTGGCCACGGAAATGTAGTCGGTTTAGGGCAAGCCTTAGAACAAGATCCAGGTGATTTAGTAGTCCATCAAGGTCGTAATGAGCAAGGAATGGCTCATGCTGCTACTGCTTTTGCTAAGCAAAATAAGAGACAAAAGATCTATGCTTGTACTTCTTCAGTTGGCCCAGGAGCTGCTAATATGGTAACAGCAGCAGGTACAGCTACAGCCAATAGAATTCCATTATTACTATTACCAGGAGATACTTTTGCTTGTAGACAGCCTGATCCAGTGTTACAGCAGGTTGAACATCCAACTAATTTTACAACAACTACTAACGATGCTTTTAGAGCAGTCAGTAAATACTGGGATAGAGTAAATAGGCCAGAACAACTAATGACAGCAGCAATTAATGCTATGCGGGTATTAACAGACCCAGCTAAGACAGGAACAGTTACAATTTGCTTACCACAGGATGTACAGGCGGAAGCGTATGATTATCCAGAAGAATTCTTTAAGAAAAGAGTTCATCGCTTAGATAGGCGACCATTAACTAAACCTTTATTAGAAGAGGCAGTAGAATTGATTACTAAGAAAGAAAAGCCACTACTTATTTGTGGTGGAGGAGTTAGATATTCAGAAGCAGCAGATGAGTTTAAAGAGTTTGCAGAAAAATTTAATATTCCATTTTGTGAAACGCAAGCTGGAAAGAGTGCTATTGTATGGGATCATGAATTAAACCTAGGTGGAATTGGAGTTACGGGTAATCTAGCAGCTAATAAAATTGCTAAAGAAGCTGATGTGGTAATTGGAGTAGGAACTAGATTTATGGATTTTACAACTGCTTCTAAGCAATTATTTCAAAATCCGGATGTGGAATTTATCGGAATTAATATTTGTGAATTTGATGCTTATAAATTAGATGCCTTACCTTTAGTAGCTGATGCTAAAGCAGGATTGAAGGCTTTAACTAAAGCTCTAAAAGAGGAAAGCTACCAATCTTCATATACAGATGAAATTGAGACTATTAAAGAAGAGTGGAAACAAGAAGTAGATAGATTATTTAACTTAGAGTATACAGGAGAAGACTTTACACCAGAAGTAGCTGGTCATTTAGATGAAGTTTTATCAGAGTTTAATGAAGATACAGAAAGCATGTTAACTCAAACAAGAGTTTTAGGTGAATTAGATAAATTATTAGCTGATGATGCAATTATAGTAGGTTCTTCAGGTAGTTTACCAGGATGTTTACAAAGAGTTTGGCGCCCTAAAAAAACTAATACTTATCATATGGAATATGGTTATTCATGTATGGGTTATGAAGTATGTGGTGCTTTAGGTGCTAAGCTAGCAGAACCAGATAAAGAAGTATATGCCATGGTTGGCGATGGAAGTTATATGATGCTCCATTCTGAATTAGTAACCAGCATTCAAGAACAGAAGAAAATAAATGTAGTTTTATTTGATAATATGGCCTTTGGTTGTATTAATAATCTACAGATGTCTCAAGGAATGGGTAGCTTTGGAACTGAGTTTAGATTTAGAAATGAAGAAACTGGCAAGTTAGATGGTGAATTAGTACCAATTGATTTTGCTGCTAGTGCAGCTGGTTATGGAGTTAAGACTTATAGAGTTACTAATGTAAAAGAGCTAAAAGAGGCAATTAAGGATGCTAAAAAATCAAAAGTATCTACTTTAATTGATATTAAAGTATTACCAAAAACTATGACTCATGGTTATGAATCTTGGTGGCGAGTAGGTGTACCAGAAGTATCGGAAAAGGAAAGTGTGCAACAGGCGCATCAAGAGTTAAAAGGTGAAATAGAAAAGGCGAGGAAATATTAAGGGGGCTTTAAATGACAATGAATCCAGAGAAGGTAAAGTTAGGAATAGCACCAATTGCTTGGACAAATGATGATCTACCAGAGCTAGGAAAGGAAAATACTTTTGAACAATGTGTTAGTGAAATGGCTTTAGCAGGGTTTACAGGAAGTGAAGTAGGTAATAAGTATCCAAATGATCCTGAAGTACTAAAACCAAAGTTAGATATTAGAGGAATTCAAATCTGTAATGCTTGGTTTAGTACCTTTTTTGCTACTAGACCACAAGAAGAAACTATTGAAGAATTTATTAAACATAGAGATTTTCTTCATGAAATGGGAGCTAAAGTAATTGGTTGTTCAGAACAAAGTTATAGCATTCAAGGTTTAGATAAGCCAATTTTTGATGAAAAGCCAGAGTTTACAGAAGAAGAGTGGGCCAAGGTAGCAGCAGGATACAATAAATTAGCTGAGTTAGCAGCGGAAAAAGGAATGAAGGTTTCTTTACACCATCATATGGGAACTGGGATTCAAACTCCTGAAGAGACAGATAAATTTATGGAGATGACAAATGATGATGTATATTTATTATTTGATTCTGGACATATGTATTACTCAGAAGGAACTCAAGAATCAGTAGAAAAGTTATTAACTAAATGTGTAGACCAGATTGCTCATGTGCATCTAAAAGATGTTAGAGAAGAAGTAGTAGCAGAAGTAAAAGAAGATAAATTAAGTTTTTTAGAAGGAGTAAAGATGGGAGTATTTACAATTCCAGGAGATGGAGCAATTGATTTTGATCCTATTTTTAAGATTTTAGAAGAAGCTGATTATGAAGGATGGATGGTTGTAGAAGCTGAGCAAGATCCAGCTAAAGCTAATCCATTTGAGTATGCAGTGCAAACTAGAGGATTTATTGAAGAAAAAACTGGTTTATAAAGGTAAAAAGGGAGGAGTTAAAATGATTAAAGTAGGAATTATTGGGGCAGGAAGAATTGGAAAGGTTCATGCAGAAAGTATAACAAATTATGTACCTAATGCTGAAATAAAAGGAATTGCAGATCCATATATAGATGATGAAACTGAGGAATGGGCCAACTCTATGGGAATTCCTAATGTTTATAAAGATTACAAGGAGATTTTAACTGATTCTGAAATTGAGGCAGTATTAGTTTGCTCTTCAACAGATACACATTCTCAAATATCTATTGAAGCAGCTAAAGCTGGTAAACATATCTTTTGTGAAAAGCCCATAGATCATGATCTGGATAAGATTCATGAAGTGCTGAATGTAGTAGAAGAAGAAGGAGTAAAATTCCAGGTTGGTTTTAATCGTAGATTCGATCATAATTTCAAGGCGGTTAAGGAAGCTGTAGAGGCTGGAAAAGTGGGAGAGCCACATATTATTAAAATAACATCAAGAGATCCTGAAGCTCCTCCAATAGATTATGTAAAATTATCAGGCGGAATATTTTTAGATATGACTATCCATGATTTTGATATGGTGCGTTATTTATCAGGAAGTGAAGTAGAAGAAGTATATGCAGCAGGTGAAGTATTAGTTGATCCTGAGATTGGTGAAGCAGGAGATGTTGATACAGCAGTAATTACATTAAAATTAAAGAATGGAGCTATTGCTGTGATTGATAATAGTAGAGAAGCAGCTTATGGCTATGATCAGAGAGCAGAAGTATTTGGGTCCAAAGGTTCAGTGAAAGTAACTAATGATAGAGAATCAACTGCTGTAGTCAGTACAGAAAAAGGGGTAACTAAAGAAAAACCTTTATATTTCTTCTTAGAAAGATATATGGAATCTTTTGCTGATGAAATTAAGCAGTTTGTTAATGCAGTAGCTAATGATACAGAAGTTCCTGTTGATGGAACTGATGGATTGAAACCTATATTAATAGGTTTAGCTGCTCAAAAGTCTTTAGAAAAAGGACGGCCAGTTAAACCAAGTCAAATAGCTAAAAACTAAAGATCTAAGTTCAAGAGTGTTAACTTTGTTTTAATGTTGTTTGAGAAATTCATGATTATAATAATAAACTGGAGGTATTAATATGGTAGAAGAATTAAAAAACCACATTAATGGGGAATGGGTTAGTTCTAGCACAGACCAATATGTTGACGTTATTAATCCAGCTACAACAAAAATGATTGGGAAAACACCTATGTCTACAACAAAGGAAGTTGAAGAGGCTATTCAAACAGCCAAAGAATCCTTTTGGGAATGGCGAAGTACACCACCTGTAGAAAGAGCTAGATATTTATTTAAGTTACAGAATTTAATAGAAGAAAATTATGATAGATTATCTGAAGCAGTTGTTGAAGAAAATGGTAAAAATATTAAATCGGCTCGAGCTGAGGTGCAAAGGGCTTTAGAAAATGTAGAAGTAGCAGCAGGAATTCCATCTTTAGTGCAAGGATATAATTCTGAAGATATTGCACGTGGAATTGATGAAAAGGCTATTAAGCAACCAATGGGTGTATTTACTTGTATTGTTCCTTTTAATTTCCCAGCAATGATTCCTTTCTGGTTTGTACCGTATGCTATTGCGACTGGAAATACTTATATTATTAAGCCATCGGAAAAGGTTCCCTATACTGCTCAAATCTTGATGGAATTAATAGAAGAAGCTGGTATTCCAGAAGGAGTAGTTAATTTAGTTCATGGTGGTAAAGAGGTATCTACTACTTTATTAGAAAGTGATGATATTGAAGGAGTCTCTTTTGTTGGTTCAACACCTGTTGCTAAGAAAGTATATACTAAAGCAGCTATGGAAGGCAAGAGAGCCCAATGTCAAGGTGGAGCATGCAATTTTATTACTGTAATGCCAGATGCTAATCTAGAAGCAGCAAAATCAAATATCTTTAGTTCTTTCTTTGCCTGTGCAGGACAAAGATGCTTAGCAGGTCAGAATTTAGTGGCAGTTGGAGATGAAACTTATGATCAACTAAAGGAAATGGTTGTAGAACAGGTTCCAAATATTAAAGTGGGTTATGGTTTAGATGAAGGTGTTGAGATGGGGCCATTAATTACAGCTAAAGCTAAAGAAAGTATCTTAAGCCGAATTGATGAAGCAATAGATCAAGGAGCAAAAGTCTTAGTTGATGGTAGAGATATAGAGGTAGAAGGATATGAAGATGGACATTTTATAGGTCCAGTAGTTCTAACAGGTGATATTCATGATTTGGATATTGTACATGAAGAGATATTTGGCCCAGTAATGAATTTAATTAAAGTTGATACTTTTGAAGAAGCTAGAGATTTAATTAATAGCAACAATTATGGTAATGCTGCTAATATTTATACTCAAAGTGGAAAGTGGGCTAGAAAGTTTGCTTATGAAGTAGAAGGTGGTAACATTGGAATTAATATTGGTGTACCTGCGCCTGTACCTCATTTCCCATTTAGTGGTATGAAAGATTCATTCTTTGGAGACTTACATGCTCAGGGCAGAGATGTAATTGATTTTTATACAGAAAAGAAAATAGTGATTGAGAGATATTTGTAATTAAGATAGAAGTAGTTAATTATATATAATAGAGTAGTAAGTTGTTTTTTCAAACAGCTTACTACTTTTTTAATTAATCTCTACAGTTGATTTTGACTAGAAAACTTGTTATAATTTTATCATGATTAAACGTTTACAATAGATTTAAATAGTGAGGTGAAAACAATGGGATTAACAATCAAAGATGTGGCTAAAGAAGCAGGAGTATCTTATGCCACTGTTTCTAGAGCTTTAAATGACCATCCAGATGTTAATGAAGATACTAGAAAAAGAATATTAAAAATAGCTAGTGAAATCGGATATCAACCTAATGTTATTGCCCGAGGGTTGGTAAGTCAAGAAACTAAAACAATTGGTTTATTAATACCTGATATAACTAATCCATTTTTTCCTGAGGTAGCACGGGGAGTTGAAGAAGCAGCTATTGAGGCTGGATATAATATTTTTTTATGCAATACAAATTGGAGTAAGGAACGAGAAGAACATTATATAGATGCATTATTACAAAAACAGGTAGATGGATTAATTATAACTCCTAGTTCGGAAAATTTAGATCATTTAGAAAGATTATTAAATTCAAAAGTAAAAACAGTTTTTGTTAGTTCATTTATAAAACATCCTGATTTTACTTCTATTATTGTTGATAATGTAACTGGAGCTCAAAGAGCAGTACAACATTTAATAGAAAGAGGACACAAAAAAATTGGTTTTGTTGGTGCTGGAGAAGATAGATTTGCTAACCAAGAGCGGTTAAAAGGTTATAAACAAGCTTTAGAAGCTAATAATATTGAAATTAGGCCTAAATATATAAAGAATCAAGAAGGATCATATAAAAGAAAAAGTGGATATTACTTAATGAAGGAGCTGTTAAGTCTTGACCAGTATCCAACAGCGGTTTTTAGCTATAATGATTTATTAGCTTTAGGGGCGATTCAGGCTATAAGAGAAGAGGGATTATCTGTACCAGAAGATGTGGCGGTGATTGGATTTGATGATATTTCTTTTGCTTCTTTACCGGAGATTCAATTAACTACTGTTGCGCAACCTAAATATGATATGGGCCAATTGGCTTTAGAAAATTTACTTGAGCAAATAAAGGACAAAAAAGAAAAGAGTATTAGTCGAAGAATTTTACTAGATCCTAAATTGATAATTCGTAAGACGAGTTGAAATTTTATTGAAAAGGTGGGTTAGGATATGGACAGTATTATTAGAGTACTTCCTAATATTATTCCAATATTATGTTTAATAATATTAGGATATATACTAAACAAATTGAAATTCACTTCAGCTGATACAATAAATGAGTTTAAAAATTTTGTACTAAATGTTTCATTACCAGCATTATTATTTCAGTCTTTTTTAGAAATAAATCTTGAAATTAAATATATTTTTATAATATTAACCGTTTTTTTGGCTAATTTATTAATGTTAGGAATTGGTAAGTTTTTTAAGAAAGTTTTAAAAATTGAGAATCCCTATTTTGCGTTATTATTTACAGGTTTTGCAGCGGGAGTAATGGGTATACCTTTATTTAGCGTAGCTTATGGAGCTAAAAATGTTGATTTCTTTGGAATGGTTCAGTTAGGACAAGAATTTTATGTATGGTTTATATTATTTCCAATTTTATCAAACTTAAAAGGGTTTGTTAATAGTTTAAAAGATAGAGTATTATCTTTTTTAGAATCACCAATTATAATTTCAATTCTATTAGGACTTGTCTTGAATTTACTTGGATATAATGAGTTTAATAATAATTTTTTGATAGGAATATTAAATACAATTGATCTAGTTGGTCAAGTTACCTTACCATTAATTTTAATCACAATAGGTTATAAAATTAAGTTTAAGTTTGAAGGATTTTATTTACCTTTAAAAACTTTAGGATTGAGATTAACAATTTTTGTTTGTTTGGCTTTAGTGATTGATAAGTTTATATTTCAAAAGTTGTTATATTTGAAAGATATTTTTGGAATTGCTTTATTAGTAATGTTTATTTTGCCACCACCATTTTCAATGTCTTTACTAGTAAGAAAAGATGATAAAAAAAGTCAAATTTATGTTGATAATACAATTTCACTAGGGATTATTATTTCTTTATTGAGCTTTATTGTGATAGTTTTTGTGTATTAATAAAGAATCACTTTCAAACTTGAACAGATTAACTTTGTGATTAGTATGATTATTTAATAATTTGGAGTTGACCTATTATAAATTAGGCAATGATAGTAATCTATTTTAAAGTGCTTAGAGCAACTTTTATTAGTTGCTCTTTTTATTTTAATTAGTAATTACATATTATAAATAGATTTGTTCAATACTATACTAGAAACTTATAATCAAAAGGATGATGTAAATGCTAATAGTAATTATCCGAACAATCATTTTATATATAACTGTATTAGTAGTATTAAGATTGCTGGGGAAAAGACAAATCGGAGAGTTACAACCAGTTGATTTAGCAGTTACAATTATAGTTTCAGAATTAGCAGCAATGCCAATGCAAAATACAGATATCCCATTAATTAATACGTTGCTTCCTATTTTGTTGATTTTGATTTTACAGGTTTATACTTCTGTGATTAATACTAAAAGCATTACAGCTCGTAAGCTAATTTGTGGTGAGCCAGATATGTTAATTAAAAATGGAGAGTTGAATGAAGATAAATTAAGGAAAAACAGGATTAATATTCATGAGTTGATAGAAGAATTAAGGGTAAAAGGATATCATAATCTGGCTGATATAGAATTTGCCTTTATTGAGACAAACGGAAAGATAAGCGTGATTCCTAAATCGCAAAAAAGACCTATTAATCCTCAAGACCTACAAATAGAAACTGATTATGAAGGAGTTCCCTTTCCTTTGATAGTTGATGGTAGAGTATATAAGGATAATTTAGATGAGATTGATTTATCCCCCCAATGGTTAAAAGAAGAATTATCTGAGTTTGGTGTTAAAGATCTATCTAATGTATTATTTGCTAATATTGATTCTACAGGTAATTTATTTTATCAATTAAGTGAGTCTTATAAATCTAAGGAAAGGGGATAATAATGAAAAAAGTATTAATTGGAAATACTTTATTTTTGATACTAATGGTTGGATTAACTTTTTATGGGTATAAAGAGGTAGTTCATTCAGCTAACCCCTTACTAAATAAACTAAATACATTAGAGAAGAATATTGAAAATAATAATTGGCAACAGGCCAGTCTAACTAGTAAAGCTCTACAAAAAAATTGGGAAAGAACGCAAAATTTATGGACTCTAGTACTACATCATAATCGAGTTGATGACTTAGAAAACTCGTTAACTAGAATTAAAAAAGCAGTAGCAATAGAAGAAGAAGCAGAAGCTTTAATTGAAATAGCAGTTAGTAAGAGATTAATTCGAAATGTCCCCAATACAGAAGAAATTGATATTAAAAATATATTTTAAATTAAGTAAGGTTAAGTGGATATCCACTTAACCTTTTTGCTTTACTCATTATTCTTTTTATTATTATCATTATTCTTTTTTTGACAGGAATCTTTGGGCGTCAATTCGTCGCTTGCTTCCATACTAGTTTGAGGAGTCAATCTTTCTACTCCTTTCGTATTTAATCCAATTAGCTTTTTAAAGGAAATATCTTCATTAGTTGCTTTTAGTAGGTAAGCTTTACGTACCATATAAACAATAGTATAGAAGGCTACTAATATTAATCCAGCAAATAACCCTGACCCTTGCCCAGGAATCAAAGGCATACTGAATATAGCAGCTACTAAAGCAACAAAAGCAAATATAGTTGTGTAGGGATACCACATAAGCTGGCAATTACCATCTGGTGGGCAACCAGTTTCTTTTCTGTATTTATAATGAGTAGCCATAATCATAGCATAGGAAAATAAAAAGGCAAATCCTCCTGAACTAACGAGAAAAAGATAGATTTGATTTGGTAATAAATAGGCCATACCAATTCCTACTAGCATTCCAGCTCCTGAAAATAAAATACCACGTCTAGGTACTTCACCTTCTGACTTAAGCCATGAAGGAGCATATCCTTTATCAGCTAATGAACGAACCATTCTACCTAGCCCAAACATAGCAGCTAACATAGTTGATACAATAGCTAAGATTAAAATTGCATTCATGGGAGTAGCTACCCAATCTAATCCTGCTGCACTAAGAGCTGCTACAAACGGACTAACATGCTCTCTTAATGCAGCTGTTGGAATTAGAGGAAGTAGCGTAATTAAAGAAAGAACATAAAGTCCTACTAATCCAAATACTGTGAATTTGATTGCACGTGGGATTGTAGTTGTAGGTTCGCTAGCTTCTGAGGCTGATAGTCCAATAATTTCAAAGCCTGCGTAAGTGAATATTACAATTAACATTGCACCTGCTAGCCCTGATATTCCTCTAGGAAATAGAGGTTCAGCTTTTAAAGCACCTAATCCTATAGGTTCTATTCCAGGCATTATACCTATTATTAAAGCAATAGCTAATCCGATAAATGCTATAACTGCAGATACTTTTATTAAGGCTAGTCCACTTTCTAAGGTAGCCAGTAACTTGGCCCCTAATAAGTTAACTAGTGTAACAGCAACAATGATAAGTGCTGCCATAAAAGGTAGAGAGATGCCAGGAAGCCACTTTTGGATGAACATAGCTGCAGCTGTTGCTTCACTGGACATAGCAAGAATTAATCCAGTCCAGTAGACCCACCCTAAAACAAAACCAACTAGAGGGCCATACATTTGTTCAGCGTATGTTCTAAAAGAACCAGGAGCTTGCTCAGCAATAGTCATTTCAGATAAAGCAGTTAAAACAATATATACTAGTGTACCTGCTAATAGATAAGAAATGAGTATACCTGGCCCAGCAGCCTTAATAGAGACTGCAGATCCTAAAAAGAAAGATCCCCCTACTACTGTTCCTAGGGCCAACATCGTAAGATGCCAGGCTGATAGTCCTTCTTCTTTTGTAGACATTTTTATTACCTCCTTATTTAAAATTAAATAAATATCATTATAATTACTTAGTGGGGCTGATTACCCACTAGGATTTGATTTATGGTTCTTTCGAAACTTTAAATAATATTAGTTAAGAAGTTGTTTCATAGCTCCTCTATTCATTGAATTCTATAATAGTATGAGTTAAAACCTAGTTAATTATAATAATTTAATTAGATTGTATTAAATATGGTTTATTGTTGATATTAAGAAAGAACGATTATATAATTATTACTAATTAGAAATACTTCAAATAAAACCTAACATATACTTGACATAAAGCTAGGGATTTGTTAAGATAAAATTAAGTTAAAGAAAGATTATAAAAATAAACTTTAAAATAAAGTATTGAGGAGGAAGTAGTATGAGTTTAACAAAAGAGGATATTTTGAATAAGGCTGATGAGTTAAATGTTAAGTTTATTAGACTACAGTTTACAGATATTTTAGGTGTAATTAAGAACGTAGCAATTACTATTGACCAATTAGAGGATGCATTAGATGGTGAAATCATGTTTGACGGTTCTTCAATTGACGGGTTTACTAGAATTCAAGAGTCAGATATGAAGTTAAAGCCAGATTTTGATACATTTACTGTTTTTCCTTGGCGCCCTGAAAAAGGTGGAAGAGTAGCTAGATTGATCTGTGATGTTTATATGCCTAATGGTGAACCTTTTGAAGGTGGACCGCGAAATGTATTACAAAATGTTTTAGAAGAAGCACAAGAGATGGGATATGAGATGTATCTTGGCCCAGAGCCAGAATTTTTCTTATTCGAAAAAGGTGAAGAAGGAGAGCCAACTACTATTACTCATGATAAAGGTGGCTACTTTGATTTAGGGCCAATTGATGAAGGCCAAGATACAAGAAGGGATATTGTATTAGCATTAGAACAGATGGGCTTTGAAATGGAGGCTTCGCAC
This sequence comes from Halobacteroides halobius DSM 5150, assembly GCF_000328625.1. Classification (NCBI taxonomy): domain Bacteria; kingdom Bacillati; phylum Bacillota; class Clostridia; order Halanaerobiales; family Halobacteroidaceae; genus Halobacteroides; species Halobacteroides halobius. Next base: position 2,503,996 of record NC_019978.1, on the reverse strand, counting down.
CATGAAGTTGCACCAGGTCAGCACGAGATTGACTTTAAATATGATGATGCTTTAAGAACAGCTGATAATATTGCTACTTTTAAATTTGTAGTAAAGGCTATTGCAAACGAGCATAATTTACACGCTACATTTATGCCTAAGCCTATTTTTGGTGAAAATGGTTCTGGAATGCATATGAATCAGTCCTTATTTAAAGATGGAGAGAATGCATTCTATGACGAGGCTGATGAATTAGGTTTAAGCCAAACAGCTTATTATTACATTGGTGGATTATTAAAGCATGCTGATGCTATTGCAGCAATTACTAATCCAACAGTTAATTCTTATAAAAGATTAGTACCAGGCTATGAAGCACCAGTTTATAAGGCTTGGTCTGCTTCTAATCGTAGTGCTTTAATTAGAATACCAGCTTCTCGTGGAGCAGGAACAAGAGTAGAGATGAGAAATCCTGATCCAGCAGCTAATCCATACTTAGCAACTGCTGTTATGCTAAAAGCTGGTTTAGACGGAATTAAGAATGAAATTGAACCACCAGCTGAAGTTGTAGAGAATATCTTTGCTATGGATAAAGGAAGAAAAGCAGAATTAGGTATTGATAGTTTACCAGGTAATATTAATGATGCAGTTGATGAGTTATTAAAAGATGAGCTTATTCAGGATGCTTTAGGAGATCATGTTTTAAAGCATTTTGTAGAAGCTAAGAGATTAGAATGGGATGTATATAGAACACAAGTACATCAATGGGAATTAGACCAATATTTAAAAACATTTTAATAAAGATAGACAAAACAGCAGGGCCAACTGGTCCTGCTGTTTTTAAGTATCAGGGTATAAAAAGCTATATCTGTTAAATAATACAAGTAACTAACTGTTTAAATTAAGGAGTGTATTATGCTTAAACTAATTAAAAATGGAGAAGTTTATAATCCTGAACCTTTAGGTACTAAAGATGTATTGATTACGGGAGATAGAATCGTTAGGGTAGCAGATAATATTCCTGTTCCTCAACAAGAATTTTGTGAAATTGAAGTAATGAATGTCAAAGGTCTTAAAGTTGTACCCGGGTTAATTGATCCCCATGTACATTTAATTGGTGGTGGTGGAGAAGATGGTTTTAAGAGTAGAACCCCTGAGATAAGGTTGACTGATTTAACTACCGCTGGAATTACTACTGCTGTCGGATGTCTAGGAACAGATGGAACAAGTAGGCATATGACCTCTTTGTTGGCTAAAGCTCGTGGCTTAGAAGAGGAAGGAATTACTAGCTATATTTATACTGGATCTTATCAATTTCCTTTACAGACAATAACAGGTAACTGCCGGGATGATATTATCTTAATTGATAAAGTTATTGGAATAGGAGAAATAGCTCTAGCAGACCATCGTTCTTCTCAGCCGACAATAGAGCAGTTTAAACGGATTACTGCATTATCTAGAACGGGGGGGATTCTTTCTAATTCAGCTGGAATTGTGCATGTTCATGTAGGAAATGGGAAAGATGGTCTAGGTTATTTGTTGGAGATAGCTAAGAATACCCAAATCCCTATAGTTCAATTTTTACCAACCCATATTAATAGAAACCCAGATTTATTAGATGCAGCTAATGAGTTTATTGAACAAGGTGGGATGGTAGATCTAACTACTAGTTCAACTAATAATCCTGAGGATAAACAGGTTCCCGCTAGTAAAGCAGCTAGGACTTTACTAGACCAAGGTGCTAGTGCAGATATGATTACTTTTAGTTCTGATGGGATGGGTAGTTTACCTCAATTTGATGATGCAGGAAACTTTATTGGTTTGGATATTGGGTCAGTTAAATCTTTATTAAAAGAGATGCAAAAGGCAGTATTAGATGAGGGGATTGCTTTAGAAAAAGCTTTAAGGTTTGTAACAATAAATGTTGCTGATATTCTAAAGCTAGAAGATAAGGGCCAAATAAAAGAAGGCTGTATGGCCGATTTAACAATTTTAGATGAACAGTTAAATGTTGATTCAGTCTTGGCCCGGGGCCAATTAATGGTAAATAATGGAGAACCGATAGTCAAAGGAACGTTTGAAGATTAGAATAAAGGCATAAGTCAGCCTTGTGGCTTATGCTATTTTTTATTATTTATAAAATTTCTTCAAGAAATTAAAGTTACTTGTTATAATGAATGTAGTTCTTAAATAAAGGTGGGGAAGATATGCAGGTTAATCTAATATTGATTGTAATCACTATTCTGGGCTTAATTGTAAAAAATGATTCGTTGATTATTTCCGGAATAGTCTTATTAACAGTTAGGAATTTAAAGTTAGAAGGAATTATGGATTTAATTGATAATTATAGTGTAAAAGTAGGTATTATTCTAATTATGTTAGGTGTATTAGCACCATTAGCAACTGGAGAAATGAAATTAGATAGGCTAACCCAAGGTTTATTAGATCCATTGTCTATCCTAGCAATAGTGATGGGGATTGCAGTAACTCAATTTACCCGAGAGGGCATTAGCTTATTAGAAAGTGATCCTGCAATAACAGTAAATTTAGTGCTAGGTGTTATCTTTGGAGTCACATTTTTTAATGGATTACCCAGTGGGCCTTTGATTGCTAGTGGGATTACTGCTGTTTTATATAAATTATTTTCTTTCTTTTCTTAACAGGAATAATTGTCCTAAAAGCTAACTATTAATGTATAGGCTAAATTAGGGAGGGATAATTATTAAAAAGATATTAATAATTCATTCAGCAGTAGAAGAGTTAAATGAAGTAGTTAAGGGCTTACAATCAGGTTTTGAAAATCAAGGGGTAAAGGTTGATTTAGAAGAAGTTGGTTATCGTACTAGACCACTAAGTTTTAATAAATATGATTTAGTATTAGTAGGAAGTCCGACTTTGGGATTCTTTGGTGGTCAAATAGATAATGAGTTAGATAGCTTCTTAAGTGATTGTAAGAGGACTTCTGGACAGCATACGATAGCTTTTGTTAGTTCAAAGTTATTAGGAGCGGGGAAAGCAGTTAAAAAAGTAATGGGGAAATTAGAGGCCCAAGGATGTTTTGTTAAAGACTTTCGTGTATTTAGTGATTATGATACAGCTAAGGATTATGCCTTAAAGTTAGAAGTTTAAACTAACTTAGTCTTGCAAAAGATAAATTTAGGTTATATAATTATATATTGTTGTATTAAATACAGATAAAAAGTGAGGTTGATACTTTTGACTAAAGAAGTATCAATAAAGATTACAGGTAAACAAAAAAATGGGACAGAAGAAACTGAGATTAACAATCATACTAAAGGTAAATTTTATAATAAGCAAGGAACATATTACTTAAGATATCAAGAAGAAGCTAAAGGATTAAAAGGAGTTAATACTACACTTAAAATTGAAGATAATCAGGTTACTTTAATTAGGCAGGGGAAGGTCAGAACCATCCAAGAGTTTATGCCCCAGACTAAGACTAAATTTGATTATAAAACTCCTTACGGAAGATTAGAGTTAGAGATTGAGGTTGAGATATTAAATGTCAATATTGGTTCTAGAGCAGGTGAAATTAATTTAAAGTATCAATTATATGATAAACAAGGATTAATTGGTACTAATTGGTTGAATATAGTTTATAAGGAGGAATAGTATGGCACTGGTTCAGGATTTGCAGGATAAACTACGGGCCAAGCTTAAAGAAGCAGTTAAAATGACAGACTTAGAGGTCGAGGTTATACCAGATATTAAGCTTGAAGAGCCTAGAGAAGAAGAGCATGGAGATTATGCTACTAATCTAGCTATGGTATTATCTGGACAAGCAGGGATGCCGCCCCGAAAGATTGCAGAAAAGATAGTTAATAATCTAGCGGAACTTGATTTTTTAGCTCAAATGGAGATAGCTGGTCCGGGATTTATTAATTTTTATTTTAATAATGAATGGTTATATGATGTCTTATTAGAGATAAATAAACAGGGTAGTAATTATGGTCAAATAGATGTTGGCGCTAACAAGCCAGTTCAAATTGAGTTTGTAAGTGCTAATCCCACTGGGCCATTACATGTAGGACATAGTCGTGGTGCAGCTGTTGGTGATGTATTAGCTAATATCTTAAAACTGGCTAATTTTGATGTTAGTAAAGAATACTATATTAATAACGCTGGTAATCAGATGGACCTATTAGGTAAATCAGTAGCTATTAGATACTGTCAGTTGCTGGGAGAGGATATTACTTTACCAGAAGATGCTTATCATGGAGCATATATTAAAGAAATAGCTCAAGAGATTGTTGAGCAAGAAGGTAAGGCTTATTTACCAGCAGCTCAAGAAGAAGAAATAGATTACTTTAGAGAGTATGCTTATGAACAATTAATAGCTAATATTGAGGAAGATTTAAAGAGTTTTGGTGTAGAATTTGATAACTGGTTTAGTGAACGGACTTTACATCCTGATTCTATTGAAGAAGTAACAGCTAAATTAAAAGAGAAAGATTTAATTTATGAAGAAGAAGGGGCTTTATGGTTTAAAGCGACTGAATTCGGTGATGATAAGGATAGAGTAGTAATCAAAGATGATGGGACGCCTACTTATTTGGCTGCTGATATTGCTTATCATCAAAATAAGTATCAACGAGGTTTTAAAGAAGTAATTAATATTTGGGGTGCTGATCATCATGGTTATGTTAAAAGAATGAAGTCAGTGGTAGAAGCACTAGGTTATGGTACAGAAGCACTACAGATTATTTTAGTACAGATGGTTAGTCTATTACGTGATGGAAAGCAACTTCAGATGTCTAAACGCTCTGGCAATTTTGTAACTCTTAAAGATGTAGTGGAAGAGGTAGGTAAAGATGCTGCCCGTTATTTTTATGTAATGCGTAGTACAGATAGTCATCTTGATTTTGATCTTGATTTAGCTAAAAAAGAGTCTACAGACAATCCAGTTTATTATATTCAGTATGCTCATGCTCGGATTTGTAGTATTTTAGAGCAGATAGAAGAAGAACAAATAGCAAGACCAGAATTTAAGCAGATTGATTTTTCTAAGTTAGATGCTGAAGCAGAGTTAAATTTAATCAAAAAACTAGCTGATTATCCAGTTGAAATAGCGAAAAGTGCTAAAAGTAGAGAACCACATCATATAGCACGGTTTGCTTATGATTTAGCGGCAGAGTTCCATAAGTTTTATAACAAATGTCGAGTATTAGTTGATGATCAAGAGTTAGTAGCAGCTAGATTATCTTTAGTTTTAGCTACTAAGCAAGTACTAGTTAATGTACTTAATCTATTAGGCGTTTCTGCTCCAGAAAGTATGTAACATTTAATTAACAATTGACAATTAAACCTAATGAAAAATCAAGATCAATTAATTCAAGTAATATGTAGATGTTTAATTAATCAAAAATCTACTAATAAGATCTCACTATATATCATTGTTTGTGTCTTTACTCAAGCTTAATCTTAAACTAATGTTTGATTTTTATTAGTATTATTAATTGTAAATTGTACATTTTCAATTGTCAATTTGTTTTTTTCGTTGGCCCAAGTTTTGGGTGGGTGGGAGAGGGTATTATTAATCAAGGAGGAATTGAAGTGAACCAAGTTTTATTATCTGCTATATCGGGGTTAATTGTTGGTGCTTTATTTTCCTTTTTAAAGTTACCTATTCCGGCTCCACCTACATTAGCAGGTGTTATGGGAATTATAGGTATTTATTTAGGTTTTTGGTTAGTCAATACTTTAATTTAAGATTATTAGACTAGAAAGTTTAGGGAGGCCTAAATTTTCTAGTTTTTTCTATAGCGAGAGTAAGCTAGACGTCTAACAGGAAATTTAAAGGAGGATTTATTAATGACTAAGTATATCTTTGTAACTGGTGGTGTAGTTTCTTCACTAGGTAAAGGAATTACAGCAGCATCTTTAGGAAGACTATTAAAAGAAAGAGGATTGAATGTTACAGTTCAGAAATTAGACCCTTATATCAATGTTGATCCAGGAACAATGAGTCCCTATCAACATGGGGAAGTATTTGTAACAGAAGATGGTGCAGAAACAGATTTAGATTTAGGGCATTATGAACGTTTTATAGATATTGATTTAAATCAAAATTCTAATGTAACAACTGGTCAAATTTATTCTACAGTATTAACTAAAGAACGAAGAGGGGATTATTTAGGAGGAACAGTGCAAGTAATTCCTCATGTAACTGATGAAATTAAATCTAGAATTAAAAGATTAGGAGATTCTGAAGAGGTTGATGTAGCTTTAATAGAAATTGGAGGAACAGTTGGCGATATAGAAGGACTACCTTTTTTAGAGACTATTAGACAGTGTAAGCATGATTTTGGTGCTGAAAATGTGATGTATATTCATTGTACATTGATACCATATTTAAATGCTGCTAATGAGTTAAAGACTAAACCAACGCAACATAGTGTTAAGGAGTTGCGCCGATTAGGTATCCAGCCTGATGTAATTGTGTGCCGTAGTGACCGAGATTTAACGCAAGGGGTTAAGGATAAGATTGCTTTATTTTGTGATATTGAAGAAGAAGCAGTAATTCAAGCTAAGGATTTAGAGTATATCTATGATGTACCACTAGTAATGGAAGAAGAAGGATTAGCTGATATCACCCTTAAGAATTTGAAGTTAGAAGCTAGGGTGGATAAACCAGATCTATCTGGGTGGAAAAAATTAGTAAATAAAATGAAGCATCTAGAGCTAAATACTACAATTGCAATTGTAGGAAAGTATGTTGAACTACCTGATGCTTATATTAGTATTGTAGAATCTTTACAGCATGCTGGGGTAGCAAATAATACTGATATAGATATTAAGTGGGTGCATTCTGAAGATATAGAAGAAGAAACTGCTCAAGAATATTTAGCTGATGTAGATGGGGTTTTAGTGCCAGGTGGTTTTGGTGATAGAGGAATTGCAGGTAAGATTGAAGCAATTAAATATGCTCGAGAAAATAAAGTACCTTACTTTGGAATTTGTTTAGGGATGCAGTGTGCTGTCATTGAGTTTGCTCGAAATGTATGTGGCTTAGAAGAAGCACATAGTGCAGAATTTGATGATACGGAGCATCCAGTTATTGATTTAATGCCTGAACAAAAGGATGTTGAGGATAAAGGTGGAACTATGAGATTAGGAGTTTACCCTTGTAAAGTTAAGGAAGATACAGTCTGTCGAGAAATATATCAATCAGAGATAATTTATGAGCGTCATCGTCACCGTTATGAATTTAGTAATCAGTTTCGTAAGGAGTTAACTGAAGCAGGATTGATTTTATCTGGAGTATCTCCGGATGATAAGCTAGTAGAGGTTGTAGAACTTAAAGACCACCCTTGGTTTGTAGCTAGTCAGTTCCACCCTGAATTTAAATCACGACCAAATCGCCCTCATCCATTATTTAATGGATTTGTAAAGGCGGCTATAACTAATAAATAAGCTAAAAAGCAGAAATTCTCTTTGTGATAGAAGGGGATTTTTGCTTAGGGAGGGATTTGATGTTAGTTGATTTAGCAAAAATAAAAGAAGCAGCTCAAGATTTAGAGGGAGTTATACATAAAACTGATTTAACTTATAGTAAGACTTTTAGCAAGTTAAGTAATAATCAGATTTATCTCAAAACAGAGAATTTACAAAAGACAGGATCATTTAAAATTCGTGGAGCTTACAATAAAATAACTAACTTAACTAAAGAGGAGCAAGAAAAAGGTGTAATTGCTTCTTCAGCTGGAAATCATGCTCAAGGTGTTGCCCTAGGAGCTAGAAAAGAAGGAATCCAAGCAACTATTGTAATGCCTGAAAATGCTCCAATTGCTAAAGTAACAGCAACTGAGAATTACGGAGCAGAGGTTATACTACATGGTAATGTCTTTGATGATGCTTATGATAAAGCTATGGAATTAAAAGTAGAAAGAGGAATGACTTTTTTACATCCATTTAATGATCCAGATGTAATCGCTGGTCAAGGAACGATTGGTTTAGAAATAATTTCCGAGTTAAAAGATGTAGATATCATCTTGGCCCCTGTTGGGGGTGGAGGATTGATTTCTGGAATTGCAATTGCTGCTAAGACACTTAAACCTAGTCTTCAAGTAATTGGTGTAGAATCTGATCATGCTGCTTCTATGAAGTATTCTCTAGAGCAAGGGGAAATAAAAAGTTTGGAAAAAGCTAATACTATTGCTGATGGAATTGCTGTTAAGAAACCTGGTAATCTAACTTATCAAGTTTGCCAAGAATATGTTGATAGGTTTGTAACTGTTAGTGATGAAGAGATTTCTAATGCCATTTTAATGTTATTAGAACGGGCCAAGTTAACAGTTGAAGGTGCAGGGGCTACTACTCTAGCAGCAGTATTAAATAATAAGCTGGGAGTTAAAGATAAAAAAATAGCAACTGTATTAAGTGGTGGTAATATAGATATGAATATGATCTCTAGAATTATTGAACGAGGTTTAACAAGGGCAGGCCGAAAAGTAAGGTTTAAGACGGTTTTAAAAGATCAGCCGGGTAATTTACAGCAACTTTTAAATCAAATTGCTAAATTAAAAGCTAATGTAATTTCAGTGACTCATAATCACCATCAAGTAGGTATTCCAATTGATAGAGCAGAAGTAGAATTAGAGTTAGAAACTAGAAATCAAAAACATGCGCAAAAAATTTATCAATCTTTAGAGGATAAAGGATATCAGTTGTTGACTAATATTTAATCAGCAGTGGGCGTAAGTTCAATAAATAATTAAAGGGGGCGAAAACATGGCAGATTTAGAAACAGTTAGTACTACAGAGGCACCAGCAGCAATTGGCCCGTATTCTCAAGGGGTTAAATGTGGGAATCTACTATTTGTATCTGGGCAAATTCCTTTAGATCCTGATCCTAAAAGAGATGATGATTTAATAAAGGGCGGAATCGAAGTTCAAACCAAGCAGGTATTAGAGAATATAAAAGCTATTTTACGGGAAGCTGATTTAGAGTTAACTGATGTAGTAAAGACTACTTTATTTATTAGTAATATGGAAGACTTTGAGCAGATAAATGGTGTTTATAGCGAATATTTTACTCATCATAAGCCAGCTCGGGCTTGTGTTGAAGTAGCTAGACTACCTAAAGGTGTAGGTATTGAAATAGAAATTATAGCTAGTATTGATTAGTACTAAGTAGAGGATAAATCCTCTGCTTTTTATTTTTTTGGTATATTAATTCCATAATCTGTCAATAATATTATTGATAATTGATTATGGGGGGATAACTATGAAGAAAACTATAACATTGGTTATGATAGGATTGATATTATTAATATCTGTTAGTTCAGTTAGAGCTAAATCAGTCAGAAGAGGAGATATAGTAGCTGTTAATGTTAGTCAAGGAACAATTTTATTAAAAAATAATAAGCAGATTCAAGAATATAATTTGGCTTTGAATGCTATAATTAAATTAAATGGTAAAGATGTGAATCTATCTGCGCTCAAACCGATAAATTCTACTAGTTTTCAAGAGGCTAAAATTAAATTAAATCAACAAGGCAAAATAGAAGTCATAAATTCATTTTATCAAGTGATTCCAATTATTGTTGAAAGGATACGTGTTAATTTAATAATAGTTAAAAATTTAAATACTAAAATTAAAAGGGTCTTTAATTTAAATAAAGATTTTAAACTAATCCGGAATAATTTTTTAACTGACCAGTCTAATATTAGAGTTGGTGACCAGGGAATAGCCATCTTAGGTATTAATAATCAATTGAAAAAACTAGTAGTTCAACATTATCAAACCAGTGGCATAATAACTGATATTAACTACCAAAAGAAAGAAATAACTGTAAATGTGGGGACTAGACTAAAGCCTCAGCTTAAGTCATTTAGTATTACAAAAAGAAGCAAATTAAAGCGGGGCAAAAGGTTAATTAAGTTTAAACAATTAGTAGTTAATAGCTGGATTAAAATAGAAGGTAAGAAACAGGTTAAACTGGCAATAATGCGAAAAATATAAATTGATTTTACAATAAATTAAAGGAGTTTGAATGTAGATAGAGAATAAATTAAATGGTTAAAGGAGGTACAGCCGAATGATAATTGATTACCAAACTGCTCTAGCATGGAGATGTCCTAAGTGTGGAAAATTAGAATTAGAGTCAATAAGTATATTTGAGTTTGCTGGTTCTAATAAATTAGAGCTAGAGTGTAATTGTGGTTTTATTAAATTAATTATAGGTAAAACAGGCCAGAGATTTTGGTTAGAGTATCCTTGTATATTCTGTGACAATAAACATAGAAAGTTTTATGATCAAGATGAGTTTTGGTCAAATAAAGTTAAAGGAATAGATTGTTCAGTGAATAATACGGAACTAGGCTACTTTGGAAAAGAGAGTGAAGTTAAAGAATTAATTGATCAAGAAGAAGAATATTTAGAACAAATGATGGATAAATTAGATTTTGAGGATTATTTCAATAATCCTGATATCATGCTATCTATTTTAAGTGAGTTGCATGATATAGCTCAAGAAAGTGGATTAGTTTGTCAATGTGGGAGTAAAGATATAGATATTGAGATGTTACCTGATGAAATAGAGTTAATTTGTGAGGACTGTAAGGGGATAACTAAGGTGAAAGCTAGTAATGAAGAAGATCTAAAATCTTTAAGAAAGCTAAAGAAAGTTAAGATTTTAGAAGGGGTGGTTAGTGCTTTAGAGAAAACAAATGTTTAATAAAAATTTAAGATAAATAAAGGACTTTTATTTTAAGTATAGTATAATAACTAGTGGAAATACTCAAGGAGGTTGTACAAAAATGGCATTAGTATCAATGACAGAAATGTTGAACAAGGCAAAGGAAGAACAGTATGCAGTAGGACAATTTAATATTAATAATCTAGAATGGACACAAGCAATTTTAGAGGCTTGTCAAGAGGAGAATTCCCCTGTAATTTTAGGTGTATCTGAAGGTGCTACTAGTTATATGGGAGGATTTAAGACAGTAGTTAATATTGTAGAAGGTTTATTAGAAGATATGGAGATTACTATTCCAGTTGCAATCCATTTAGATCATGGGTCAAGTATTGAAAGCTGTAAAGAAGCAATTGATGCTGGATATACTTCAGTTATGATTGATGCTTCTCATCATCCATTTGAAGAAAATGTTGAAGTTACTAAAGAAGTAGTTGACTATGCTCATGCAAATGGAGTATCTGTAGAAGCTGAATTAGGGATTGTAGGTGGACAAGAAGATGGTGTTGAAGGTGAAGTTAAGTATGCTGATCCAGAAGAGTGTAAAAAGTTAGTTGAAAAGACTGGTATTGATGCTTTAGCACCGGCTTTAGGTTCTGTTCATGGGCCTTACCAAGGAGAGCCTGACTTAGGATTTGAAGAAATGTTAGAGATTAAAGAGACTGCTGGTTTACCTTTAGTATTACATGGTGGAACTGGTATTCCAACAGAAGATATTAAAAAAGCAATTGATCGAGGAACTTCTAAGATTAATGTTAATACTGACTTCCAACAAGCTTGGACAAAAGTTGTACGAGAGTTACTTAAAGAGGATAAAGAAGTATATGATCCTCGAAAAATTATTGGCCCAGGTAAAAAAGGAATTATTGAAGCTGCTAAGAGAAAGATTGAAATTTTCGGTAGTGCCAATAAAGCATAACTATAAATCTAATAGTCTAGTTCAAAAAGGTGCAGATTTAAATCTGCTCCTTTTTTCTGTTTTTAGAGGGGAAGGTTAAACGTCTAACGCATAAAATAGTATTTAAATCAATCATTTTATAATTAATTTAAAGGAGAGATAATAATGCAACGAGAACTAGCAATTGAATTTGTAAGAGTAACAGAAGTAGCGGCTATTGCTTCAGCAAGATGGATGGGAAAAGGTGATAAAGAAGCAGCTGATCAAGCAGCAGTTGATGCAATGCGAGGTATGTTTGATACAGTCGATATTGATGGAGAAGTGGTAATTGGAGAAGGAGAGATTGATGAGGCTCCTATGTTATATATTGGAGAGAAGATTGGAACAAGAGAAGGAGGAGTTCCGGAAGTTGATATTGCAGTTGACCCTCTGGAAGGGACTACAATCATTGCTGAGGGGCGGGCTAATGCTTTATCTGTTTTAGCTGTAGCACAAAGGGGTTGTTTCTTACATGCACCGGATATGTATATGGATAAAATAGCTGTTGGCCCAGAAGCTAAAGGCAGCATTGATATTAATTCTTCAGTAGAGGAAAATATCAATGCAGTAGCTACTGCATTGAATAAACCGGTTGAAGATGTAACTGTAGTTATTTTGGATAAGCCACGCCACAGAAAAAAAGGAAAATTAATAGATCAAGTTAGAGAAGCAGGGGCCAAGATCAAATTAATTGATGATGGTGATGTAGCTGCTGCATTAGCTACAGGTTTATCTGGTACTGGAGTTGATCTATTAATGGGGATTGGTGGTGCTCCAGAAGGTGTGTTGGCTGCAGCTGGCTTAAAATGTTTAGATGGAGATATGCAGGCGCGATTAGTTCCTCAAAGTAAAGAGGAAGTTCAACGGGCCAAAGAGATGGGAATTAATGAAGTAGAAGCAGCTTTAGGGATGGAGGATTTAGCTAAAGGAGATCGAGTTATCTTTTCTGCTACAGGTGTAACTGATGGAGAAATGTTAGAAGGAGTCCGTTTTAGAGGTAATCAGGCTGAGACACATTCGTTAGTTATGAGATCTAAAACAGGAACTATAAGATTTGTAGAAGCAATCCACAGGTTAGACCAGAAACCATTTCCTAACAAATAATTGTTGTTAGACAATTGACTTCAAAATCAGTGGGGTATATAATAAATAATAAAGGAAATGCATATGGTAAATAAGGAGGAAACAGAATTGTCTTCATTATGGTTAGTATTTTTTCTATCGGCCTTAGCAATTATTTTAGCAGGAACTAAATTATCTGATTATGGAGATATAATTGCTACTAAAACAGGTCTTGGTCAAGCATTAGTAGGAAGTATTCTAGTAGCAGGGGCTACTTCATTACCTGAAGTAGTAACTAGTGGGACAGCTTCAGCCATTGGAGCACCTAATATAGCAGTAGGGAATGTTTTTGGGAGTAATACATTTAATTTAGCTATTTTGGCTATAGCTGATTTAATTCATGGAACTGGACCTTTTATGTTAAGAGTCCATTCTAAACATATATTATCTGCTTTATTGGGAATTTTATTATCGGCTTTTGCTACTTTATTTATTTTAGTTCATTATTTAAGTGATTTACAAGTTGGTTTATTTGGGATTGGAATTGGACCTATTATTATTTTTATTACTTATTTGATTGGAGCTCGATTGATCTTTCGCTACGAAAGTAAGAATCAAATAGAAGATGAAGAAGAAGAATTATTAGATTTAAAGATGTCATTAAATAAGGCTATTATCGGGTTTGCTATTTCAGCGGTTATAATTGTTATTGCAGGGATCAAATTATCTTCTTCTGCAGATAAATTGGCTACTTTAACTGGTTTAAAAGCGAGCTTTATGGGTACAATTTTAGTGGCAGCTGCAACTTCTTTACCAGAACTAGTAGCTACTATTTCTGCAATTAGAATTAATGCTTATGATATAGCAGTAGGAAATGTGTTTGGCAGTAATATTTTTAATATGGTAATTATTCTAGCAGCAGAGTTATTTTATAGAGGTGGTCCAGTATTAGCAGCTGCTTCCCTATCTCATGCGTTTACAGCTGTTTTAGGTTTGATTTTAAGTGGAATTGCTGTTATAGGTCTCTTTTACCGGTCTGAAAAGACTTTCTTAACTATTGGTTGGGATACTATTTCCATTGCTACCATTTACTTATTTGGGGCTTATGTAATGTTTAGGCTAGGAATCTAGTTTAGGGAGGAATTTTAGTAAATGAATATTAGTGAATTAGAAGATAAAACGATTAATGAATTATACCAAGTGGCTAAAGATTTAGGGATTACAGGTTATAGTAATCTAAAGAAGCGAGATTTGATTTTTGAAATTTTAAAAGCTGAGACTGAAAAAGGTGGATTGATCTTTGCAGAGGGTGTTTTAGAGATCCTCCCTGATGGATATGGCTTTTTGCGTCCTTCAGAATATGTACCTAGTACAGATGATATTTATATCTCTGCGTCCCAGATTAAGAGATTTGACTTAAGGGAGGGAGATGTAGTATCGGGCCAAGTTCGCCAACCTAAAGATAATGAACGATATTTTGCTTTATTAAGAATTGAAGCAGTTAATTATCAGGATCCAGAGTTGGCCCAAGAAAGACCACATTTTGAGGACTTAACCCCACTTTATCCCCAAGAAAGAATAACTCTAGAGCATAATTCAAATGAAATTTCTAGTCGATTAGTTGATTTAGTAGCTCCAATTGGTAAGGGCCAAAGGGGATTAATTGTGGCCCCACCTAAAGCAGGAAAGACAGTTTTACTAAAGAAGATAGCAAATAGCATTTCAGCTAATTTTCCAGAAGCTAAATTAATGATTCTATTGATTGACGAACGACCTGAGGAAGTAACCGACATGAGCAGATCAGTCGATGCAGAAGTGATTAGTTCCACTTTTGATGAACCGCCTGAAAACCATATAAATGTAGCAGAGTTAGTATTAAAAGAGGCTAAAAGGTTGGTAGAACAAAAGCAGGATGTTGTAATTTTATTAGATAGTATTACTAGATTAGCAAGGGCTTATAATGTTAATATTCCTTCTAGTGGTCGTACACTTTCGGGGGGGCTAGATCCTACAGCTTTACATAAGCCTAAACGCTTCTTTGGAGCAGCTAGAAATATAGAAGAGGGCGGGAGTTTAACTGTTTTAGCTACTGCTTTAGTGGAGACTGGAAGCAGAATGGATGATATGATTTATGAAGAATTTAAAGGTACCGGGAATATGGAGTTACATTTAAGTCGTCAGTTAGCTGAAAAGAGATTATTCCCTGCTATTGATGTTAAAAAATCGGGGACTAGAAAAGAAGATTTATTATTATCAGATGATGAATTAGATACTATGTGGGATCTAAGAAGGGAAATGAATAACTCACGGTCTAGTCAAATCATTAGATCTTTTATTAAACAAATTAAAGCTAGTTCAAATAACAAAGAAATGTTAGCTTCATTACAAGAAATAATCGATTAATTATCCATTAGGAACAAGTTGCAATTTGACTGGTACTATGTTATAATGTGGCAGTCAGAAGATCACGGAATAAAGAGAGGTGATTAAGATGAAGGAAGAAATTCATCCAGAATACAACGAAGCTACAATTACTTGCGCATGTGGTAATGTTTTTGAAACTAAAACTACTAAGGGTGATTTGCGTGTAGAGATTTGCTCTAACTGTCATCCTTTTTATACTGGTAAGAAAAGTAAAGCAGCTCGTGGTGGACGAGTGGAAAGATTTAAAGAAAAATATGGTATTGAAGATTAATATTTTAATGGCAGAGCTTTTGGCTCTGCTGTTTTTTGATATTATAAGAGCTAGTACTTAAAGGGGGAGAAGCCATGTCACAACAACAGTATGGTGGTCAGGCAGTAATTGAAGGGGTTATGATGCGTGGGAAAAAGCGAATAGCAGTAGCAGTTCGTAAAGAAAATGGTCAAATAGTACTAGATGAACAGCCTTTTAAATCAATAACAAATAAATTTAAAGTATTGGGTATGCCATTATTACGTGGAGTAATTGCTCTATTTCAATCGTTAATATTAGGATTACAAGCACTAACATTTTCAGCTAATCAATTTAGTGAAGAAGAAGAGGAATTATCTTGGTTTGAATTAATTACTAGTATGGGTACAGCTTTTGGGTTAGCTATTTTATTATTTGTTGTTTTACCCGCCGGAATAATACATTTAATAGAGTCTTATATATCATCTAATTTAATTTTAAATTTAATAGAGGGAATAATTAAAGTTAGTGTATTAATAACATACATTGTAGTTATCTCACAACTGGATGATATTGAAAGAGTCTTTCAATATCACGGAGCAGAGCATAAAGTAATTCATAATTATGAATCAGATTTGCCATTAAGTATTAAAAATGCTCGTCAATTTTCTACTTCACACCCTAGATGTGGAACCAATTTTTTATTACTGGTGATGATTGTAAGTATATTATTATTTTCTTTTTTTGGGCGTCCTTCCTTGATTAATCGAGTTTTAATTCATATTGCTTTATTACCAGTAGTAGCTGGGGTTTCTTATGAACTAATTAAGTTAGCAGGTAAACAAGAGGCACCCCAAGTGGTTAAGTTAATTGCTATTCCAGGTTTATATCTACAGAAACTAACTACAGCTGAACCTTCCGATCAGCAAATTGAAGTAGCAATGAAGTCTTTAGAGGCAGTATTAGAGGAAGAAGATAGTAATAATTGATATAAAGCAGTCCTAAAGCCCCACAGTACATTTAGTAATTTAATTATAAAGTGGAGATTCAAATTTAAGGAGGATTAATATGGAGTTAGATTTTGATATTGAAAAATGGCTTGATAAGCTAGATGGAGTAGTAGATCGTTATAAAGAAATTGAAGGTCTATTAAGTGACCCAGAAGTTATTAATGATCAAGAAAGATTTCAAAAATTATCAAAAGAGTACGCTGAATTAAAAAAGGTTGTAAAAAAATATGATGAATATAAAGAGTTAAGGGCTAATGTAGAAGAAGCAGAAGAAGTTTTAGAGATAGCTGATGATGAAGAAATGATTGAATTAGCTAAGATGCAATTAGCAGAGTCAGAACCAAGATTAAAAGAATTAGCTAATAAATTACCATTGATGTTAATTCCTAAAGATCCTAACGATGATAAAAATGTTGTAGTTGAGATTCGTGGCAGTGCTGGTGGAGATGAAGCTAATATCTTTGCTGGTGATTTATATAGAATGTATACTCGCTATGCAGAAAGTAAGGGTTGGGATGTAGATATTTTATCTTCTACTCCTTCTGATATGGGTGGATATAAAGAAATTGTATTTGTAATTGAAGGTAAGGGAGCTTATAGTTATCTAAAGTATGAAAGTGGAGTTCATCGAGTACAAAGAATTCCTAGTACAGAATCTGGAGGTCGAATTCATACTTCAACTTCTACTGTAGCTGTGTTACCAGAGGTAGAAGATGTTGATATTGATATTAATCCTAATGATTTAAAGATTGATACTTACCGTGCTAGTGGTCCAGGGGGCCAAAGTGTTAACACAACTGATTCTGCAGTCAGAATTACTCATCAGCCAACCGGATTGGTAGTTTCTTGTCAGGATGAGAAGTCACAACACAAAAATAGAGAAAAGGCAATGCGTGTATTAAGAGCTAGAGTACAGGAAAAGATAGAAGAAGAGAGACAAGAAGAAGTAGCTGAACAAAGAAAGAATCAGATTGGTAGTGGTGGTAGAAGTGAAAGAATTAGAACTTATAACTTCCCCCAGGGACGGATTACAGACCATAGAATTAATTTAACAACTCATCAAATTGAAGCTGTATTAGATGGGGAGTTAGATGAGATGATTGAATCTTTAATCACTGCTGACCAAATTGAAAAGTTAAAGCAGGTAGAATAAAATGGCACGGTTGACTGTTAAAGAAATTTTAGATAAAGCAGTTGGTTTTTTCAAAGAACATCAGCTTACTAATCCTCGCTTAGATGCTGAAGTATTATTAGCTGATATATTAGAAATGCAGCGGATTAAATTATATGTAAATTTTAATCGTCCTTTAACTAAAGAAGAAATTGATCGGTATCGAGAACTGATAGTAGCTCGTAGCCAGGGCCAACCAGTAGCTTATTTGTTAGGAGAACAAGAGTTTATGTCTTTAGATTTTGAGGTTAACTCTAATGTTTTGATTCCGCGTCCGGAAACAGAACATTTAGTAGAGACTATATTAGAGAAAATAGACCAAAATGATGAGGAAAAAATTAGAGTTGCTGATATTGGAACTGGAAGTGGAGCAATTATTATTAGCTTAATCAAGCTAGCTGATAAAAAAGTCCAGGGAGTAGGAATTGATATCTCTAATACAGCTTTAGAGTTAGCCTACAAGAATGCTCTACATCACGAAGTAGCTGGTAAGATAGAGTTTAAAGAGGGGAATTTAGTACAACCTTTAGATGAACCAGTTGATATGATTGTTTCTAATCCGCCTTATATACCTACTAATGATTTAGAAGATTTGCAAGAAGAAGTTAAGCAAGAGCCTAGCTTGGCCCTTGATGGTGGAGCTGATGGTTTAAAGTTTTATCGGCAAATAATTAAGCAAGCCGCTAAAAAGCTAACCGAAGCAGGATTGATTGCTTTTGAAGTAGGAATTAAGCAAGCAGAGGATGTAGCTGATTTATTAAAGCAAACGGGTTTTAAAGAGATAGAGATTATAGAGGACTATGCTGAAATTAAGCGAGTTGTATTAGGTAGGCTTTAGAGCCTACCTCTTGCTTTATCTAATGAAAGGAGTAGTCTGATGAAAGAAATCAAAGAAACTAAAGTGTTTAGTCAATCTGAAGTTCAAGAAGCTGCTAAATTATTACAGGAAGGTAGACTAGTAGCATTTCCAACTGAAACAGTTTACGGTCTAGGGGCCAATGCTCTAGATCCTCAAGCAGTAGAGAAAATTTTTGCTGCTAAGGGACGACCTGCTGATAACCCACTAATTGTACATATTGCTAACCAGAATAAATTAGAGGAATTAATATCGAGTGAGTTATCTAAGCAAGCTCAGAAATTAATAGATGAGTTTTGGCCGGGGCCATTGACACTGGTCTTACCTAAGGCCAGCAAGGTGCCTAAGATAACTACAGGAGGATTAGAGACAGTAGCAGTTAGAATGCCTAAACACCCTTTAGCTCAACAATTAATAGAAGAAGCCCAAGTGCCCCTTGCTGCTCCTAGTGCTAATTTATCAGGTCGCCCTAGTCCTACTATTGCTCAGCATGTAATGACTGATTTAGCGGGTCGAATTAGTGGAGTAGTAGATGGAGGCCAGACAGGAATAGGAGTTGAATCTACAGTGCTTGATCTATCCCAGGGTGTTCCAACTTTATTACGGCCTGGTGGGGTTACTTATGAACAATTAAAAGAGACATTAAAAAGAGTCATAATTGACCCAGCTGTAGAAGCTAAAATAGATAACGAAGCTCAGCAAGCTTTATCCCCCGGAATGAAATATAAACACTATGCTCCCGAAGCAAAAGTAGTATTGATTGAAGGAGCACAGACTGAAATTGTAGCTAAAATTAAAGAATTAATTAGAGGAGAAGAGGGTAAAATAGGTGTGATGGCTACTACAGAGTCTAGTCATCAGTATCAAAATGCAATCGTTAAGGAGATGGGCAGTAGAAATAATTTAAAGCAAATTAGTATGAGTATCTTTAAACTGTTAAGAGAATTTGATCAATTAGGTGTAGATAAGATATTTATTGAAGGCTTATCCCAATCTGGTTTAGGACTAGCTATTATGAATAGACTAAGAAAGGCAGCAGGGTATAATATTATTAAGGTGTAAGTATTGATCTAAAGTTGAATATCTATAATAAATAAACCCCTTCTAAAATATATATACTTTAGACACAAGCTAGATTAGGAGGGGTAAAGTGGGGGTTGCTGAAGTATTATTTTTAGGAATAGCTTTAGGAACAGATGCTTTTTCTGTTTCAGTAGCAATCGGAACTAAACAATTAGATTGGCTATTAATTTTAAAATTAAGTCTAGTTATAGGTGCATTCCATATTTTAATGCCTTTGATTGGGATTCAGTTAGGTTACTTTTTACAAAAATTTTTTAGTTATTATTACTTTCAAGAAACTATTGACCAGCTGACTACAGCTATTGGGGCTGGGCTACTGCTGATTTTAGGAATGATAATGATTTATGATAGTATGACTGAAGAGCAAGAGGTTTCACAATTTAATCTCTATGGATTTTCAATAATTATTTTAGCATTTAGTGTTAGTATTGATGCTTTATCAGTAGGTTTTAGCTTGGGGATGTTGGATACTGGTTTATTAGTCAGTTGTCTTATTTTGGGGGTGATTGCTGCCTTAATGGTAGTGATTGGTTTATTATTAGGAACTAAGTTGGGTAATTTAGTTGAAAAAGCAGAAGTTTTAGGTGGTATAACTCTAATTTTGTTAGGTATTCATTTTATCTTAACGATTGGTTAAGGAGTTGAATTAATGGGTATTTATGAACTAATTCTAGTAGCTTTAGCTATAGGCATGGATTCTTTTTCAGTATCTGTAGGAATAGGGGTTACAGGAATAGATGATAGTAATAAAATCTTTAAATTCAGCCTTATCACAGGAGTATTACACTTTTTATTACCATTAGTAGGTCTTTATTTAGGTACTCAATTAAGTGGTTATTTAGGCCAATTTGCTACTTATTTTGGAGCTGGTGTTTTAATTTTATTAGGAATTAATATGATTAGAGAAAATCATAAAGAGACTAAAATAGAATTTAAACTGATTGGGACAGAATTGCTTTTAATCCCTTTAAGTGTTAGCTTAGATGCCTTAACAATTGGCTTTGGATTAGGAACTTTGGGGATGAGTGTGTTAGAAGCAGCTACCTTTTTTGGTGCAGTAGCTTTTTTAATGACTATTCTTGGTTTGACTTTAGGCAATGTTTTAGGGGCAATAAGTTCTAAATTTGATTTGGTTGGTGGAGTAATTTTAATTGGGTTAGGAGTTAAACTTTTAATTTTTTAATGGGGTGGAAAAATGACTAAGATTTTATTTGTATGTACTGGTAATACTTGTAGAAGTAGTATGGCGGAGGCTTTATGTAATAACCTTTTAGAAAAAAAGGGTAAGAATGATTATGAAGTATTATCAGCTGGAATTTCAGCTAGGAGAGGAGGTACTGCAGCTAGACAAGCAGTTGAAGTATTAAGCCAAGCAGGGATTGATCTAACTGACCATGAAACGACTCCTGTAACTAAGGAGTTAGTTACAAAAGTAGATTTAATCTTGACTATGACTAGGCGACATAAATTAAGTCTTTTAGATAGCTATCCACAAGTTAAAGAAAAAATATACACACTTAAAGAATATGCATCTCAATTAGAGAAAACTAAAGCAGAAAAAGAAAAGATAGCAAAGTTACGTAATCAGATAGAGAAAAAGAGAGAGAAGTTTTTAAAGGACCACCAACCTAAGTTGGAAGAATTAGAAAAACAACGAAAAGAATTAACTTCTCAACTAAAAGAGGTAGAGAACCAGATTGTTAAACTAGAGAATAAGTTGGCCCATAAGTTAAGAACTGAGAGAAGAGAGTTGGCTAAGTTACAAGCAACAGAAGAAAATTTGGATATTTCTGACCCATTTGGTCAGCCTATTGAAGTATACCAAAAATGTGCCAATCAAATTGAAGAAGAAATAAGAAAAATTGTTGAAAAACTAGATTAAAGGAAGGATTATTACTTTAGTTAAAGAAGTCTTTATTAAGAAAATAGAACGGAGGGAGAATAATGGAAATAGCAATTGGTAGTGACCATGGTGGGTATAATTTAAAGCAAAAAATAAAAGAATTACTTGATGAAAGAGGGATAGGTTATAAAGATTTTGGAACAAATTCTACTGAATCAGTTGATTATCCTGATTTTGCTAAACAGGTAGCTAAAGCTGTAGCAAATGATGATTTTGAAAGAGGAATTTTAGTTTGTGGTACAGGCATTGGTATGTCGATTACTGCTAATAA
This sequence comes from Halobacteroides halobius DSM 5150, assembly GCF_000328625.1. Taxonomy (NCBI): domain Bacteria; kingdom Bacillati; phylum Bacillota; class Clostridia; order Halanaerobiales; family Halobacteroidaceae; genus Halobacteroides; species Halobacteroides halobius. Next base: position 2,482,356 of record NC_019978.1, on the reverse strand, counting down.
AGTTAAAGGTATTAGAGCTGCTTTATGCCATGATGTTTTTTCTGCTAAAGCTACAAGGTGGCATAATAATTCAAATGTACTTACTTTAGGTGAACGGGTTATTGGAACAGAATCAGCATTAGAGGTTGTTAAGGCTTGGTTAGAAGCTGAATTTGAAGGTGGTAGGCATCAACGTAGAATAGATAAGATTAGTCAATTAAAGGAGTGAGACTATGAGTAAATTAGGTTCATTAGATCCTAAGTTAACAGAAGCTATAAAAAAAGAAAAGAATAGGCAACTAAACAATCTAGAGTTAATTGCTTCTGAAAACTTTGTTAGTGATGCTGTATTAGAGGCAATGGGGAGTGTATTAACTAATAAGTATGCTGAAGGATATCCAGACCAAAGATATTATGGTGGCTGTCAGTGGGTTGATGAAGCAGAAAAATTAGCTATTGAACGGGCTAAGGAATTATTTAAAGCAGATCATGTTAATGTGCAACCTCATTCTGGATCACAAGCTAATATGGCTGTATATTTTACGCTTTTAAAACCAGGAGATAAGGTATTAGGAATGAACTTGACTCATGGAGGACATTTAAGTCATGGGAGCCCAGTTAACTTTTCTGGAGACTACTATAATTTCATTTCTTATGGTGTTGATCGTGAGACAGAGAGGATAGATTATGATCGAGTGGAGCAGATAGCTAAAGAAGAAGAACCTAAATTAATTGTAGCTGGAGCTAGTGCATATCCACGTGAAATAAACTTTAAACGTTTTAGAGAGATTGCAGATCAAGTTGGAGCTTATTTGATGGTTGATATGGCTCATATTGCAGGTTTAGTAGCAGCTGATTTGCATCAAAATCCAGTTCAGTATGCTCATGTAGTAACCACAACTACTCACAAAACTTTACGAGGACCCCGGGGAGGAATGATTTTGTGCCAAGAACAATTAGCTAAAGATATTGATAAGGCTATTTTTCCTGGGATTCAAGGTGGGCCCTTAATGCATATCATTGCTGCTAAAGCAGTTTGCTTTAAGGAAGCACTAACCGAAGAATTTAATGAATATCAAGAGCAAATTATGAAAAATGCCCGAACTTTAGCCGAAACATTAGAACAGGAGTTTAGATTGGTTGCAGAAGGAACAGATAACCATTTATTATTAGTTGATTTAACTGATCATGATTTAACGGGGAAAAAAGCTGAAGAAGTTTTAGATGAGGTAGGAATTACAGTTAATAAAAATACAATTCCTTTTGAAACAAAGAGTCCTTTTGTAACGAGTGGAATTCGTTTAGGAACACCTGCTTTAACTACACGTGGAATGAAAGAAGTAGAGATGAAGAAAATAGGTAATTTAATAATTAAAGTACTATTAAATATTGATAGTCAAGATGTTAAAGATGAGGTAACAGAAGAAGTAGCAAATCTAGTAGCAGATTTTCCCTTGTTTGATTAATAGAACATAAGGAGGCTAATTAATGAGTAAAGTACATACACTTGATCATCCATTAATTCAACACAAATTGACATACTTAAGAAAGAAGGAGACAGGAACTAAAGAATTTAGGGAGTTAACTGACGAGATAGCTTCCTTGATGGCCTATGAAGTAACCAGAGATTTATCTACACAAAATATTGAGATTGAAACGCCAATTGCCAAGACTCAATCTGAAGTTATTTCTGGGAAAAAGTTAGCAGTTGTTCCTATTCTAAGAGCTGGTTTAGGAATGGTAGATGGAGTAGTTGATTTAGTTCCAGCAGCTAAAGTAGGACATGTTGGTTTATATCGAGATCCAGAAACTTTAGAACCAGTAGAGTATTATTGTAAAATGCCAACAGATATTGGATCTAGAGAATTAATTATGGTTGATCCAATGTTAGCAACAGGAGGAACAGCTGTAGCTGCTTTAGAATTTGTTAAAAATAGAGGAGCAAAGAATATTAAATTTATGTGTTTAGTTGCAGCTCCTGAAGGAATAGAGGAATTACAAGCAGCTCATCCGGATGTTGATATTTATACGGCAGCAGTTGATGAAAAGTTAAATGATCATGCTTATATTGTACCAGGATTAGGTGATGCAGGTGACAGATTGTTTGGAACAAAATAAAAGTCGCCCTTCGTGGGATGATTATTTTATGGAGCTGACTGAAGTAGTGGCTAAAAGATCTACTTGTTTACGTCGTAAAGTAGGAGCTTTAGTTGTTAAAGATAAAAGAGTACTGGCTACAGGGTATAATGGGGCACCAACTGATTTACCGCACTGTAGTGAAGTAGGGTGCATTAGAGAAGAAGAAAATATTCCTTCTGGCCAAAGGCATGAGCTTTGTCGCGGATTACATGCTGAGCAAAATGCAATTATCCAAGCTGCTTTGCATGGTACTTCAATAGAAGGGGCAACTATATATTGTACCCATCAGCCGTGTGTCTTGTGTACTAAAATGATTATTAATGCTGGTGTTGGTCGAATAGTTTTTAAGGGGGCGTATCCGGACCAATTGGCCCAAAAGATGCTGGTTGAAGCCGATATTGACTTGGAACAAATTAACTAATTCACCTTGATTTGATGATTGCAAAAAAAGAATAATTCTTTTAGAATAAAGATAGATTTCACTGGTCACTAGGGTGGCCAGTTTTTTTATTATGTAACTTAATTTAGAAAGAGGTGAGATAAATGTTACTATTTGTTCTTTTAATTAGTCTATTGGGTTCGTATCTTTTAACCCCTATGGCTAAAAGACTTGCTTTTATTTTAGGAGCAGTAGATAAGCCTAATAAAAGAAGGGTTAATGTTAAGCCAATCCCTAATTTAGGTGGCTTGGCAATTTATGCTGGGGTTATATTAGGGTTGTTATTTTTAGAAGTTAATTCTCAAATAAAAGGTATTATGGTCTGTAGTACTTTAATTGTGGGCTTAGGGCTTATAGATGACTTGTATGAGCTATCTGCACTGACTAAGTTGCTAGGTCAAATAATAATTGTGTTAATTTTAACTTTATTTGGTATTAAAATTAATTTCATTAGAGGTTATTATATAGGTATACTAAGTATTCCGGTTACTTTAATTTGGATGTTAGGAACGATAAATACTATTAATCTGATTGATGGTTTAGATGGATTAGCTGGAGGAATAACAGTTATTTCAGCAGTTCCATTAGCGATTGTTGCTTATTATCAAGGGCAAATGTTGACTGTGTTATTAACGGTAGTTTTAATTGGTGCTACTTTAGGGTTTTTACGTTATAATTTTAATCCTGCGCAAATCTTTATGGGGGATACAGGAAGTATGTTTTTAGGATTTATGTTAGGAGTTATTGCTATTACTGGTGCTTTAAAAAGTGTGACAGTTTTAACTTTTGTTACTTCAATTTTGGCATTGGGTATTCCTATTTTTGATACTTTATTTGCTATTTTAAGACGTAAATTAAGTGGAAAGTCTATTTTTAAGGCTGATAAGAATCATTTGCATCATCAGTTATTAAGAATGGGTTTAAATCAATGGCAAGCTGTAGTTATTGTGTATTTAATTAGTGTTTTTTTAGGATTGATAGCGGTTGGTCTTAATCAAGCTAACTTAGGAGAGGGCATATTTTTATTAGTTATGGCTTCTAGTTTTTTATTGGTAGGAGCTCGCAAATCAGGTTTTTTTAATTTTGATTCCAATAAGTATAGCAAGTACTAATATTATGGTCATTAGAAAAAAATTCTTTACAAAGTTAAAAATATCTATTATAATAGAGACAGCAAATATTTATAGATAAAATAAATTTAATATCTGTATAGCCGAGTCTTATTTAAGAACGGGGGACCCATTTTTGGGGCGAATCTAAGCTTATTAAATTAAGTTTGGTAAGGTACCCTTTAGCCTGAGCCCGACAGCTAACTCCGTAGGCATTTTTTAAGGGGGATACCTATATAGGATAACTCTATCCAAAATGAGACTATGGCTCTTGCTGTAGTCTTTTTATATTATTTTTTGGATGGTAATTATATGAATAATAGTTTTATTCTTGTTGTTGGATCAAATTATATTTGGTATAATAGATTTAATGTATATTTTAATTTCAATTAGGGATTACTATATTAGGAGCGTTAATATGAAAGATAAAATAGGTATTCTTAAAGCATTAGCTTTGTTATCTCAAGTAGGAATTACAATTATTGTACCAATTATAGCTGGAGTCTGGCTAGGGAATTATTTAGACCAATTATTAGGAACTAATATCTTATTTTTAATCTTATGTATTCTTTCAGGTGTTTTTATTGGTTTTAGAAATGCTTATAAATTACTTGCTAGTCAGCAAGATAGTGGGAAGTGATTGATGATGAAACAATTAACTACTACTAAACGATTTATTTTCAAGTGGGCATCTATTTTAAATCTATTATTAATCTTTTTGGTGGCTTTTTTCTTTGGTCAAAGGGCTACTTTAGGACTTATTGTAGGAGCAATAATGAGTTTGATAAATTTTCATTTATTATCGTTTTCTTTACAAAAGGCAGTTAAGTTTGAGCCAGTTAAAGCTGGTATCTATACTTTTATCCAATACATAATAAGGTATAGTCTTTGGTTTGCAGTTTTATATATTTCTTTACAAAGGCCAGATATAAATCTAGTAACTGTAATAGTAGGGATGCTAACAGTTAAGATAGTTGTTTTAATAGTTAATGTTTTTAATTTTTGGCCTGAAGATCAAAAGTTAAATAATTTAATTAGAAAGGAGGGAAAATAAACAAGTGAGTATTTTAGATAAGATATTTCTTAAAGGTGCTCCATCAGCTGATGCATTTAGTCCAGATGTTATCTTTTATTTACCTGATAATGCATTAACTAGAATATTGCAGATTGCTAATGCCCCCATTAAATCAACTGTAACTACCACTTGGGTTATTATGGCCCTTTTAGCTATTTTTTCTTGGTTAGCTACTAGAAATTTAGAAAGAGAGCCTAAACCAGGTAGTCTGCAGAATATAGCTGAGGCTTTTGTAGAGAATATCTCGAGTTTAGTTGAAACTACAATGGGCTCTGATATGAAGAAGTTTACTCCCTATATAGGAACACTAATAATTTACTTAACCATTGCTAATATTATAGGAATTGTTCCTGGAAGAGATGTACTACATCTTTATACTCCAACAGCAGATTTAAATACTACTTTTGCTTTAGCAGCAATTACTTTCTTTAATATCCACTATTTTGGTATTAAGGCTAATGGAATTAAGGATTATTTAAAAGGTTATTTCGAACCAATGCCCCTTTTATTTCCATTGAATATAATTGGGAATTTAGCAGATCCTGTTTCATTATCTTTCCGTTTATTTGGTAATATGATGGCTAGTGTTGTTATTATGGGGTTGTTATATGGAGTAGTTAGTTTAGTCATTCCAGGTTTAGCTGATTTATATTTTAATTTATTCTCTGGTGTATTACAGGCGTTTATCTTTTCAATGTTAACTATGACTTATATTTCAATGGAGATGGAGTAATCTCTCCATGTTAGAAAGGAGGGATTTAAGTGGAAGAGATATCTAATTTAGTACTCTTTTTATTAAATTGGTTACAACAATTCAGTGCTAAGACGCTAGTTTTAGCTGCTACTGCTTTAGCTGCTGGTTTGGTTATGATAGGAGGAATTGGCCCAGGAATTGGCCAAGGTTTTGCAGCTGGTAAAGGAGCTGAGGCTGTAGGAGATAATGAAGATAATAGTAATAATGTTACCTTAGTAATGTTGTTAGGAGCAGCAGTAGCTGAAACGTCTGGTATCTTTTCTTTAGTAGTAGCTTTAATCCTTTTGTATGCTAATCCATTAATTGGTGTACAAGGAGTAGGGATAGTACTTGCAGCTTCTACTTTAGGAGCGGGTTTTGCTATGATAGCAGGTATTGGCCCAGGAATAGGACAAGGATATGCTGCAGGTAAAGGTGCTGAGCGTGTTGGTAGAAGACCTAAGTACCAAAGTTTGATTGTAAGAACAATGTTATTAGGTCAGGCTGTAGGTCAAACAACAGGTATCTATGCTTTAGTAGTAGCGTTAATTTTACTATTTGCTAACCCATTACTTGGGTAGTAAGTATAAATAATCTTAAAAAGGAGGAATACATAATGGATGGTCAATCTTTAATTGCAGCTGCATCAGCTGTTGGTGCAGGTTTAGCTATGATAGCAGGTATTGGAGCAGGAATAGGTCAGGGATATGCAGCAGGTAAAGGTGCTGAAGCTGTTGGAAAACAACCCGAAGCACAAGGTGTGATTACTAGAACAATGTTACTTGGTGCTGCTGTTGCAGAGACAACTGGTATCTATGGTTTGGTAATTGCGTTAATCTTATTATTTGCTAATCCACTTCTTGGCTAATAAAAAAATTCAGTGGGGAGTATGTGGTCAGAGATAAAGTCAAACACTTTATTTCTTTCTCCCCTTGATTATGGTAGTTTTGAAAGGAGGGAATAGACAGTGATTGATATAGGTATAACCTTCTTTTTTCAGTTGATTAACTTTATAGTGTTATATCTAATTTTAAGACATTTCTTATTTGAACCAATTACAAATTTTATGAGTCAAAGAACTGAAGATATTTCTAATCAAATTGAATCTGCTAAAGAAAAAGAAGCAGAAGCAGAAAAGTTAAAAGAAAAATATCAACAACAGTTAAAAGAAGCAAGAGAAGAAGCTCAAGAGATAATTGAAAATGGACGACAGAGAGGTAAGAAGAGAAAAGAAGAAATTATTGACCAAGCACAAGAAGAAGCAAATAGAAAGATCGAAAAAGCAGAGGATGAAATTGCTAGGGCCAAGCAAGAGGCACAAGAGGAACTAAGAGATGATGTAGCTAATATTTCTGCTCAGATGAGTAAGAAAGTATTAGCGCAATATGTTACTCAACAAAATCTACAGACAGAAACTATCGATCAGTTTATTGAACAACTTGATCAAGATAAGTTAGGTGAAGTAAGATGATAGAACAAGAAATAGCTGAAAAATATGCTCAAGCTTTATTTGAAGTGGCCCAAGAAGAGGAAACTTTAGATCAAATTTTAGAAGAGTTTAGTCAATTAGTAACAGTAATTGATGAGAGTAAAGAATTAAATGAAGTTTTAGAACATCCTGAACTTAGTGCTAGACAAAAGAAGGAAATATTAACTGAAGCTTTTGAGTCACAATTGTCTGAAAAATTATTTAATTTTATTAAATTAGTGGTAGATAAGAAGAGAGAAGATTTATTACAGTTAATCTATCAACAGTTTAAGAAAAAGGTAGATGATTTTGCTGATAGGTTACAAGTTGGAGTTGAAGCACCTATTGAGTTATCTGCCCAACAGCAAGAAAAGTTGAAGTTAAAGTTAGAAGAACAATTAAATAAAACTATTGAATTAAAGGTAGAAATCAAACCACGATTAATAGGTGGTCTAGTACTAAAAATTGGTAATAAAGTAATTGATGGTAGTTTGCTTAGAAAAATTAATAATTTAAATAAAAATCTAAAGATGTTAGAAGTAAGTTAGGGGTGAGATAATGAATCTTAAGCCTGAAGAAATAAGTTCAATAATTAAAGATCAAATAGAGAATTATGATGCAAAGTTAGAAACTGAAGGCGTAGGAACTGTTCTTAGTGTTGGAGATGGTATCTCTCGGATTCATGGTTTAAATGATGCTATGGCTGGAGAGTTATTAGAGTTTGAAAGTGGAGTTAATGGTATGATTTTAAATCTTGAGGAAGATAGTATTGGTTGTGTAGTTATGGGAGATGAGTCTAAGATAGAAGAAGGAGATGAAGTCTATAGAACAGGAAATGTGGTCCAAGTTCCTGTTGGTGAAGAGCTAAAGGGTCGTGTAGTAAATGCATTAGGTGAGCCAATTGATGGTAAAGGGCCAATTGATACTACTAATAATAGACCAGTCGAATCTAGAGCTCCTGGGATTGTTGAAAGACAACCTGTAAAAGAGCCATTACAAACTGGTATTAAAGCTATTGACTCTATGGTACCAATTGGAAAGGGCCAACGTGAGCTAATTATTGGTGATCGACAAACTGGTAAGAGTGCTTTAGGAATTGATACAATTATCAATCAAAAGGGTAAAGACGTAGCATGTGTTTATGTAGCAATAGGTCAGAAGTCTTCTACAGTAGCTCAAATTGTAAATAAATTAGAGCAAACTGGAGCCTTAGAATATACTACTGTTGTATCTGCATCTGCTAGTGATCCGGCTCCTTTACAGTATTTAGCACCGTATTCTGGTTGTGCTATTGGTGAGCATTTTATGTATGAAGGAGAAGATGTACTAGTTGTTTATGATGATTTATCAAAACATGCAGTAGCATATCGTGAAATGTCCTTACTATTAAGAAGACCACCAGGACGAGAGGCTTATCCAGGTGATGTATTCTATTTACACTCTCGTTTATTAGAGCGTGCTGCTAAATTAAATGATGACTTAGGTGCTGGTTCTTTAACAGCCTTACCTATTATTGAAACTCAAGCTGGAGATATCTCAGCTTATATACCAACTAATGTAATCTCAATTACTGATGGTCAAATTTATTTAGAAAGTGAATTATTTTTCTCAGGGGTACGACCAGCAGTTAATGTAGGTTTATCTGTATCTCGAGTAGGTGGAGATGCTCAAATTTCTGCTATGAAAGATGTTGCTGGTACATTAAAGCTTGATATGTCCCAGTATCGTGAATTAGAAGCTTTTGCCCAATTTGGGTCTGATCTTGATGAATCTACACAAAAGAAATTGGCCCGTGGTGAAAGAGTAGTAGAAGTTTTAAAACAGGATGAAACAAGTCCAATGGAAGTTGAGGAGCAGGTACTAGTTATTTATGCGGTAACTAATGGTTATTTAGATGATATCCCTCTAGAAGATATAGAAAGATTTGAGGATGAGTACATTAGATTTATGCAAGATAATCATCCTGAGATTGGAGAAGAAATTAAAGAGAGTGGAGATTTAACTGAAGAAATAGAAGAGAAGTTAAAATCTGCTCTTGAAGATTTTAAAGGTGATTTTGCAGTTAGTAAGCAAGAAGAGACTGCCTAAAAGATATTATTATTTCAGGGGGTTTAAAAAGCTACATATTTATTCATTAAACTCCCTGCCTTGCAAAGAAAGTGGGGTGAGTTGTAGATGGAGAGTATGCGGGATATAAAGCGGCAAATTAATAGTGTTAAGAATACTAAAAAAATTACTAGAGCAATGAATATGGTTGCCGCAGCTAAATTACAAAAAGCTGAAAAAAGAGCTGATGAAGCAAAACCTTTTTTTAATAAAACCAAAGAGACTCTAGTTGGAATTGCTTCTGGTGTAGATGATTTACATCCTTTATTAGAACAGCGTGAAGTAGATAAAGTAGGATATGTTATGATTACTGGTGATAGGGGATTATGTGGTCCGTATAACAGTAGAGTAATTAAAGAAGTTGAAAGTCAGATCGAAGAAGCAGACCAAGAAAACGCGTTAATTACTATAGGTAAAAAAGCTAAAAATTATTTTAGAAATACGGAAGTTGAAATGTTAGCTGAATACATAGGAATAGAGGATAATCCTAGTTTTTCTACAGCTACTAATATTGCTCATGAGGCTATTGAATTATATCAAGAAGAAGTACTTGATAAAGTTCATTTAGTCTATACAGAGTTTAATTCTGTATTAGATCAAAAAGTAAAAACGATGCAATTATTACCTATTGAGCCTCCAGAAGAAGATATAGAAACTGAAAGTTTTTTATATGAACCTTCTGCTGAAGCAGTATTAGAAGCTGTATTACCTCAATATGTTAAGAATATAATTTTTGGATCTTTACTACAGTCAAAAGCTAGTGAATTTGCTTCTCGAATGACAGCTATGGATTCTGCAACTGAGAATGCTGAAGAAATGATAGAGGAGCTAACATTGTCATATAACAGAGCTCGCCAAGCTGCAATTACTCAGGAATTAACTGAGATTGTTGGTGGTGCTGAAGCATTAGATTAAGGATGAGGAGGTATTATGTATGAGTCAAAGTGATACTGAGGGCCAAAATATTGGACAGGTAGTTGAAGTTATTGGTCCGGTAGTTGAAGCTGAATTTAGCAGTGGTAAATTACCTGAAATTAATGATGCAATTAGAATTTTAGATGAAGAAAATGAAATAGATGTTACTGTAGAGATCATGAATCAGGTTGGAGATAATAGAGTTAAAGGTGTTTCTATGTCTTCAACTGATGGAATAGTTAGAGGAACAAAGGCCATTGATTTAGGAGGGCCAATTTCTGTACCAGTTGGTGAAGAGTGTCTAGGTCGGATCTTTAATGTATTAGGTGAGCCAATTGATAACCAAGGTGAAGTTGAGACAGATAATTATTCACCAATCCATCGTGATGCACCAGCTTATGAAGAACAAGACACATCTACTGAAATTTTTGAGACAGGGATTAAAGTAGTAGACTTATTAGCTCCTTACGCTCAAGGAGGAAAAGTAGGTTTGTTTGGTGGTGCAGGTGTAGGTAAGACAGTTTTGATTCAGGAGTTAATTAATAATATAGCTACTGAGCATGGAGGTTATTCTGTATTTACAGGTGTAGGTGAACGGACTCGTGAAGGTAATGACTTATGGTTAGAATTTAAAGAAGCAGATATTTTAGATAAAGTAGCATTAGTTTATGGTCAAATGAATGAACCACCTGGAGCAAGAATGCGGGTTGGTTTAAGTGGTCTAACAATGGCTGAATACTTCCGAGATGAAGCTGGTAAAGATACATTATTATTCATTGATAATATCTTCCGTTTTATCCAGGCAGGTTCAGAGGTTTCGGCTTTATTAGGTCGTATGCCTTCTGCAGTAGGTTATCAACCAACATTAGCAACTGATGTAGGGGCTTTACAAGAACGGATTACTTCTACTAAGAAGGGATCTATTACATCTGTTCAGGCAGTATATGTTCCAGCAGATGACTTAACAGACCCAGCACCAGCTACTACATTTGCTCACTTAGATGCAACAACTGTATTATCACGACAGATTGCTGAAAAAGGTATTTACCCTGCTGTAGATCCATTAGATTCTACTTCTACTATCTTAGACCCTAATATTGTAGGAGAAGAGCACTATAATGTAGCTCGTCAAGTTCAGGAGACATTACAGCAATATCAGGATTTACAGGATATTATTGCTATTTTAGGTATGGATGAATTATCTGAAGAGGACAGATTAACAGTAGAACGAGCTCGTAAAATTGAACGTTTCTTATCTCAGCCTTTCTTTGTAGCAGAACAGTTTACTGGTATGCCTGGTACGTATGTATCAGTTGATGAAACTGTACGTGGATTTAAAGAGATTCTAGATGGAAAGCATGATGATTTGCCTGAGGAAGCCTTCTTATTTGTTGGAACAATTGATGAAGCTGTAGAGAAGGCTAAAGATTCTAAAGGAAGTGAATAATCATGGCTCAAATGAAGCTTAATATTGTTACCCCGGAAGGTAGTGTTTATGATGACCAAGCCAAGATGATAACCGTAAGGACAATTGATGGTGACCGGGGAATTATGCCTCATCATGAACCTTTAATAACTGGAGTAGATATAGGACCAATAAAGATTAAAGAAGATAGTGATGAACTTCATCTTGCAGCTAGTCATGGTTATATGGAAGTTACTCCAGAAGAAGTTACTATTTTAGTAGATACTGCTGAATTTGCTGATGAAATTGATGTTGAGCGGGCTGAAGAAGCTAAAAAACGAGCTGAAGATAGATTGAATAAAGGCAATGATAATATTAATGAGCGTAGAGCGGAGATTGCTTTACAGAAAGCTATAAATCGTTTACGAGTTACTAAAGGACGTAACTTTGAGTAAGAGAGTAATCTCTTGCTCTTTTTTTATGTATTTTTAATAATTTGCAACTTAATTGATATTAAGAGCAATTGACAATGGACAATGAACAATTTACAATTAAAAATCAAAACCGTGTAATCCCTTGATTTAGAAAGGTTTTAAGGGGTTCTAATTGTCAATTATCAATTGTTAATTGTAAATTAAAAGTGAAGCTTTATATCAGTATAAATAAAATTATTCATTAAGATTACCGAAGTTCCCCTTTATAAAAAGATAATTATATGTTAATACTAAATTAGAGGTGAAATCATGACTAATAATAAAGAGGATGATATTCAAAAGGAGGCCCTTAAAGGACAACAAAATAAAAGTAATTTAGAACAGCAAGTTGCAGCAGGGATGCATGGTGGTTTGGAGTTAAAAAAGGGAGAAAAAAATAGGTTTTTAGGTGAATTTAGAGAACGAGTTTTAATTGCACTAACATATAACCAAGTTAAAGCAGGTAAGGGTTATCAACAGGTAAAAGATAATATAAAAGACCCAGAAGCCACAAAGTTAATTGTAAATCGAGAGGTTGATCAAAAAAGTGCTAAAGAGTATATTAGATTGGCCCGAGAAGCTAACCTTTCTTTTAAAAGGGTTGATTCACCAGATTTTACGGGGGATATAGCATTAATAGTTGTGAGTGATCATGCCGTAAATAAAGAAGATGTATCTATTAGGGATAAAGAGAAGTATTTATTAGAGCAAGGAATACCTAAAGAGTTAATTGATGCTCAAGGTGATAAAGTATGCGCAGATTGTTATCAACTAGTAAAAGAAAAGGCGCCACAAGAATTGGATAATTATCAACAGTTTTCCTGGTTAGATAAACTATTAGGTGCAGAATGTCCAGGGCCTCATTAGATATAGTAAACATTCAAGCAGGAACTTAATTATTAATCAAGAATATCGTTAGAGAAGATTTAGTTGACAGGAGGTATAATATGAAACGAATAATAATTAATGGTGGTAATAAATTAGGTGGTAAAATAGGCATTAGTGGTGCCAAGAATGCAGCATTACCAGTGATTATGGCTGCGTTAATGGGCCAAGGTGAAAGTATATTATATGATGTTCCCCATTTAAGAGATGTTAATAATCTAATTAAGATTCTAAATGCTTTAGGTGCTAAAACTGAATTTAAAGATAATAGATTACTAGTTAATACAAATGCACTTAATAAATTAGAGGTTCCTGCTAAATTAGCTACTCAAATGAGGGCTTCTTATTATGCATTAGGGGCTTTATTAGGTCGTTATGGAGAAGTGACTACTACTTTACCTGGTGGTTGTAAGATCGGGAGGAGACCAGTTGATTTACATTTGAAAGGTTTTAAAGCTTTAGGAGCAGAAATAAATAGAGATGGCTGCATAATTAATCTTCAAGCTGATAAATTAATTGGGGATAAAATATATCTAGATTATCCTAGTGTAGGTGCAACTATGAATATTATGATGGCAGCTACTATGGCCCAAGGAGAAACCATGATTGAAAATGCAGCTAAAGAACCAGAGATTGTTGATTTGGCTAGTTACTTAAATGTGATGGGGGCCAAAGTCAAAGGAGCTGGAACAAATTTAATTAGAATTCAAGGGGTTAAGAAACTTCAGGGGAGAGAATATACAATTATTCCTGACCGGATCGAAGCTGGGACTTATATAATATCTGCTGCTATTACAAATAGTCAATTATATATTGATAATGTATTAGTAGAGCATATTAATTCCTTACTGGCTAAATTAAGAGAGATGGGAATAAAGATCAAAGAAGATGTTAATGGGGTGGAAGTAATTGCAAATAAACCATTAAATGCAGTTGATATAAAAACGCTGCCCTACCCTGGTTTTGCTACAGACTTACAAGCTCAGACTATGGCTTTATTAACTCAGGTAAAGGGCCAAGCTAAAGTAACTGAGACTGTATTTGAAGATAGGTTTGGTCATGTAAGCCAACTTAAGAAAATGGGGGCTAAAATCAAGGTAGAAGGAAATGCTGCTGCAGTGCAGAATAGTAATTTAATTGGTGCTAGAGTCAAAGCTACTGATTTAAGAGCGGGTGCTAGTTTAGTACTGGCTGGATTAGCAGCAGAAGGTCAAACAGAAATAGAAGATATTTACCATATTAAGCGTGGATATGAAGACATAACTAATAAATTAACTAATGTAGGAGCTAAAATTAAAGAAGTTGAACAATAAACTGTGGTAAGAAGTAGGGGCTAATAATAAATATTATATAGGACACTCATATTTAGTAAAATAAACCAGGTAGGTCAAGGAGGTTTAGATTGAAGGATGTTCTAATAGTATTTATTATTTGCAGTTTATTATTTATCTTTATTATTCCTACTACGGTAGTATTTTTAACCGATCAATTGCAACCTATACAAAAGAGTATTAAAGTATATAATAGTAAGACAAAAGAAGTTATAGAATTACAGATAGAAGAGTATCTTAAAGGGGTGTTAGCTGCAGAAATGCCTGCTTCTTTTCCTATAGAAGCTCTAAAAGCTCAGGCAGTAGCAGCTAGAACTTATACTTTTAAAAGGTTAGCTAATCAAGAGCAATTAACAACTAATAGTAGAGTAGATCAAGCATGGCTTTCTCAACAGGATTTATTAGAAAGATGGGGACTAATTAATTATTTTAAGTATTGGCCTAAGGTTTCTGCTGCTGTAGAGGAGACTAAGGGGTTAATTCTAACTTATCAAGGGAGAATTATAGATTCTGTTTATCATTCTTCTAGTGGGGGCCAGACTGCCTCTGCTAAAGAAGTGTGGGGCAATAAGATTCCTTATTTACAGAGTGTAAGAAGTAGGTATGAACGAAGTTCTCCATATAATAGGAATAGAAAAGTATTTACCATGACTGAGTTATCTCAAAAATTAAATCTTGACAATAGTACTATTAAGTCTATAAGAATAACTAAATTAAGTAATAGTGGGCGAGTATTAAAAATTAAAATAGGAGATAGATTTTTCACAGGTCAAGAGCTAAGGAATGAATTAGGGTTATTATCCACTGATTTTTCTTTTGATATTACCGGGCGAAGAATTGAGTTTATTACTTCTGGTTATGGACATGGAGTCGGTTTAAGTCAGTATGGTGCTCAAGGAATGGCTAATCAAGGCTATAGTTTTAGTCAAATTTTAAAGTACTACTACCACGGAGTAAAATTTTCGCTGGTAGATTATGATTAATATGCATAAATAAATAATCTCTGGGAAGTATAATTCCCGGAGGTGGCATAAATGAATAAAGAACAGAAAGACTTAACTGCTAAATTAAAATCAATTATGAAGCAAATAGACTGGAGAAGGAGTTTATCAGTAATTGGGCTATTTTTCATTTTAGGAGCTAGTTTTGCAGTTTATCAACACTATAATAAACCTACTCAACAAAGTGAGCTTAGTCAACAAGCTAAAGTGGAAATAGTTGATATTAAAACTAAAGAAACTAATTATGATTTGGGTAGTAAAAAATTGGAGTTGCCAGTAAGAAAAAAGACTAAAGATGCTACTGGTACAAAGCCTAAGCAAGCTGTTAAAGTAACTAATAATCAAGTAGCTAATGCCCAGTTTGAAAATTTAATTATGCCGGTTAATGGAGAAGTTATAAGTTCTCGTCAATGGTATAAAGATGAAACATTGGATGCTTGGAGGTATAATCCAGGTGTAGATATTGCTGCTAAGATCGGAACAAAGGTTAAAGTAGTTCAGGATGGTAAGGTAGAAGAGATAATTAAAGATGATTTTAAAGGAATTACAGTTATTATTAAACATCAGGATGAATTTAAGACTTTATATGGTAACTTACGAAGTTGTAAAGTAAAAGAAGGATCTCCAGTAAAGAAAGGCCAAATAATTGGAGAAGTAGGAGATAGTGGTTCAGATAAGAACAGATTACATTTTGAAATTATTAAAGCAGGAAAAAGAGTACCACCTACAAAATATTTGAAGTAAATTCCAAATATTTTGTAATATTACTTGTCCTTTAGCATATGTATATAGTAAATGGATACGGATAAGGGGGACAAGTAATGAAGGATTATATTTATCGTCGAGTTTTAGAGGTTGGTAACTACATATATGAGACTAAAGCTACAGTTAGACAAGCCGCAAAAGTTTTTGGAGTTAGTAAGAGTACTATTCATAAAGATGTAACAGATAGAATAAAAAAAGTAGATGAAGAGTTAGCAGAAGATGTACGAGAGGTATTAGATTATAATAAGGCTGAGCGCCATTATAGAGGTGGAGAGGCTACAAGAAAGAAGTATTTAAATCAAAATGAGGAACAAATGATAGAGGAGGTTGGCAAATAAGCCAGTCTCTTTTTATTTTTAATAATTTTTAGCTATTATTAATTATAAGTATATTATAAAACAAAATTTTATTTAAAATAAGAGAGGATTTTGTCCTTAGATATATAAATAAGTAAATAAGTGTCTATAAAGGAGGTAAGATTATTTCATGATAAAAGGATTATATACAGCTGCTTCAGGAATGCAGGCATCATTACAAAAAAATAATATAATTTCAAATAATTTGGCTAACATTAATACAACTGGTTATAAAAAGGAGATGACTGTTAATAAGTCTTTTTCTGAAGAATTAGTAACAAGGATGGATGGTGAAGTTACTGATATAGGTCAGGGAGGTAGTAGTGTAGTTGTTGCAGGAGCTACTACTGACCAAAGTACAGGTAGTTTTAAGAAGACAGGAAATAAACTGGATTGGGCGATTGAAGGTTCTGGCTTTTTTACAATTCAAACACCTTATGGGGTCAGATATACTAGAAATGGTGACTTTACTATTAATAAGCAAAATCAAGTAGTTACTCAAAATGGATATTTAGTGAGAGGAGAAGAAGGAATTTTAAAGCTACCTCCACAAAGTGAACAAGTTAGTTTAAAAAATAATAAGTTAGTAGTTAATGGAGAGATAATTAATAAGGTTAAACTTAAAGATTTTCCTAATAAAGCTGGTTTAGAAAAAGCAGGAGGTACACTGTTTAGATGGACCCCACAAGCGGGCCAAGCTTTTGCTGCTCAAGGAGAGATCCAACAGGGCTTTTTAGAACAATCTAATGTAAATGTAGTAGAAGAAATGGTAAAGATGATAGCAAATAGTCGTAAATACGAGGCTAATCAAAAGATGATTAAAGCTCATGACAATACTTTAGGTAAGGCTGTTAATCAAGTAGGTAAGGCATAAAAACATTATTAGGGAGTGAAGAAGATGATTCGATCATTATGGACTGCAGCATCAGGTATGAAAGCACAACAGTTAAATGTTGATACTATTTCTAATAATTTAGCTAATGTTAACACGACAGGTTTTAAGAAGTCAAGAGCTAGTTTTCAAGATTTAATGTATCAAACAATTAAGCAACCAGGAACTCCAAATAGTCAAGGTTCTCAAATTCCGACTGGAATTCAGGTTGGTCATGGGGTACGTGCAGCTGCTACGCAAAAAATATTTACGCAAGGTAGTTTGAAGAACACAGGGAATTCACTTGATTTAGCTATTCAGGGAGATGGATTCTTTAAGGTGCGGTTACCAGATGGTAGTATTGGATATACTCGTGATGGTTCTTTTAATTTAGATAGTATGGGCCAATTAGTAACATCTGATGGTTATAAGCTACAACCACCGATTAATATCCCAGCTGATGCAACAAATGTTACAATCAATGAAGAAGGGATGGTAACTTATATGACTCCTGGAGCTGATGTTCCTCAAGAAGGAGGTCAGATTGAGTTGGCTAACTTTGCTAATCCAGCGGGGTTAAAGGCAATTGGTCAAAATATCTATAAACAAACAGCAGCATCTGGAGGGGCTATGGATGGAGTTCCAGGTCAGGCAGGTTATGGAACATTGGCCCAAGGTTTCTTAGAATCTTCAAATGTTAAGGTGGTAGATGAAATGGTAGACATGATAGCTGCTCAAAGGGCTTATGAAGTCAATTCTAAAGCAATTAAAACATCTAATGATATGTTAAAGCAAGCTAATAATCTAAAAAGATAGGAGCAAGAAATAATGAAGGGGCAGTTAGTACTTATTAGTTGTTTATTAGTAGTTCTGTTATGTAATGTAGGAGTCAAAGCTCAACAGATGAATACTATTATTATCCCCCAACAGGTAAAAGTAAAACAGATAGAGATTGAATTAAAGGATATAGCTTATATAAATGGAAGTAATTCGTTTATAAAACAAGTAGGGGGTATTAGTCTAGGTCGAGCCCCACTACCCGATTATAGAAGGAGTATCTATCGTCAAGAGGTTATTTATGCTCTAAAAAGGAGTAATGTTAATTTATCACAACTTAATTTTAACGTACCTTACCAATTTAGTGTTGTAAGTGATTATCGTAATTTGTCTGTTAAACAGATAATTCAAAAGGGGAAAAATTATATTTATAATCGTCTTCCCTATGCAAATAAAGATTTAAAGATCACAGCAATTAATCCTCCTCAAAAGTTAAAAGTACCTTATGGAACTTTAGAATTTAAGGTAGGGGATAATTGGTCAAGTAATTTGTTGGGGAGAACTTCGGTTGCAATTAATATTGTAGTAAATGGTCAAGTATATAAACAGGTGTACTTACAATATCAAGTTAAGTTATGGAGGAAGGTATTAGTAGCTAAAAAAAGTTTAGAACGAGGCCAAATTATTAAGCCAAATTTATTCAAAAAACAGCGTAGGTTAGTCAAAAGCTCAAGACAAGAATTTGTTAGATTAGATACTCAACTAACAGGGCTGAAGTTAAAATCTTACTTAAGCCCAGGCCAACCGTTATTAAAGTGGATGGTAGAAAAGCCACCTTTAGTACGCAGGTGGAAAGAAGTAACAATAGTTGCTCAAGTAGGTGGGGTTAAAATCACTACGATAGGTAAAGCTTTAGAGCCTGGATATAAAGGAGAAATAATTAAAGTTAGAAATGAAAATACTGGCCAGACATTAAAGGGTAGAGTAGTTGCTAAGCGGAAAGTGAAGGTTATAATTTATTAGTTAGATCAAAGGAAGGTGAAGTGAAGATGCAATATAAGAGATTGGCCCTGATGATAGTAATTATATTATTTTCTACTACAACTATTCAAGCTGCTTCCCTTTGGAATCAGTCTAAATCTATGTATTCGGATGAACGGGCCTATAAAGCAGGAGATATCTTAACGATAATAGTTAGTGAAAATGCTACAGCAACCCAACAAGCTAGTACAGATGTTTCCCAGACTAATCAAGCTGCCGTAGGAGCAGGAACAGGAATTTTGGATTTTATTAATCCATTTGCGTTTGATGAAAGTGATAGTAGTTCAGCAGCTGGAAATACTAGCCGAAGTGGCAATCTATCTGCTAAAGTAGCTGTGAGAGTGGTTAAAGTATTACCTGATGGTAATTTAAAGATTTCTGGAATGAAAGAAATTATTATTAATGATGAAAGACAGAAGATAAATTTAAGTGGAATAATTAGACCCGAAGATATTTCTGCTGGAAATACAATTCAATCAAATTATATAGCTAATTTAGATATTAATTATGAAGGTAAAGGGGTCATTGCTAACAAACAAAAGCCAGGAATTATTACTAGAATTCTTAATTGGTTCTTTTAGAAAGAGGGGTAAAATGAAGAGATATTTAATTAGTATATTATTTATAATCTTAATTGTTAATAGTTCAGTTATGGCTTTAACCCCTGATCAACCAAGTGTTAATGAACCTTTAGTGAGAATAAAAGATATAACACGGGTTAAAGGAGTAAGAGATAATCAATTAATTGGATATGGATTAGTAGTTGGTCTAAATGGGACTGGAGATGGAGATAGTGCTTATACAGTCCAATCAGTAGCTAATATGTTGCAAAATTTTGGGATTCAAGTAAATCCTGCTGAGATAGGAACGGATAATGTAGCAGCAGTAATGGTAACGGCTAAATTACCCCCGTTTGCTCGAGCCGGGGACAAAATTGATATTACTTTATCATCTATTGGTAGTGCAGATAGCTTAGCAGGTGGGACATTATTAATGACTCCTCTTCAAGGGCCAAGACAACAAAAAGTTTATGCTATGGCTCAAGGTCCAGTCTTAGTTGGAGGGGGTAATGGAGGTACTGCTACAGTTGGTAGAGTACCTAATGGGGCTATTATAGAGCGGGTTGTCCCTACTAAATTTACCTTTGGTGACCAGGTGACTTTAATTTTAAGTAATTCTAATTTTTCTACTGCCCAAAGAATAGCTGATGTAATAAATAATAACTTTGGTTATACTCCAACCGGTGGAGCATATGCTAAAGCCTTAGATGCTAGTCGAGTGGCAGTTAAGATACCACAACATTTTAAGAATAATAAGGTTAATTTTATCTCGCGGATCAATCAATTAGAAGTAAGACCAGATACTGAGGCAATAGTGGTAGTTAATAAGCGCAGTGGAACAGTTGTAATGGGGCATAATGTACGTTTGTCTAAAGTTTCAATAGCTCATGGAAATCTGACTATAACTATTGAGGCTAAGCAAGATAAACCTGCTAATCAAAATCAACAACCCAATCAGGAACAAGAAAAGAAAAAGAAGCGCTTAGTGGTTATGCCTAAGGGAGCTAGTGTTTCTGATGTAGTTAAAGGATTAAATGCAGTAGGGGCCAAACCTCAAGATATAATAGCTATTTTACAGGCTATTAAGCAAGCTGGAGCGCTACATGCTAAACTTAAGATTATGTAGGAGGTGATTAGATGAGGATAAATTCTCAGTTACAGTATAATCAATTTAAGATAGAACAGGCTCAAAATAAGATTAATAAACAGAATCAAGATAGGTTAAAAGAGGTCTGTGAGGATTTTGAATCAATATTTCTAGGGATGATGTTTAAACAGATGAAAGACGCTGGATTTAAATCTAAGCTTCTTGATACGGGAATCAAAGGAAAAATATTCAAAGATATGTATTATGATAAATTAGCTAAAGAAGCTGCCCAAAAGAGCAATTTAGGTATTGCAGAGGCTGCTTATCGGCAATTAAATAAGTAGGAAGGAAGGGATATGATTGCGAAAATACTCTCAAATAGTTCTAATAGTATTTATTTTTATCTTATTTGCTCATCCTGTGTTAGCTAGTCCTCAAATTATGCCTTTAAATCAGATTAAACCCGGTATGAAAGCGACAGGAAAGACAGTTATTAAGGGCACTAAAATAGAAAAATTTGATGTAGAGATAATTAGTATTTTAAGAAAGCAGGTAGGTCATCCTTTAATTTTAGTCAAGACAAGTGGTGATTTAATAGAACAAACTGGTGGTATTGCTTCAGGAATGAGTGGTAGTCCAGTTTATATTGATGGTAAGTTAATTGGAGCTGTTGGTTATGGTTGGCAGATGGCAAATCATAAGATTGGCATGGTAACTCCAATTAAAAGTATGTTAAGTATCTTTAAGATGAATCAACCTCAAGTCAATCGAGAGATTAACTTGACTAAACCAATTAGGATCGGAAAAAGGAAGTATACTAAAATTAGATTTGCTACAAAAGATCTAGAGGTTAAGAATAAAACTACTTTGGTAGCTAGGCCAGTAACTACTCCATTATTAGTAAGTGGCTTATATGGTAGGGCTAAAGAAAGGTTGGCCCAAGGATTAAAAAATTATGATGTAGTACCAGTTAATGCTGGTGGTCTGGTAGCTAAACAAAAAGAAGTAACCTTACAGCCAGGCAGTGCAGTAGCAGTTCAACTGGTAAGAGGGGATATTAATGTATCAGCAATTGGAACACTAACTTATCGTAATAAAGATAAAATCTTAGCTTTTGGTCATCCTTTCTTATCAAAAGGAAATGTTAACTATTTATTATCATCTGCTTATATTCATCAAATGATTAAAAGTGTTAAAATGCCTTTTAAGATTGGTTCTCCTCTTGATTTAAAGGGGCTAATTAATCAAGATAGAAAAGCTGGAATAGCAGGTGAAATTGGAAAGTTTCCTAATGTAATTCCAGTAAGAGTTAGTGTAACTGATAAAGATTTAAATAGAACAAGGAATTTTAGTTTTCAAATTATTAAAAATCAGGACTTATTAACTAAGTTAGCATCATCGGCTGTATTACAAACTATAGACAGTGCTATTGACCGACGGGGCGGAGGTACTTCACAGGTTGAGTTAAAGATTTTAAGTGGAAGTTTATCTGATGAACTAATTACTCAGAAAAATCTTTATTATAGTTCTAATGATATAGCTGTAGCATCTTTATCTAGTTTATTAAATGGCTTACATTTAATAATTAATAATCCTTTTCGAAAAGTTAATATAGCAGGTATCCACCTTAATATTAAAGTAGCACAAACGTCTAAGATAGCTACAATTGAAAAGGTTAAATTAAATAGATTTAAATTTCAACCAGGGGAAAAAATTAAAGCAGAGATAACTTTGCGTCCTTATAGAAGTAAAGCAATAAAAAAGAAAGTCAGTTTAAAAGTACCTCAAGATATTTCAAAAGATGAATTAAGGGTTCATGTATTGAGTGGACGAGAAGCAAATTTAGAGCAGGTTAGTTTAAATCAAGGTTCTTCGCTTTTTACATCTAAGATTAAAGGATTAGATGAATTAGTTAAGGATTATGAGGAGAAGAAGCAGAATAATCAATTAATAGTTGAATTAAGAAGTAATTATGCTTCCCAGTCTAAACCCAAAACGGATAAGAAAGAAACAAAACTTTCCAAGCAAAAATTAGATCAGGTAGAGTTAAATACAGATTATGTTTTAAATGGTAATAAAACGAAAAAAATTAATATTATATTGGATGAAGATGCTTCTTAAGCTCTCTAAGCAGGGAGCTTTTTTTATTTGGTAATAAGTTGTATTTATTTTAATAAATAACTAACTATATTTATTGCAAGATAGGCTAAAATGTAATATTATTAAAAGTGATTCGATGATATACAGCTAAAATATAGAATTTATTGCTATTAGACTGGAGGAAACAAGATGGTAGAGGAGGCTTTACAGTCTAAAAAGTCATTATTGATAGTAGGTATTTTATTATTTATTCTTGTAGCTACATTTTATCTAAATGATAATTTGTTACTACAGATTAAAGAGCCGGTAATTAGTCAGTTAGAGAAGAGGATAAAAACAGAGCTACAGATAGGTGAGGTAAGTTTAGGTGGATTTAATCAAATAATAATTAACGATGTAAGAATTAAAGGGGATATTTCGAATTTATTACAAGTAAAGCAGGTAATAATTAGCTATAATTTAGGGGATTTGATTTTTGGTGCCCTAAATCCGGTAAAGAGTATTGAAGAAATTAGTTTTATTGAACCACAATTGAGATTAATAAAAAGAAAAAAATGGAATTATCAGTCCCTAAAGAAGAGTATTCTTAAGTCTAGTCCTAATCAAACTAAATCTAAAACAAGTAATCTTTCTTTATCTCTTCAAATTAAAGATGGTAGAATAGAGTATGATACAAGTAAATTAACCACTGAATTTAAGCAATTAACCGGTCAAATTGATATTGAGGAGAATATAACTGTTAACTTAGGAGCTAAAGTAGCTACTTTAAAGGAGAGAATTAATTTAAAAGGAGTAATTAAAGGAGAAGAATACCAAGGGAAGCTTGATTTTAGTGACATTGATTTAGTTCGAGTAGCTAAGTTAATTGATTTTAATTCAAAAGTTGAGTATCAAGGTCTTTTAGCAGGTGAGATTAAGTTTAAAGGTCACTGGGGAAGTCTGCCCAATTACTATGGTGATTTAGCTTTAACTAAGGCTAGCTTATATTATAAAAATAATCGATTAAAAGATATTAGTGGTTATTTTAGCATTAATAATTATGGTTTAAAGGTAAAGAGGTTATTTGCTAGATATAAGAAATCGCCTTTAGTAGTTAAAGGAGAGGTTTTTAGTTGGCAAAAGCCTCAACTTAATTTAAAATATAAGTTTCCTCAACTACAGTTAGCTAAATTAAATAATTTTTTACCACCTAATTTAAACCTAGCTGGGTTAGCTAACATCACTGGGCATGTTAGAGGAGGACTAAAACAGCCTAATTTAGTAAGTGAAATTAAATTATCAACCGGAAAAATAAATCAGATTCCGATTAATGATTTTGCTAGTAAATTATATTATAAAGACGGAATTTTAAACTTGAAAAAATTAAATTTCAAGTATGGAAGTGGCCAATTTACTAGTAATGGTATGTTATCTATAAAAGATGATTTTAATTATATATTATCAGCTGAATTTAAGAAGATAGATTTAAGTCGACTTAAATCTATTATTCCAGGAAATTATTCCTTATCTGGCTTCACTAGTGGAGAAGGGATCATCTCTGGTAAAGGTTTTAAAAAGCAAGGAGTTAATTTCTTAGGATCATTATCTGTAGAACAGGGGTCAATTGCTGAGTATGAATTTGACCAATTTCAAAGTGATTTTTGGCTTAGTCAAGGCAAGATGTTTCTTAACCAGGCTCAGTTGATTGCTGATAAAAGTACTTTTGATTTAAGTGGGACAATTGATTTAGCAGGCAATATCAAACTAAATTTGGATGCAAATAAAATCAAATTAGAGGAATTAAAATCAATTCACCATTTAAATGAGTTAGCAGGTATTATAAGCTTAGATGGTAAGTTAGAAGGAAATTTATATAACCCTAGCTTTGTGGGTGATTTTAAGATTAATGATTTAGTTTATAAGGATTTGATTCAAGATAATCTAAATTTAGAAAAGGTTAATGGTCGGTTGACTTTTAAAGAGCAAGAACTTACTTTAACTCAAGTACAAGTGCCTAAATTAAATAGTCAACTATCAGGTAAGTTCAATTTTTCTAATCTAAAATCTAAATTATTAATTCAAGCAGCTAAAGTTAAGGCAGACAAATTATTATCAGCGTTAGGATTAGACTTACCAATCCAAGGATTAGTAACTGGTAGGACAAGAATTAATAATTTATTGGACAAACCTGTAATTAAAGGCCGGTTATCAGTAAGTAACGGGAAAGCTTATGGGCAACAATTTACTAAAGCGCAACTTAATTATAGTTATAAAGAGGGAGCATTTATAATTAATGATTTGCAGGCTAGATACAACAATAGCTTTGCCCAAGCTAAGGGTAGTTTAAAAGATAATTATTTGAATTTAAAATTTATTAGTGATAAATTAAGATTACAAGATATTAATCCATTGGTTAAATTAGCTAAAGTAGCAGGTCAAGCCAATGTAGAAGGTAGTTTATATGGAGATTTAGATAATCTTAAAGTAGCTGGTAAGGTAAGTAGCCATCAACTTAAAGTTAAGGGATATAAGTTAGGAGAAGTATCAGCTAGGCTGTATTATAGTCAATCAGAATTAGATGTTACAAATGGTAAGTTGAATGATCAAGATAATCAATATCAATTCGCAGGAAGTATAGATTTATATAAACAAAGCTTTGACCAGTTTGTAGTTGATATCATTAAAGGTGATTTAACTTATTTAAATCAACTACTTCCAGTTAAAATCAAGGGAGATTATCAATTAACTGGCCGGATTAAAGCTAATGGTTTTTTAAAAGAACCTAAATTATCACTAGACCTTTCAGCGCTAGATTCTGATAAGGAAGGTAGCTTAAAGTTACAAGGGGATTATTGGTTTAAAAATGGAGTTGATTTATTCTTAGCAGCTCATAATTTTAATTTAAATTTTTTAAATCAATTAGAGGAGGTACCTTATAAAGTAACTGGTGAGTTAGATTTGACAGGTCAAATAAGTGGTCAATTAGATAATTTAAATTTAGATTCAAATTTACAAGTATCTAAGGGCCAAATAGCTGATTTGAATTATCAACAGTTGGCTGGTCGATTAAGGATAATTAATGGTCAACAATTGCTTTTAAAACAAGAATTACAAGTGCAAGGCAATAATGTTCTCCAGGCTAAAGGTTTGGTTCCTTTAACTAAAGACGAAAGATTTGATCTTGATTTAAGATTAGAAGAAGGCAATTTAAGTCTCCTTTCATTGTTAGTAGATGATGTTGATTTGGCCCAGGGCCAAGGTTCAGCCCAGTTAAGTGTAGGGGGGACTTGGGAGCATCCTGTATTAACTGGAGAAGCAAAACTAAAGTCAGGAAGTATTTCTCATCCAGTCTTAGATAGAAAGATTAAAGGTTTAACAGGGAAGGTGCTTTTTAAAAAAGGTCAAGCAATGGTTAAGAAATTAACAGGCCAGTATGGGACAGGTCAATTTCAATTAGGGGGTACTATTGCTTTAGATGGTGTAGTTCCTGCTAATTATAACTTAAAGTTAACAGGTCAGGATATTGCATTTGAACATGGTTCTTGGCAAGGTTTAAATGATCTTCAATTAAAGATCGGTGGTTCTTTAAAGAAGCCATTAATTAAAGGAAATATTATAGCTCATAATATGAGATTTAGACTTCCTTTTAAGTGGCCAACAAAGAGTGATAAGAAACCAGCAGTTATTAAACCACGTTTTGATTTAGTAATAAAGCCTGGTCAAGATGTTAAAGTAGGTAATGAAAATATAGATATACTAGTGCAGAACGGAAAATTGAATTTAAAAACTGTTGATGGCACATTACAATTAACAGGAAGATTAAAATCTAATACAGGACGATTCACTTATTATAATACTGTTTTTGAGTTACAAGAAGGAACTGCTCGCTTTAATAAATATAGTTACATTCCTAATTTAGATATCCAAGCAAAGACTATGATTCAAGGCACTGAGATTAAACTTGATTTAGCAGGTCCTGCTAATCATTTAAACTTTGCTCTTAGTTCTGACCCTGCTTTAACTAGAAGAGAAATAATTAGTTTATTAATGGGTCAAGGAGGAATTGGGAACTTATTGCAGAAGAATTATGAACAAGCAGTCAAAAATGAATTATGGCGTATTATGGGAGAGGGATTAAAGACTGAATTATTGTATAAAGTAGAACGTTCGTTTGAACAATCATTAGATTTAGATAAAGTTAGAATTAAGTCACTACTAAGTAATCAATTGAAGATTGAAATAGGTAAATTTATCTTTGATAATTTTATGTTAAAGTATAATAGGACTTTTGGAATGGAAGAGAAACAATCATTAGGCTTTGAGTATAATTTTAGTCAAGGATTAGATAATTTACAATTAAGAGGAAGCTATAATAATTTAGGGAATTATAAATTAAGAATGGAAGCTACTATTCCTTTTTAATTTATAGCAAACAAAGGAGGATGAATTTAATGGAGCTTAATAGATTAGGTATTGTAACTTTAGTATTGATTTTATTAACAGTTAATGGAGGGCTTGCAGTAGCTGCTAAACCAGTATCTGTAGCACCTGGAGATTTATCTAGTAATACTATTACTAAAATCAAGGTAGCTGGAAATGATCATATTTCTGAGAGTATGATTTTAAATCAAATTAAGACTAAAGTAGGGGATAAGGTTTCTTATCAACAACTAAAAAAGGATATGCAAACAATTTTTGATCTAGGTTATTTCTTTGATGTACGAGTTAATTTTAAAAATCATGCTGAGGGGATTATGCTTATTTTTGAAGTCTTTGAACATCCTAAATTAGAAGCTATTAAGATTAAGGGAAATAAGAAGATTTCTGATAGTAAGATTAAAGAAATATTACAGATAGAACCTGGAGAAGTATTAAATATTAATAGATTAAACAAAGATATTAAAGAGATTAATAAGTTTTATCAAGAAGAAGGTTATGTATTAGCTAAAGTAGTTGATATGACAATTAAGAATAATAATGAATTACACCTTAAGATCAATGAAGGTAAACTTAATAAAATTCTAATAACTGGAAATAATGTAACTAAAGATTATGTTATTAGACGAGAGTTATCTTTACAACCAGGTCAAGTATTTAATATTAATCAAGTTTGGGAAGATTTAAGGGATATTTATAATCTAGGTTATTTTAAGGATGTAAAGCCTAAATTTAATAAAGTAGAAGGAAATCGCCAAGCTGTTAATCTAGAAATCCATGTTAAAGAAGCTAAGACTGGTACCTTTAGTATTGGTGCAGGATATAGTGGAACAAGTGGTTGGACTGGGTTAATTAATATTAAAAAGGATAATCTTTTTGGCCGAGGACAGAGTGTAAAACTAAAGTGGCAATTTGGTTCTAAAAAGAATACGTATGAGATTGGTTTCTATGAACCATGGGCGTTTGGAACTAAAACTAGTATTAATTTAAATTTATATAATAAACGAGAAACTAGACCGAGTGGTACCGAAGAGAAGACTAAGGGAGGAAGTATTACTGTTGGTCGGCCACTAACTGAGAATACTAAAGGATATCTGAAACTAAATATTGATAAAAAGAAGGTAGGAACTGGTAGTTGGCAGGATAATAACAGCTTAACTCTTAAGACGGTTAGAGATACTAGAGATAATATCTTTAATCCAAGAACAGGTAGTAGGGTTGAATTCTCAGTTAAAAAGGCAGGAATTCTAGGCGGGGATAATGATTATGCTAAATATGAAATCGATGCTAGAAAGTATTTACCCGTTGGGGATGACAATAGTTGGGCCTTTCGCTTAAAATTAGGTGAAAGTAGTGGAGACTTAGGAAATAATAGGTACTTTCTATCAGGTTTAGATGGGGTTAGAGGTTATAATAGTAACTATTATACCTCTCAAACAGATTATAAGCCTAAAGAAGCAGGATTTATTGGAGATTCAATTGTAGTTAGTAATATAGAGTATCGCCATAAATTAGTAGATAAAGTTACAGGGGTTGCCTTTTTAGATGCAGGTAGAACTTTTAAGGATAATATTGAATTAGATAAGCTAACAGACCTTAATTATTCTGTAGGATTAGGGGTTAGATTCCAGACTCCAATAGGACAATTAGGTTTAGATTATGGTTATGCTCCTGATGCACAATTAAAGTCAAAGAGTGACTTTAGTATTAGAATTGGAAATAGATTTTAATAGGGAGGCTGTCCAATGAAAAAACGAATAATGATTGTAACTAGTTTATTATTTGCTATTGTATTAACAGGTGTTCTAATCAACCAACCTGTTAAAGCACAAAAGAAGGTTGAAGCTCAGATTGGCTATGTTAATATGCAAAAATTATTTAATAATCATCCGGGTAAAAAAGCTTCTGAAGTAAAATTGCAGCAGGAAGCTAAAAGTCTGCAGAAAAAATTGGAAGTTGAAGCTAAAGATTTAAGTAAAGAAAAAAGACAACAGCTACTGCAAAAGTACCAACAGCAGCTCTCTGAATTAGAACGTGAATTAGTAGGGGAAGTAATGAAAGATATTAATCAAAAGATTAGACAGGTAGCTCAGGAAAAAGAAATTACTATTGTAGTCGATAAGTCAGCTGTATTAGCTGGAGGATATAATTTAACTGATGAGGTATTAAATTTGATCGAAGCTGAAACTGAAGATAAGAAAACAGATGAAAAAACAGATAAAAAATAGATTACTAACCAAGATGAAAGTAGGTGTCTTGTATGTTCCAACAACGTTGGTTTAAGATTGGTCTTGGATTATTAATTGTTGTGGTGTTGGGATTTGCAGGTTATGGTAAGGCACAGGTTAAAATTAAAGCTAATAGTGATAGGACTAATAATTCAAAAGTTGGAGTAGTCAATCTTGACAGGTTATATAAAGCCCATGAGTTAACTAATCAAATTAAACACTTAGAACAGCAAATTGTTAATGCACAGTTAAATTTACAAGGTGAACAAGATAATTTAAATCAAGTAAAAAAGAGTAGTCAAACACAGTTAAATAACTTTAAGCAACAGTTACAAAGTCGGTTAGCTATGATAAAAAAAGATTATCAAAGCAAAATTAAGCAGGAACAAAATAAGTTAAAGCAGAACTTAAAGGAATACCAAAAACAACTACAAGATGGAATAGCTAATAAGATCTCTCAACGTAAAAATAAGTTAAAAAGAGAGTTAGCTAAAACAATTAATCAAAAACAAAAGAACTATAAGCAGCAATTAGAAGTTTATGAGACTAAATTAGCTAAAAAATATAATACAAAGATTCTTAATTTAAGATTAAAGTTACAGTTAAATTCTTTGGCCCGAGAGGAAGCTAAAGCTTATCGACAAAAGTTAGAGAAATTAACTTCTATTAAGCAAAAGAAGATTAGGCAGCAAAAGGCCTTATATGACCAGCAGTTAGAAGAATTTATTAAACAAAAGAAAGAAGAAATTCAGAAAAAATTAACCACTTATCAGCAACAATTAGTTAAAGATGCAGAAGAGGAATTCAAGGTAAAACAGAAGCAATTGGAGAAAGAATTTAAGGATGAATTAATTGAACTTAATCAAAAGTTAAAAGAAGCTACAGCTAATCAAAAGCAGGGTTTAAAACAGGATATTAAATCTAATTTAGAGGTAGTTAAGGATCAACTATTATCTAAAGTAACGGCTAAGATTAAGCAATTAAAGACTGAAATTAATCAATTAAAAAAAAGAAAAAAGCAATTAGTCTCTAAAAGAGAAGCAGATATTAATCAGGTAATCAAAAAAGTTGCAACTAAAAAAGAAATTGATCTAGTATTAACTAATCCTAAAGAGAATATATCAGCAATTAATCTAACTGCTATGGTAAAAAGTGAAATGTAGCTAGGAGGAATAGATAAATGTCACAGAAAATAATTAAGATTAGTTTATTAGGAATACTTGTACTAGGATTACTAGTAGGTTGTGCTCAGCAGGATACTAAGCCTAAGGTTAAGATTAAAACTAAAATAGAGAAATTAAAAGTCGCCGTAGTTAATAAAGATAAAATCTGGACTAAAAGTAAGAGCGCCCAAGAGTACCAAAAGAAATTAAACCAAGAAATTAAGCAGCTACAGCAAAATTATCAAAAAGAAAGTAAGGACTTAAATCAAGGTGAAAAAGTAAAAAAACAACAAAAGTTATATCTAAAGATTAATGATTTACGAGCTAAACTAAGAGATCAATTTAAAAATAAGATTAAGCAGGCTATAAAGGAAATAGCTCAGGAGAAAGATTATGATATAGTATTAGATCAAACAGAGGTTAAGTATGGTGGAACAAATATTACAGATAAGGTAATTAAAAAGTTAGATTCAGAGAAATAATAGTAAGGGGGAGAACATTTGTTCTTCCCTATTACATATCTAGGTCTAGTTGTGGAGGGAGAAATATGGGAAAGAAATTAAAGGAGTTGGCCCGGTTAGTAACAGGAGAAGTTATTGGCAAGGAAGAAATAGTGATTAATGGAGTTGGTGGCGCTGATAATGCTCAAAGTAATCAGATTACTTTTGCTCAAAATGAGAAGTTTTTAAAAGAAGCAGAACAAAGGGCAGCCGCTGTCATTATAAATCAGAAGTTATCTCAGTTAGAGATTAATATACCAGTAATAGTAGTAGATAACCCTCGTTTAGCTTTTGCTAAAATTGCTAAGGAGTTTATTTCTTGTCCTTATTATAATTCCCAGATTAGTAAGCAGGCTGTTATTAGTCCTCAGGCAGATGTGGGAACAAATGTATCAATTCATCCAGGAGTGGTTATTGCTGAGGGGGCCAAGGTTGCAGATGATGTGGTTTTAGCCCCAGGAGTTTATGTAGGTACAAATGTAAGGATAGAAGCAGGGAGCATTTTACATCCTAATGTAGTGGTTGAACATGATTGTCAGCTAGGAGAGAGAGTTGAGGTTCATCCTGGTACTGTAATTGGTGCAGAAGGTTATGGATTTGAGACTAGTGAAGAAGGTCATGTTAAGGTGCCACAATTTGGGGATGTAATAGTTGAGGATGATGTAGAAATCGGGGCCAATGTAACAATAGATAGAGCTGCTACTGGTTCAACAGTTATTGGTCGAGGAACTAAGATGGATAATTTAATTCATATTGCACATAACGTAGAGATTGGCCCAGAATGTTTAATTATTGCTCAAGTAGGAGTTGCTGGCAGTGCTAAAGTAGAAGAGAGAGTTACTCTAGCTGGTCAGACTGGGGTAGCAGGACACTTAACTATTGAAGATAATGTAACTGTAGCTACTAATAGTGTAGTTACTAATGATATATCTGCTGGTTCTTTTGTCTCTGGTTATCCAGCTCATGATCATCGTGCTGAAAGAAGAATCAAAGCAAGTCGTAAAAAGTTACCACAAATGAGAAGTAAAATGAGAAAATTAGAAAAAGAGGTAGCCCAACTAAAAGAAAAATTATCTAAGGAGGAAGGAATATGAAGAGAATAACTGTTAGTTTAGTCTTTCTTTTAATCTTTAGTTTTACTGGGGTAGGTTATGCTCATAATGTAGGTGCGTTTGGCCCGAATGATTTACTGACGATTCCAACTGCTGATATTTTAACCACGGGAGATTTAAGTTTAAATTACCAACGAGTAACTGGGGAGAATAGCCAAGATTTAGTAGCAGGTGTTTATGGTTTAAGAGAAGGAGTTCAGGTTGGTGCAGTGATTAATTGGAATTCTGCTCAAAGAGGTCCTCAAATAGCACCTTCGATTAAAGCTAGAATAATATCAGAAGATGGTAGTTATCGTCCGCAGTTAAGTATTGGAGTTAATGGAGATAGTAATTACTTAGTTGCTAGTAAATCAACCCCTTATTATGGTCTGCGGGTTCATTTTGGGGTTGGAGAAGAAGATTATTTTGCTGACCATGCATTTGCAGGGATTAGTAAAGTTGTTAATGCAGTTACTGTTTCTTCAGGGGATAATTATGTGAAACTTCCAATTACCACTTTAATAGCAGAGTATAATGGTGGGGTTAATTTAGGAGCTAAATTTAATTTTGAACCAGGAGTTGAGGTAAATTTAGGTGTCTTAAATTTAAATGAGTTTACTTTTGGGGTTGGATTTAAAAATAAATTTTAATTGTTTAGTTAAGGTGCCTCTTAAGAGGCACCTTTTATTTTATAAAGACTGTGACCTTTGTGGGAACAAGCTGGTAGAGCTCAGCAATATCTTTTGGTTTTAACCTGATACAACCTTGAGAGGTTTGGTTGGTAAGGGCCAAGCGTTGATTAGTTGTAGCATGAATGCCATACCCTCCACCTTTAGTCCACAGGTCGAGTTCTAGCCAGTACTTTCCGTATTTTTCTCTTTGTTGCTTATTTAAGATAGCCTTATCTTCAATTCTAAATCTTCCTTTAGGAGTTGGTGATAACTTTCCTCCATCGGCTATTGGGTATTCTTTAATTATTTTAGACCCTTGTTTTAAATAGAGTTTATCCTTAGTAGTATTAACTAGGATATGATATGGTCTAAAATCGGTTATATTATTTTGTTTCGTATTGGGGCGGAGACTAGTAGTGATTAATTTAGCTAAGCTTGGCCCGGTTAATTGGGGATTATAGTACCAACCTCCAGTATAATCTAGTTTAAAACTAACCTTATTATCATCAGATATTGGTTCCGGAGGAATATTTTTAAGATAAGTACCTAGTAATTGCTTAAGATTTTTTGGTAACTGATAATGATCTTGTAGATAAAGATATAAAGCTGTTCTTAATTTATTTAAGGCTTGGTTAGATGTAATAGTGACTGGTTGGGCTTTTTTTTGTTTTGTTAAGTAATCATCAATTTGTTGCTTTAGTTTTTGATAGTTTATAGCAGTTTTTTTCTCTAGAGGTAGCGGTGAATTATTACTAAGCGAATTATTAAATAATAAGCCAAGTAAAATTAGTAATATTAGTAGTAGTAAAAATAGTAGGCGTTTTAAAAGATTATTTTGTGGAAATTTAGTATCCACTTTATAGCTCCTTTCGCTAGAGTTTAATTCTATTATTTGGAGTTAGATAAAAAATATTAATCTTTTAGAAGGAAATATACTTAGCTGGATAAAATATAATAGGTTACTTAGCAGGAGAGAATTAAGTTTTCGATAATATATTATTTAAGGGGTTTTTTGGCTATAATTAGTTAATTTGAAAATAAAGTATTATTGATATATAGTTGCACTTCTCAATTAGGCATTGTGTGGCTTTTTCCTTAAATAGTTTTTGTTAATTTCATTCCAGGTAAAATGAGATAAACCAAATCATAGATTTGCTTATTCATATCTATTTTACCTTTCATTCAAACCATATGAACAAAAACTATAAGACAGTCCAAAAGCCCCACAATACCTTTAATAATTGCTGGAGAGGGTTTCGCAACGACTCATAAATTTTTCATTAATGAGTCTTAGTGAACTGGAATAAAAATAAGGTTTGGGTTAGCTAATCACCTGTTTTTGATTAGCTTAACGTTATTTTTATGGAAGTAAGCTTAGACGAATTTTGAGAAATTTATCTAGTGAGAAATCCTCTCTCAGCAATCTAAAAGTTAAACTATATATCACAAAGGAGACAAATAACAAATGAAGAAACTAATCTGTTACCTGCTAGTTTTAGGATTAACTATTACAACATTTGGTTGTAGTTTTTTAGATAAAGAAGAATTTGTCGGAGTTAAAGGACATGTAACTTTAACTAATACTAAACTTAAAGAAAGCACTAGCACACAACAAATATCTACACAAAGTTTTGCAATTAAAGGGATAACTAGTGCTAATTCAAAAGAAGAGTATGTACAAGATGAAATTTTAGTATCTTTTGAAGATGTAGCTAAGACTAAAGTTACTAACTTGCTTGCTAAATATGGTCTAACTGTCAAAAGGGAGTTACATAAATTAAAGATTAAAGTTCTAAAAGTTAATTCGGATTATGATCTTAAAACCTTAATTGAAC
Organism: Halobacteroides halobius DSM 5150; assembly: GCF_000328625.1. Lineage (NCBI taxonomy): Bacteria > Bacillati > Bacillota > Clostridia > Halanaerobiales > Halobacteroidaceae > Halobacteroides > Halobacteroides halobius. The sequence goes on along the minus strand of NC_019978.1, from coordinate 2,447,837 downwards.
AACTTAATAATGAAGCCATCATAAATTATGCAGAACTAAATAGAAAGATAAGATTGCAAGCAGCTATTTCTCCTAATGACCCTGGGTATAGTAAACAATGGAATTATAAAGCTATTAGTTTACCTCAAGCTTGGGATGTAACCACAGGTAGTAAAGAAGTAACTGTGGCTGTAATTGATACCGGGGTTGATTTAGATCATCCTGATTTAGAAGGCCAGTTAGATTTAAAGAATTCTGTTAATGTAATCAATTCTAGTTCAACTGCTGATGATGACCATGGGCACGGAACTCATGTAGCTGGAATACTGGGGGCTGTAACAGATAATGGTAGGGGAGTAGCAGGAATTAATTGGAATATAAAAATTATGCCTATTAAGGTTTTTGGTGCTACTGGAAGTGGCAATTATTCAAATCTTATTACTGGGATTTATTGGGCAGTCAATAATCATGCAGAGGTTATTAATTTAAGTTTAGGAGGGAGCGAGCCTACTTCTTCATTGAATTCATTGAAAGTAGCTGTAGAGTATGCTTATAATAAAGGGGTAACTGTAGTTGCGGCAGCTGGTAACGGAGGGGAGGACATGATAGGAGATTTAGGGTTGCTTTATCCTGCTCATTACCCGAGTACAATTGCTGTAGGAGCTGTTAATTCGAGGTTAGAAAGGGCCAATTTTTCTAATTATGGTGCTAATCTTGATTTTGTAGCACCTGGCTCATATATTTATTCTACAGTACCCCCTGATTTAACCAACAATGATTTAGCTATCACAGACCCTAGTGGTTATAAGTATGCGTTTGGTACTTCAATGGCTACTCCTCATGTAGCGGGGTTAGCAGCCTTATTAATCGCTAGTGGACAAGCCAACACTCCCGCTGAAGTAAAGAGACAATTAAGACTAACAGCTCAGGATTTAGGAGTGTTTGGTCGAGATAAAAAACATGGATTTGGTTTAATCAATGCTTATGCTGGAGTGAAAAATGCTAAAATTACCAAGACACAAGTCTTTGCTGGGAAAATGAATGGTTCAATTATCAACCGGACTAGTCAAGTAACTTATCCTGTTGCAAATGGCTTTTATAGTTTAGCTAATATTGAAGCTGGTAGTTGGTATCTTTATGGTTGGATAGATGTTAATAATAATAATTTAGTAGATAAAGGAGATTACTTTGGTAAGACAGATAGTCGGGTAAGTAGGGGCTTGAATGTTAATCTAAATCTAAGTTTAATTACAGATAAAGCAATTCAATATCAAGTAGAATAATTATTCCCAGCTAGATAGCTGGGAATTAATTGTGGTAATTAGAAAGAAAGGGAAATAGGGGGCAGAAATTGTGTTGTTTAAGTTACGATTAGTTGATCGCTATTTAGGAAAAGAGTTTTTGAAGCCATTTATATTTTCTATCTTTACTTTAACAGTTTTAATGATAAGTAGTTATTTATTTGAATTAACTGATTTGATCTTGGTTAAACAGGTACCTTTAAATAAAGTGCTAAAGCTGCTATTATATAAGATACCAGGGGTAATGGTACAAAGTTTTGCTATTTCTATTTTATTTGCTACTTTATTATCATTAAGCCAGTTGGTAAAAAAGAATGAAGTGATAGCTTTTAGAATGGGCGGGGTTTCTCTTCAGCGTTTATTACTTCCTTTTTTAATTGTGGCTTTAGTAGTTAGTATTAGTACATTTTTTATTAATGAACAGTTAGTCCCGTGGACCAATCATCGAGCAGAAAATATAGTCCGCAGGATTATTTTAAAACAGGGTTTGCCAGATTTAAAAGAAGGCTCTTTTTTTAAAGGTCTAGATAAACGTTATTTTTATATTGGTAAGATTGATGAACAAGAAGATAAGTTCTATGAGATTATGCTCTATGAATTAGCAAAGGATAAGAAATTCCCGCGACTGATCACAGCTAAGATGGGTTATTTTAAAGATAAAGTATGGCACTTAGTTGATGGATTAGTTAATAAATTTAATCAGCAAGGAGAGTTAATCTATCAATCTGCTTTTAAAGAATTAAAAATAAATGTTAACCAAAAGCTAGAGAACTTTTATGGCCAACAAAAGACAACTTCAGAAATGAGTCGAGAGGAGTTACTTAAAGATATTAAATTATTTAAAGAGAGTGGATTAGATGTTAGCTCCTTATTAGTTGATTATCACTTAAAGCTAGCTAAGCCATTTGCTTGCTTTATTTTTGTTTTAATTGGTGCACCATTGACTGTGAGATCTAAACAAGGTAGAATTTTTGGAGTTATAGCTAGTATAGTAATTGTCTTTTTATACTATGTTATTCTATCTTTTTCTCGTTCATTAGGTAGAAATGGTTTATTAAATCCTTTATTAGCAGCTTGGTTACCCAATCTTATTTTTAGTGTAATAGGGATTTATTTGATTATCAAGGAAGAACTTTAGAGGGGAATTTTAAGATGAAAATAATTGATAAATATTTAGTTTGGGAATTTATAAAACCTTTTTTACTTACTTTATTTACCTTGGTTATTATTTTAATCAGCAGCTTTTTATTTCAACTAACTGATTTTATTATTATTAAGGATATTCCAGTGCCAATAGTAGCTAAATTATTGTTGTATAAAGTTCCACAAGTAATGGTTAAAAGCTTCTCCATGGCTGTATTATTTGCTACTTTACTTTCTTTAAGTCGCTTGGTTAAAGATAATGAGTTTACTGCTCTTAGAATGGGTGGGATTAAATTTACTCGGATAGTAATTCCTTTATTAATCGTGGGATTATTAATTAGTCTGGTAACCTATTGGTTTAATGAGAAAATAGTTCCTACTGCTAATAGTAAGTATCAGCAAGTAATCAACAAATCTATTTATAAGAAGAAAGACCAAGTTATTAAGCAAAATGTATTATTTAAAGATAGGCATAATCGTTATTTTTATCTAGGTAAACTTAACACTAAAACTAAAGAAGTTAATAATATCTTAGTTTATGATAAACAAGACAAGCCTAATCAGCTAATCAGTGCTACTAAGGGGTCATTTAGAGGTAAAATTTTATCCTTACAAGTGGGGATAAGATATCAACTAGGGGCTGAGGGTTATTTGGCCCAACAGGATGAGCTAAGAAAGGTAAATTTTAAGTTAGAAAGAAGGATTAAGAAGTTATATAGTAGACAAAAGAAACCAGAAGAATTAAACCGGGCCCAACTAAAAGCAAGAATAAAGTTACTACAAGCTAGTGGAATAGATACGACCAAGCTAGAAGTTGAGTATTATTTTAAATTAGCCCAGCCTTTAGCTTGTGTAATATTTATTTTAATTGGTGCTCCATTGAGTATTAAATCAGATAAAGGAAGAATTTTTGGGCTAATAGTTAGTGTAGTGATTATCTTTATTTATTATGTTTTCTTATCTATAAGCCGTTCGTTAGGCAATGCAGGAGCTTTAGCACCCTGGTTAGCAGCTTGGCTACCTAATTTAGTCTTTGCCCTATTAGGAAGCAGTTTAATAATTAAGGAAGAGCACTTTGAATTAAGTTAAGGAGGTGCCGGAAATCAAAGTAATTAAGATAGCAATTATTATCCTAGTCTTAAATCTAGCCTGTACTGTAGCATTAGCTAATCAACAGGTTAATCTTAAAGCCAAACAGGTCACATATCAGCGTAAAAAAGGAATTATTATAGCTACTGGGAATGTCAAGTTACAAACAAAGAGACTTAATTTATCAGCTAATAGACTTAAGATTAATCTTAAGCAAGATAAATTGCTAGCTACAGGTAATGTTCAATCAAAGACTGAAACAGGAGAGTACACAAGCCAAAAACTAAACTATAATTTCAAGACAGATTCTGGCATTTTTATTAATTCAGAGGGCATTATTATTAGTGATAGCCTAAAAGAACCATTTTATTTACAAGCACCTCAAACATCTTATACTCCCAATAAATCTAACTTACAAAAGGCAGAATTTACGACCTGTGATTTAGAAGAGCCTCATTATCACTTTCAAGCTGAGAGTATGACTATTTATCCTGAAGATAAAATTGTAGCTTATCATGTTACTCTCTGGGAGTTTAATGGCCAGGTGCCGATCTTTTATTGGCCTATTTTGGTTTATTCATTTAAAAATCATCAACAAATTTTTAAACCACAGGTAGGTTATAATCAGCAAAAAGGTTGGTTTATAAAGACTACCTATAATTACGATAGAGAAGACTTTGGACAATTATATCTTGATTACTTTAGTAAATTAGGCTTTGCTATAGGGGCCAAGCACTACTATAAGACACTAAAGAATGATAACGCTTCCTTATACTTTTATTTAGAAGAAGATAATAGAAATCCTACTCTAAGTCCCTGGATTAGTTTAGAACTTAAAAGAGAGTATAAAGCAGAAGATACAAGCTATACTTGGAGTGTAGGATATAAAGATCACTATAGTAATTATTTAACTACTCCCCAAAAGAATAACTGGCTTAATATATCAGCTAAGCAAAAAGTTGAGTTTACTAATTGGCAACATAACTGGGGGTTAAAGTATAGAAAGAATAGAAGTTATAATCATGATCTTGATTTAAGTTTAGATGTATGGGGGTTAAAAGATAATAATTTAGATTTAAACTTAGATTATATATATCAACAACAGCCTAAGACTACCTTTAATGAGTACGGAGTGGGGTTAAATTATAAAAAATATTTTTCTGATGATCTTTATTTAAACTATAATTATGATTATGAATATCATGCAGAAAATGAGGATAATAGCTGGCAGTATAAGACTGATTTGAGGTTACAGCTAGATAAAAGCAAGTACAACTGGTCGGTTGGCGCCAAGTTTAAAAGAGATAATGAAGGGATAAATTATTATGATCTACCAGAGGCACAATTAACGATTCATCCTGGAGAAATTTGGTCTAATAAGTTATTAAATCCCCTTGATATTACTGTAGGAGGATTAAACAGATATAATGATAGTTGGTTAGAGCCTAAACAACAAGGTTACACTCGGGTAGGTTATGAAGATTATCTATCGTTAACAGATAACAATAGATTGCATTATAATCAACAGTTTGAACAGAATATATATAGTACTGGTCACCAACACTGGTCATACCAAAATAGATTTGATTTAACAACTAAACTTCCCTTTGGTTGGTAAAATGAGATAAATTATGATTATCAGACAGTAGCTGGAACTGCTCCTCGAGTATTTGAGATAAAAAAACGAGAGCATGAAGTTAAAGAAGAACTAAGTTGGCGAAAAAATGGCAGTGAATTTTATATCAAATCAGGTTATGATTTGTTAACTAAAGGGTATGATGATTTGACAAGTGGGCTAGATTATCAAATTAATCAACATTATACTTTAGGTGCAGTGGCCAAATATGATTTAAATCAGGCTAGCTACGAGGAGTTTGCTACTACTTTAGAAATAGATTACGATAATTTTAAGTATGATACAGCAATGCAAATAGATCTAAATACAGGCCAATTAAAGAGATGGGATAATAGTTTAGAATTAAAGCTTGGCCCGTCAGATTGGCAATGGCAAATTAGTTTAAATAGTAGCTATGATCAATTAGAGCAAAAGTTTAGGGAGGCTAACTTAACGCTAGAGAAGATGTTACACAAACGCAAGTTGTCACTCTCCTATGATCATTTACAAGGAGAAGTCTGGTTCCAGTATCAGCTATTAGCTTTTCCTAACAGTGGTGTTAAAGTAGGGAGCAATGATAATGAAGGAATGTTATTTGGAGGAGAGTTAGGGAGGTTACTAGATGAATAGGAGAAAGAAGCTAATTTTTATAGTAATCTTAATCATAGGAGTAATTGGTTTATGGAAGACCAAGGAGAAAGATGATCAGCCACCTAATGCCAATTATCAGTACCAAATAACAGCCCCCCGCTTAATTAGTTATTATCAAGGCCAAAAAAGATGGGATTTAGCAGCTAAATCAATTATCAAACCTAAGGATGATAAACGAAAGAGAACTATTTTGCAGACAGTTAAAGAGGGAAAGTTATTTATTGATGGGCAGTTAGAGTATAAATTAACGGCTCAGAAAATAATTTATCTAGTCAAAAGTAAAAATGCTAAGTTAGTAGGAGCCGTTAAGTTACAAGAGATAGATGGATTAAAGATCAAAGCAGATAAGTTAAGCTGGGTAGAAAGCAAAACAGAGTTACAAACAACAAGTGGAGTTCAAGTAGAGTTAAAGAATGGTCAGCTAACTGCTCAAAAAATGAAATTAAATCTTAAAGAAGGTATAATTGATTTTGACCAAAATGTTAAATTCAATTTTAAGATTAGGGGAGGCAATAGTAGTGAAGAATAAACAGGTGATTCTCGCTGTAATATGCTTATTATTGGTAAGTCTTCAGCCTGCTTTGGCCCAGACAGGACATTTAACATCTGATCATTTAAGATATAAAAAAGATGAGGATATCTTTATTGCTACAGGAAATGTTAAATTAAATTATGATAAAAGAGTTGTAACTGCTCAACGCTTAAGAATGGATAGAAATAAGAATTTAGCTTATTTTAGTGATGATGTACATTTGACAGCCAAACAAGATGAGATTTGGAGCCAAAAGTTAAAGTTTGATTTAGAAGAGAATATTTTAATAGCCCAACAACAAGTAAAGTTAAATACAACTAAGGATAATAAATCACTAAATTTAACTAGTGATTATTTAAAGATGTGGGGTAAGAGTAATGATTTATTGGCCCAAGGAAATGTTGATGTAGTATATAATAAACAAAAAATTAAAGGTGATAAGCTAGAGTATATTGCTAAAACAGAAAAGATGATTGTAACCCAAGGAGCTAAAATTAAAGAAGGAGATAACTGGATTGAATCCCAAAAAGTAATTATTTCCCTAGCTAATGATACAATTAATGCAACAGGAAGTGTGGAAATGGAGTTTGAGATTAAAGAATAATAATTTTAATGTTTAAAAATGCCACTGATAGCAAAAGATAAGAACAAATAAACATTATTTTACTTTATTATCCAGAAGATATTTATCTAGAGCTGTTTACTCTCTGCGGTCTTAATGATATAATTTGAGGAGGATACAAGAGTGCCTCTTTTGCAATCAGAATTTGTTAAAGATATAATAGTAATGTTAGCAACTACTGTTTTAATCGCTACATTACTAGCCTTAGTTGTAGGTCAATTAAGTGATATGTATTTTGGGAATATAGTAGCTAATTTGATAGGTGGTTATGGAGAGTATGATCTATTATTAATTATTAACCAGGAAAGAAAAGCAATAGCCCAAGAACAGTTGCAGGATATTATTAAGCAGAGGTTACCCGGTTCAAAATTAATTTCAGGGATTAATCTGGTGGGAAGGGCCAATTTTTTTATTAAGTTAGCCCCGCAATATAAAAGACGAAGTATTTTTTTGAAACTTAATGATTATTTTTCTCAAGTAGAAGGTTTAGAGAGTATATCTATAATTACTCAACCACGAGTTACCATTAGGGGGTTAAGAAAAAAGGCAATTTCCTTTTTAGAGCCTAAAATTAATCGTATCTCTGGAGTTGGTTTTACTATTCCTGAAGGAGATAAGCTAGAGGTTATAATTTCTAAACCAGAGAGATTATCTTCAATTAAAGAGATGATCAATGATTTATTACGAAAATATCAGGTATTAGCAGTTAGATTCCCAATCACATTTAAGCCTAAGCAATTATTTGCTTTAGGAACAGAAGTAACAAAAGTACTAAAAAAAGAAGTTGATCATTCAATCTTTAATATTACTTCTACAGGCCGTGAGAATATAGAGTCATTAGTTAAAACTATGACAGAAATGAAGAAGTTTTTGAGTAGTTATACCAGTCGGATTACAATTAATTTAATTAAAGAGATAAAAGTAGAAGTTGGGGATAAATTAATCTTGCCTAGTAAAAGAGGAGAGCAAATTATTCTTCGGATAACTAATGTAACCGAAGATAGAGCAGAGGCTATAATTGTTAAAGGAGATAGTAGACAAATTTTAGGTGAGCAAGCCTATTTATTTCAACCAGATAAGTTAGGCCCAGTTGCAGGACAAATAGAGGTTAATAATCCTCGGCAAAAGTTAGCTTATACAGTTGAACAATTAGCCAATTTAGTACCTAATTTACAAGCTATCTTCCAGCGCTCTCAGAATTTATTAGAGCAACTGACTAAATTAACAGCTACTTTACAGACGGCTCGAGAATCTTTATTGCAGCTTAAACTGCTTAATCGTCAGTTAGCTATCTACCAACAGGATCTAAGCAAGGTTGATTTTATGCAGTTAAAGAGAGCAATAAATAAGCTAGACCAGAATTTAAGCTGGTTAACTGAAGTAGCTAAAGGATTAAATTTAATTAGGGATTTGTTAGTTAATCTTAATCAACAGTTAAACGACATTAATCAGCAGCTAAAACTAGCTAGTCAAGGATTAGCAACAGATAGTCCGTATCGCCAAGAACTGGAGAAGTTACAAGAAAGTATTAATAGGCTAGCTACTGGCTTGCAGACAAATAGCAAACAGATTATAGTTTATATTAATCGCTATAATCCTGTTTTACAAGAGGTTATTTATTGGCAGCAGCAAGTAGAGGAGTTTAAGTTGCTGCTAAATAAAGTCAGTTCTGTTACTCAATTAGATCTTAAGTCTAAGTTGGCCCAAGTAACTAATCCCCAATTAATGAAGCAGATTAATGCTTTAGATACAGCTACTTTAGGGCAGGATTTAAAGCAGTTACAAGAACAAACCAAGCAATTAAAACGGGTTGACTTTAAAGCAATAGTTACAGAATTAAAGTATATTCAGAAGTCTTTACCTCAGTTAAAAGATGAAGAGATTACCGCTACAATTGATTTAATAAATAAGTACTTAGCTGGTAAGGTAATTCCAGGGTCTGAGATTGTGCTCTTATTACCAGCTCAAGGAATTGATTTAACTAAGATTAAAGCTAAGATTCAGGAGTTAATCTCCCAGCAGGTATCATTTTCTAGCTCTCAGTTAGGGTTAATCAGTCCTAACTACAGGGCACAATTATACCAAATATTAAGTCAAGTTAAGATGATTTTGGCAGGAGTAACAGCAATTTTAATTACTGTATTCTCCTTAGTATTTGACCAATCCCTAATTATTAATTCGCTACGTCTATTACAAGATAATAATCAAAACTGGTTTACTGATTTAGGATTATACTATGGGGTGGGGGTAGGTAGCTTAATGTTAACTTTAATTTTTGCTTTAGCAGAGATAAAGTTACCTTATCTAGCTTTATGGCAGGTTAGTTTATTAGGGGCAGGATTAGGATTGCTTGCTGTAAGTAAGGCTCAGAGTCTAAATCCTATTGCCCAAGCTGAGTATCAAGCTGGCAGAGCTTTTGGGTTTAGTTATACTGAAATTATGCATCAAATTGTTATTCCAGCTGGTAAGCCTGGTATACTACAGTTCATAAATCAGAAAAAAATTTACTTTTAATGGGGGAGTTATGTTAGAAGTAAAGAATTTAATTAAAAGCTATGGAAATGAAAAGGTATTACGAGGGGTTGATTTTTCTGTTAAAAAGGGCCAAACTGTGGCTATTATGGGGCCAAGTGGTTGTGGTAAATCAACAACTATTCGTTGTTTAAATCTCTTAACAGAGCCTGATAGCGGAAAAGTCATCTTTAGGGGAACTAATTTGTTAGAGTTATCGTCTTCAGAATTATTAAAATTAAGACAAGAAATTGGTTTTGTATTTCAAAATTTCAATTTAATCGAACGATTGACTGTCCAAGAAAATGTAATGTTACCTTTAATCAAGTTGGACTTTACTTTAGAACAAAGGGTTAAATATGCTAGGGCTGCTTTAGAGAAGGTAAGGTTAGCCGACCAAGCAAGCAGTTATCCTAAGCAGTTAAGTGGGGGCCAAAAGCAACGGGTAGGAATTGCTAGAGCATTAGTTATTGAGCCTAGTTTGATGTTATTAGATGAACCTACAGCTTCTTTAGATCCGATACTAGTCAAGGAAGTACTAGAGGTGATTGAAGATGCAACTTATAGTCAAAAAAGAGCTGTAGTCTTAGTAACTCATGAAGTTTCTTTTGCCCTAAAGGTAGCGGATATAATTTTATTACTTGATAATGGACAAGTAGTAGAAATAGGAAGTTCAGAATCGATATTTACCAATCCTCAATCGGAGGTTGGGAAAAAGTATAAAGAATTATTGGAGTATTATTGATATAAAGTTTAACTTTTAGATTGCTGAGAGAGGATTTCTCACTAGATAAATTTCTCAAAATTCGTCTAAGCTTACTTCCATAAAAATAAGGTTAAGCTAATCAAAAACAGGTGATTAGCTAACCCAAACCTTATTTTTAATCCAGTTCACTAAGACTCATTAATGAAAAATTTATGAGTCGTTGCGAAACCCTCTCCAGCAATTATTAAAGGTGTTGTGGGGCTTTTGGACTGTCTTATAGTTTTTGTTCATATGCTTTGAATGAAAGGTGAAATAGATATGAATAAGCAAATCTATGATTTGGTTTATCTCATTTTACCCGGAATGAAATGAACAAAAACTATTTAAGGAAAAAGCCACACAATGCCTAATTGAGAAGTGAAGTTTTATATCAATAAAGGTTAAGTTTGAGTTTGAACCTAACTTCGTGTAGGCTTAAATTCAAGCTTAGTCTTTAAGTTATATTTTATAATAGAAGGAGGCTCAAGATTGAAAAATAAGCAGCAAACAATTCAATCACAATTTAGTTACACAGGGATTGGTTTGCATACTGGAGAGAATGTAACTATTACTTGTAAACCACTACCAGTTAATCAAGGAATTAAATTTAAAAGAATTGATTTAGCAAGCCAGCCAGAAGTGACAGCTACCGTAGAGAATGTCGTTTCAACTCAACGGTGTACTACTATCGGCCAAGGTGGATGGGAGATTAATACAATTGAACATCTAATGTCAGCTATAAGTGCTTTAGAAATAGATAATTTGTTAGTTGAAATAGATGCTAATGAACCACCAGTAACTGATGGAAGTGCTAAGGTTTTTTATCAACTACTAGAGAAAGCTGGAGTTAAGGAACAAAAGGCTACTAAAAAAACTCATCAAATAACAGAACCAATTGAGGTTAGAGATGGAGATCAATATTTAGTTCTGTTGCCAGCTGATGAATTAAAGATTAGTTATACTTTTGTAGGCAATCATCCAGGACTAACTGACCAGTTTGCTGAGTTTAATCTAACTACTGGTAATTATCAAGAGGAGATTGCTCCAGCAAGGACTTTTGGTTTTGCTGAAGAAATAGAAAAGCTAAAAAAAGCAGGGCTAGCTTTAGGTGGTAGTTTAGAGAATGCTATTTTAATTGAAGCAGATGGACCAGTTAATGAATTAAGATTTGAGAATGAATTTGTCAGGCACAAGATTTTAGATATAATTGGTGATTTGAAGTTGGCCCCTGATTTTAAAGGCCATATTATAGCTGTTAGATCAGGCCATAGATTAAATTCAATTTTAGCTAAAAAAATTAAAGATAAGGTATTATAGAGGAGGAGTTAAATTATGGAAGAAGCAATGAATATTGATGAAATTAAGGAGATTTTACCACATCGTTATCCATTTTTATTAGTGGATAAAATTTTAGAAGTTGAACCAGGAGAAAAAATTGTAGGTTTAAAGAATGTAACCACGAATGAAGAATTCTTTAATGGTCACTTTCCTGGTCATCCAATTATGCCTGGAGTATTAATTGTAGAAGCAATGGCTCAAGTAGCAGGAATTGGCTTATTAACTACTGTAGATAATCCAGAAGAAAAGGTGCCTTATTTTGGTAGAATTAATGATGCTCGTTTTAGAAAGCCAGTTAAGCCAGGAGACCAACTAATTATGGAGATTGAAGTTGCTAAATTAAGAGGAAGAATGGGTAAGGTAGAGGCTAAAGCTTTAGTAGATGGTGAAGTTGTTACAGAAGCTACTTTAACTTGCTTTATTCAAGATAAATAATCTGGAGGTGAAGTAAATGAATGCAGAAAAAGATAATGTAGTTCATCTTAATAATGGTGGTCAAATTCATCAAACTGCAGTAGTGCATCCAGACGCTAAGATTGGAGAAAATGTTGAGGTTGGCCCGTATGCTGTAATTGGTGAGCATGTAGAGATTGGGGCAGATACTGAGATTGGCCCACATACTGTAATTAAAGGCTGGACTACAATTGGAAAGAATAATAAGATCTTTAATAGTGCTTCTATTGGTCAAGAACCACAAGATCTAAAGTTTGCTGGTGAAAAAAGTTTCTTAGAAATTGGAGATAATAATACAATTAGAGAGTTTGCTACTATTCATCGGGGGACTGAGGATGGCGGGAGACTAACTAAAATTGGTAATGATAATTTAATTATGGCTTATTGTCATGTAGCTCATGATTGTCAAGTGGGTAATGATATTATTATGTCTAATTCTGCTAATTTAGCGGGTCATGTAATAGTTGAAGACTCAGCTGTAATTGGTGGTTTAGTTGGTGTACACCAGTTTGTTAGAATTGGAGAAATGGCTATGGTAGGAGCAGGTTCTAAAGTTGTTAAGGATGTACCGCCATATATTCTAGTAGATGGTCATCCATCTAGTGTAAATGGAATTAATATTGTAGGCTTAAGAAGAAATGAAGTAAAACCTGAGGTTAGACGTAAGATTAAACAGGCTTATAAAATCTTATATCGTTCAAATCTAAATACTAATCAAGCAATTGAAGAGATGGAAGAAGAGCTTGATAATAGTCCGTTAATCGAAAACTTTTTACGTTTCTTGCGTAATGCCCAACGCGGTATTTGTAGATAGTTTTTTTAGATTGAAGAGGAAATTAAATATAATAATTAGGTTAGGAGTCGTGAGTAAATATTTTGCTCACGACTTGTAATTTAATTTATATAGTCAGGAGGAAAAGTATGTCTAAAATAGGATTAATAGCAGGTAATGGAAATTTACCAGTTTTATTTACTCAAGCTGCCAGAGAACAAGGATATGAAATAGTAGTAATTACAGTCACACCAGAGGCTGCAAGTAATAAATTAGCAGATTTAACCGATCATTTCTATCAGATTGAAGTGGGCCAACTAGATAAAATTATTACTACTTTACAACAAGAAGAGGTATCAGAAGTTGTAATGCTTGGAAAAGTAACTAAAGAGTTATTATACCAGGGGGTTGAGTTAGATAATAAATTTAAGCAATTATTAGCTTCTCTACCAGACAAGAATGATGATGCAATTATGTTAGGAGTAGTTAAGGTGCTTAAAGAAGCAGGGATAAAAGTAGCAGACCAGACTAAATTCATAGAAAAGTTATTACCTGATGCAGCAACTTTAACTACTGTTGAGCCAAGTGAAGAGGTCTTAGCAGATATGAAATACGGATTTAAAATGGCTAAAGAAATAGGCAGATTAGATATTGGACAAACTATAGTAGTTAAGGATAAAGCTGTTATGGCAGTAGAAGCAATCGAAGGAACTAATGAAGCTATACGTCGAGGCGGTAAATTAGGTTGCCAAGAAGTAGTAGTAGCAAAAGTTAGTAAACCTCAGCAAGATTTACGTTTTGATATACCTACAGTAGGATTAGAAACTTTACAAAGATTAATTGAGGTAGGGGCCAAGGGACTAGTCATTGAGGCTAATAAAACATTTATCGTAAATCAAACAGAAGTAATTAAAAAAGCTAATCAGGCAGGGATTCCAATAGTGGCGATGGAAAAATAATTGACAATGGACAATTGATAATTGACAATTAAAAATCAATAAAATAATAAATAATTCCAATATTAGCTCTAAGGCAACTATCCTTTACTATCATGAAAAATTTTAGATTTAGTTATCTATTAAATCATAATTTTTGAATTGAAGATTTAAGTTTATATAGCTTTTATTGTACACTGTAAATTGTCAATTGATTTTATAAGGTTGGTGATTAGATGAGTAAAATAATGGTAGTAGCAGGAGAGGCTTCGGGTGATATGCATGCTACAAAAGTTATTAAAGAGATTAAAAAGTTAAATCCTGATGTAGAATTTTTTGGTTTTGGCGGACAACAGATGAAACAAGCAGGGGTAGAAATTTTATACGACCCTACTAAATTAAGTACCATTGGTTTTGCTGAAGCAATTAAACATTTAAAATTAATGTATGATAAATTAAATCAATTAGAAGAAGCAATGAAAGAAAGAAAGCCAGATGTTGTTTTTTTGGTAGATTATTCTGGTTTTAATATGAAAGTAGCTAAACGAGCTGCTAAATTAGGAATTCCAGTAGTTAATTATTTTGCTCCTTCTGCTTGGGTATGGGGTAAATGGCGGGCCAAAAGAATGGCGAAATATGGAGCTAAGATTGCATCTGTTTTTCCTATGGAAGAGAAGGTTTACCGTAAGGCAGGAGCTGATGTAGAATTTGTAGGCCATCCTTTATTGGACATGGTAGAACCACAATTAAGTTATCAGGAGTTTAAAGAAGAATTTAAGCTTGATTTAACAGGAAAAGTAATTGGATTACTACCTGGGAGCCGCCAACAGGAGTTAGATAGTTTATTAGGGCCAATGTTAGAAGCAGCAGATATAATTAGCAGTCACTTTTCTATTACTAATTTTATTTTACCAGTAGCTGAGACTATAGATCAAACTAAAATAAAGGAAAAAATTAAAGATTATAAAGTAGATGTACAATTGGTTACGGGCCATTCTTATGAAGTAATGGAGGTAACTGATTTATTATTAGTAGCCTCAGGAACTGCTACTTTAGAAGCAGCCTGCCTGCAAACACCAATGGTAATTGCTTATCAGACTTCTTGGTCTACCTATTGGTTAGGCAAACTATTAGTTAAGTTACCATTTATTGGTTTGCCAAATATTATATCTGAAAAAGAAATAGTCCCTGAATTATTACAAAATGAGGTTACAGGTAGTAATTTAGCTAAAGAAGTAATTAATATTTTAGATTCAGAAAGAAAAGTTAATCAGATAAAAAAAGATTTAGCAAATATTAAAGCAAAATTAGGTCCTAAGAATGCTACTAAACAAGTAGCTAGGCTGGTATTAGATACAGGAGGAATTGTGATATGAAACTAGCTAAACGAGTATTAGGTTATTTAAATCCCTATAAGGGTCGGCTTTTATTGGCGGTTGTTTGTATGTTATTTAATGCTGCTTTATCTATTTTCTTTTTTGATAGGTTCGGGAAATTAATCGATACTGTAATTGGTCAAGCCCAAATGGATAAGTTAAATTGGTTAATTGTAGGTATGTTCTTTTTATTTTTGTTTCGTGGAATCTTTCAGTATGGTCAAAAATATTTGACTGCGTATGTATCCCAACATGCTATTAAGGATCTACGAGCTAATTTATATAGCCATTTACAGAGTTTATCTTTAGATTTTTATGCTAAAAATAAGACAGGAGAGATTATGTCTCGAGCTACTAATGATATAAGCGTTTTACAAGGTGCTATTGTATCAGGAGCAATTGGTGTTTTTAGTAAGGTGTTTATATTAATTGGTGGTGTAAGTAAGTTATTTTATGATAATTGGCGTTTGGCTATAGTTTCTTTTGTTTTATTTCCTTTGATTGGATATGTAGTAGATAAATTTAATCGTAGAATTAGAAAGGTAAGTAAGAGAGCTCAAGTTAAAGTTGCTAATGTATCAGATGTTTTACAGGAAACGATTAGTGGGGTTAGAGTGGTTAAGTCTTTTGGGCGAGAGGATTATGAATATGAGCGCTTTCAAGAACAAAATTATGCTAATTTTAGGGCCAACCTAAAAAACTCTCAGCTTAAAGCTACCTTGACTCCTGCAACTGAGTTTTTAGCTGCTCTTTCATTTATTGTTGTTCTTTGGTATGGTGGTCGAGAAGTAATTGCTGGATATATGACAGCAGGTGAGTTAACCAGTTTCTTTACTTTATTATTGTATATTACGAATCCATTAAAATCACTAACCAGATTATCAGGAACTATTCAACGAGCTTTAGCTGCAGCAGAAAGAATTTTTGAAATTATTGATATTCAGCCGACTATTCAAGATCAACCTGATGCTCGTAAGTTAACTAAAGTTAATGGTACTATCAACTTTAATAATGTCTCCTTTAGTTATGATAATGATGAACTAGCTTTAGATAGGGTAAATTTAGAGGCTCAACCAGGGCAGATGGTAGCTTTAGTAGGTCCTAGTGGTGCTGGTAAATCTACCCTAGTTAATTTAGTACCTCGATTTTATGATCCTAACCAAGGATTTGTTACTATTAATGGATTAAATATTAAAGAGTTTAAAGTTGACTCTTTACGTGATAAAATAGGAATTGTACCACAAGAAACTATTTTATTTGGAGGAACTATCGCAGATAATATTTTGTATGGTAATCTAGAAGCGAATCGGCAAGATATTGTTCAAGCAGCTAAGGCAGCCAATGCTCATGATTTTATCATGAGTTTTGCTGACGATTACCAAACACAGATTGGTGAGCGGGGAGTCGGTTTATCTGGTGGCCAAAAACAAAGAATAGCTATCGCACGAGCTATTTTAAATGATCCTGAAATCTTAATTTTAGATGAGGCTACTTCAGCTTTAGACACTGAATCGGAAGCTTTAGTCCAAGAAGCTCTAGAGAGGTTAATGGAGAATAGAACCACCTTTGTAATTGCTCATAGATTATCTACAATTTTAAATGCTGATAAAATTGTAGTGATGGATGAAGGAAGAATAGTAGAGACAGGAACTCATGAAGAGTTAATCAAGCAGGAAGGAATTTATGAAGGTTTATATCAAGCACAGTTTGATAAGTAGGTGATAGGATGAAAAAAAGGATAATTCCTTGGCTGGCTTACTGGTTATCTAAGATGACTAATGGTAGTCTAAGGTTACAAGTTAAGAATGAATCAAGAGTAACCAATTTACAAAAGGATAATAAACAGATTATTTTTGCTATGTGGCATGGACAACTATGGTTGCCTGTTTATCATCTTAGAAACAAAGGTCATATTGCATTAGCTAGTCAAAGTGATGATGGTGAATATATTAGTCAAGTTTTAAATAAACTTGGCTGGGGAGTGGTTAGGGGTTCTACTTCTAGAGGAGGAGCTCGCTCTTTGCTTAAGTTAGTTAAAGAGATAAGAAGAGGAAAAAATGTAGCTATTACTCCAGACGGGCCAACCGGTCCTCGACATAAAGTTAAATCTGGTATTTTATATTTAGCTCAAAAGACAAATAGTACAATTATTCCTTTGGGGGTGTCTTTTTCTAAAAAAAAGGTTTTTAATAGTTGGGATAAATTCGAGTTACCATACCCTCTTGCTAAAGGGGCTTTAGTATACGGTAAGCCTTTAGAAGTAACAGAGGTTAATGAATGTTATCAACAGAAATTGAAAGAACATCTTGAAGCAGCAGTTGTTAGTGCCCAAAAGATGCTGGAGGCATAATTATGAAATTAGAAAAGTATCTATTGGAAGTAATTACAGGACAAAAGCGGAGTATTAAAGATAAAGTTGTTTTAGTTTTATTAACCGGTTTAGCTTGGGTTTACCAAGGTATAGTTTGGACTAGAAAGAAGGCCTATGACTGGGGAATTAAAAAATCAACTAAGT
Organism: Halobacteroides halobius DSM 5150; assembly: GCF_000328625.1. Classification (NCBI taxonomy): domain Bacteria; kingdom Bacillati; phylum Bacillota; class Clostridia; order Halanaerobiales; family Halobacteroidaceae; genus Halobacteroides; species Halobacteroides halobius. Next base: position 2,430,260 of record NC_019978.1, on the reverse strand, counting down.
TGTCTGTACCTGTGATTAGTGTAGGTAATATAACAGTAGGAGGTACAGGCAAAACTCCAGTAGTTAAGATGTTAGCCCGTAGACTAGAAAAGAATAATTATCAATCAGTTATTATTAATCGAGGTTATAAGGGCCAATTAGAAAAAGAATTGGGGATAGTAACAGACGGAGAAGAGATTTTGTTATCCGCTCAAAAAGCTGGTGATGAAGCTTATATGTTAGCTAGTAGTTTATTTTCTACTCCTGTATTGATTGGTAAAGAAAGAAGTAAAGCGGGTAAGTTAGCTCTAGAAGAATTTAGCCCGGATTTTATTATTTTAGATGATGCTTTTCAACATTGGCAGGTAAAAAGAGATTACGATTTAGTAGTAGTTGATGCGACTAATCCTTTTGCTAATGGTTATTTATTACCACGAGGTAGATTAAGAGAACCAGTAACTAGTCTTCAACGTGCTAATTGCTTGTTGTTGACTAAAGCAGACCAGATAACCCCTGAAAAATTAAAAAAAATTAAGAAGTGTTTGAGAAGATTTAATCCCCAAGCCTTGATTATTACTACTCGTCATAAACCAACTTATTTACGAAATATAGGAAAGCAAGAGTATAAACAATTAGATTTAGAGGGAGAAAAGGTACTAGCTGTATCAGGGATTGGTAATCCACAAGCTTTTGAAGAGACACTACGGAATCTAGGAGCTCAAGTAGTAGATAAGTTTCGGTTTATTGATCATCATACCTATACTAAAGACCAAATCATGGAGATTTTTACTATTGCTTCTAAACAGAATGTAGATCGAATTATTACTACTGAAAAGGACGTAGTTAGTATTAATCAAGAATTAGTAGCTGAAATAAATCGTCAGCAGATTAATCTTGAGGTATTAGGGATTGAAATAGAGATTCTTGATTCTAAAGAAAAAGCAGATCAACTTCTTATTCAGTTGGAGGGATTACAACGATGAAAGTAATAGCTATTATTCCAGCACGTTATAGTTCTACTCGGCTACCAGGGAAGCCAATTAAAAAGATTAAGGGTAAAGCAATGATTCAACATGTTTATGAAAGAACTGCTCAAGCTCAAAATCTAGATCAGGTGATTGTAGCTACCGATGACCAAAGAATTTATCAAGTAGTTAAAGACTTTGGGGGTAAGGTAGAAATGACATCTTCTCAGCACCAGACAGGAACTGATCGTTTGGCTGAAGTAGCCAATGATTTAGAGGCAGATATTATTGTTAATGTCCAAGGAGATGAACCATTAATAGCTCCGGAGATGATTGATCAAGCAGTGAAACCTTTATTAGAGGATAATAATTTGCAGATGGGAACTCTAAAACATCCCATCATTAGCGCAGAAGAATTAGAAAATCCCAATCTGGTTAAAGTAGTAACTGATAAGAATGATTTTGCTCTTTATTTTTCTCGCGCACCTATTCCCTATCCACACCAGGAAAATGATATTACTTATTATAAACATATTGGATTATACGTTTATCGTAGAGAATTTTTATTAAATTATGCTGATTTACCTGCTACTCCTTTAGAGCAGCAGGAATCTTTAGAGCAACTAAGAGCTTTAGAGAATGGTTATAAGATTAAGGTTGTTAAGACAGAGCATCAATCTATTGGGGTTGATACTAAAGATGATTTAGAGAAGGTAAGGAAGATAGTAAATCAATCATGAATTTAATTGGAGGGGTATAAATGGTAAATGAAGTAGTATTAAATGATGATGTTAAGTTTGGAGCTGACAACCCTTTTGTTTTATTAGCTGGACCTTGTGTAATTGAAAGTGAAGATCATGTTTTACGAATGGCAGAAGAATTGAAAAAAATTACTACTAAATTGGATATTCCGTATGTTTTTAAATCTTCTTATGATAAAGCTAATCGTTCTTCAATTGAATCTTATCGTGGTCCTGGATTAGAGAAGGGGTTAAAGATTTTACAGCGAGTAAAGGATGAATTTAATCTACCAGTATTATCTGATGTTCATTCTGTTAAAGAAGCTAAAGTAGCAGGAGAGGTTTTAAATGTTATTCAGGTTCCAGCCTTTCTATCCCGGCAGACTGATTTAGTAACTGCTGTTGGTAAAACTGGCAGGGTGGTTAATGTTAAAAAGGGGCAATTTTTAGCACCATGGGATATTGAACAAGTGATAGAGAAGATTGAAAGTACAGGTAATAAAAAGATTTTATTAACAGAACGGGGAGCTTCTTTTGGCTACAATAATTTAGTAGTAGATATGCGTTCTCTACCTCGCATGAGAGAAACAGGTTATCCAGTTGTTTTTGATGCTACTCATAGTGTTCAGTTGCCGGGTGGAGCAGGTGATTCCTCAACAGGAGAACGAGAGTATGTACCATATTTAACTCGGGCTGCTGTAGGTGCTGGAATTGATTCTTTATTTATGGAGGTGCATGATAGGCCAGATACTGCTTTATGTGATGGGCCAAATATGGTGCGATTAGAAGATTTAGAAGATTTACTTAAGCAAGCCCAAGAAATTAATAATATTGTACGGAGGGGTTAAAATGTCTCAAAAAGAGATAGCAATAAAAGAACAAGCTCAAGAAGTACTAAAGATTGAAGCAGAAGCTATAAAAGGTGTATCTGAAGCAATAGATCAGGAATTTGTAGCTGTGGTACAAGAAATTTTAGATTGTACGGGGCGAGTGATTATGACGGGGATGGGTAAGTCAGGTTTTATTGCTAAGAAATTAGCAGCTACTTTATCTAGTACCGGAACTCCTGCTTTTTTTCTTCATCCAGCTGAGGCAATCCATGGTGATTTGGGGATGGTAACTGAAAAGGATATAATAATTGCTATCTCTAATAGTGGAGAAACAGAAGAAATAGTCAATATCTTACCTGTAATTAAACGGATCGGAGCCCAAATTGCAGCTATTACTGGTAATATTGAATCGACTTTGGCCCAAACTGGAGATTATACTTTAGAAGCTGCTATTGAAGAAGAAGCTTGTCCGTTAAATTTAGCACCAACAGCTAGTACTACAGCAGCCTTAGCTTTAGGTGATGCCTTAGCAATGGTATTATTGGCTATTAGAGACTTTAAACCAGAAGATTTTGCACTTTATCATCCAGGAGGTAGTTTAGGTAGGCAACTATTATTGACAGTTGATGACGTATTACATGTTAGAGAACGTAATCCAATAGTTAAGCAGGATTCTACTTTAAAAGAGACTTTATTTGTTATGACTTCTACTAGGATGGGCGCAGCTAATATTGTTGATGCTGAAGGTGAATTAGCAGGGATTATTACTGATGGTGATATTAGGCGATTGTTAGAAGAAGATCCTCATTTAATGCATAAAGAAGCCCAAGAGATAATGTCTGTAGGGCCTACAACTATTACACCGGATAAATTAGCAGCAGAAGCACTAAAAATTATGCAAGATAAAGAGATTAATGATTTGCCAGTAGTGGACCAAGAAGGTAAACCTTTAGGATTAGTTAATTTTCAAGACTTACTTAAGGCTGGGGTTATTTAGTTAATTTCAAATTGATAAGAGGTGAAAATAATGGATGAGCAACTAAAAGAAAAAGTAGTTAAGATAAAATTATTTATTACAGATGTTGATGGTGTGTTAACAGATGGCAGAATCGTACTCGGTAATGACGGTGAGGAGTTCAAATTTTTTCATGTTCAGGATGGTATGGGGATTAAATTGGCTCAAGAGGCAGGGATTAAGACAGCGATTATTACAGGGCGAGAATCTAAGTTAGTAGAACGTAGAGCAGATGAATTAGAAATTGATCAAGTTTATCAAAATATTGATGATAAATTAGGAGTTTTTACTAGTTTATTAGAGAAATATCAAATTACAGAAGATGAAGTGGCTTATATTGGTGACGACGTCAATGATCTACCTATTTTAGAGAAGGTTGGACTGGCTTTGACTGTAGCTAATGGAGTAAGTCAAGTTAAAGAAAAGGTAGATTATATAACAAAACGTGCTGGAGGTAGAGGTGCAGTTAGGGAAGCAATAGAACTACTTTTGCAGGCTTAAGATTATTTATTGAAGTTGTCACAAGGAGTTGTTAAAGGTGCAAAAGAGACTAAAATATTATATTTTTAGATTTGGTAAGTGGTTAGCTAAGGTTTTACCGATTCAAGTTAGTTATTATTTAGCCTCAGGGTTAGGTAATTTACTTTTTTATTTAGTTAAGGATAGACGTGAGTTAGGAATTAAAAATATTAAGTTAGCCCTTGATTATTCTCAAGAGGAAGCTTATAAGTTAACTAAAGATGTTTTTAAAGAATTAGCTTTTAAATTTATAGAAATATTTAGACTAGAGAAATGGAATAAAGAGGATTTTAATCATAGAATAACAGTTGAAGGACTTGATAATTTAGAAAAGGCTTATGAGCAAGGTCAGGGGATTGTTCTATTTACAGGCCATCTTGGTAATTGGGAGCTATTAGGCATTTATCTTTCTTGGCTAGGATATCCGGTTAATGCAATTGCTAAAGAACAGAGGAGTGATTTAATAACTGAAGAGTTATGGCAACTTAGGGAGATACATGGTGCTAAAATTTTCAATCGTAAGCAAGTAAAAAGCTCTTTTAAGGCTTTGTTAAAGAAGGAATTATTAGTGATTTTAGGTGACCAAGATGCTCATCAAGCCGGGGAGTTTGTTCAATTTTTTCATAGATTAGCTTCAACACCTAAAGGGCCCGCAGTCTTGGCTCAGAAAGCGCAAAGTTTAATCCTACCTATATATATGATTAGAGAAGGAATAGATAACTATTCTTTAGTTGTAGAGGAGCCATTGCAACTAACTCAAGATGCTAGTAGAGATGAAAGAAAAAAAGTTTTACAAAAATTAACTACTTCTTTAGAAGAAAAAATTAGAGAGTATCCAGACCAATGGCTTTGGTTACACCGTAGATGGAAGACAGATCCTTCTAAGGAGGATGAGCAATGAAAAAGATCGGGATTATTATAATAATTATTATTTTATTAGCTAGTGGTTATTTATTAATTAAGCGGCCATCCCCTAAACCCCAAGATAGGATCTCTAAAGAACCAATTCAGGATAAAAGAGAAGCCAATACAAAGTTGAAAAATGCAGCAATTAGTCTTTATAGTAAAGATGGTAATACTAAATGGCGATTAAGTGCTCAAACAATTTATAGATTTAATAATCCTAAACGAGTTAAGTTACATCAGATTAGTGCTACTGTCTATCAAAATCAGACAGAAGTGATCTCCTTAGTAGCTAATAAAGGTGAGTTTGACCCTCAAACAGGTTTTTTATCTCTAGAGGGGCCAATTACTATTAAAAGCAAAGAAAAATTAGTCAAAGCTAACCATTTAAAGTGGAATCAAGTCAAGAATCAACTAGTTGGTCGAGGGGAGATAGTAATTAAGCAACCAGGTTTAAAGATTACAGGGGATAATTTTATTAGTCAGATTGATTTAAAGAAGTTACAAGTGTTAGGTGATGTTAGAGTGGTGAGGAATGGGCCCGTAGCAATTATAAATTAAGAAGCAGGTGATTTGATGAATAAAAGAATAATTATCACTAGTGGAATTATACTTAGTCTATTACTGTCTATATCTGTTGGACTAGCAGCTAATCAAGAGGCAACTGAATTAACAGCTAGTAAATTAGTGGTTGATGATCTAAAATCCCAACTAATTGCTAGTGGTGGTGTTACTTTACGTCAGAATAATACCTTATTAAAAGCTAATAAAATTATTGCTCAGCAGGATTTAGAGCAGGTAACAGCTATCGGAGATGTAGTCTTTAAACAAAATAATAGTCAACTGAAGGGTAAGCAGTTAGACTTAAATTATAAAACACAGACGGGCTCTCTAACTGGTAACCCACGATTAATTAGAGATAAAATGTTAATTACAGGACAGCAGTTTGAATTTGATCTAAAAGCAGATCATTTAGCGGTTACAGGAGGGGCATATTTAAAAGACCCTACGCAAGATTTAACAGCTAGAGCAGAAAGAATAAATTATAACCAAGATAAACAAGAGGTAGTATTAAGTGGTGATGTAGAGGTTAATCGTGGTAGTCGGCGAATGATTGCTCCTAAAGTAATTATAGATTTAGAGACAAGAAAGATAACAACTCAGGGTAAAACAAAGTTTATAATCCCAAATAAGCAAGGTGATTAGGATGCCAATTAGAGCAGAAAAACTAATTAAGACGTATGATGGTAAAAATGTAGTAGATCAAGTTAGTTTTGAGGTTAAGCAAGGTGAAGTAGTAGGGATTTTAGGGCCTAATGGTGCGGGTAAGACAACAACCTTTTATATGGTGGTAGGTTTAGTAAAGCCTAATGGTGGTCGAGTTAAGCTTAATGACAATGATATTACTAAATTATCAATGCATAAACGGGCTCGCAAAGGGATTGGTTACTTGGCCCAAGAAGCATCTGTCTTTAGAAAGTTAACAGTTGAAGAAAATCTAATGGCCATTTTAGAGATGATAGACCGATCAGAGCCTAACCAAGAGATTGTAGAATCATTATTAGAAGAATTTGAGATAGGACATATTAGAGATCGGAAAGGTTATATGTTATCCGGTGGGGAGAGAAGGAGAGTAGAAATTGCTCGTTCATTAGTTACTAATCCAGATTATATTCTATTAGATGAGCCATTTGCAGGGGTTGATCCGATTGCAGTTAGTGATATTCAAGAGATTATTTCTCATCTTAAAAGTAAGGATCTAGGTGTTTTGATAACCGATCATAGTGTACGAGAGACATTAGCGATTACTGACCGGGCTTATATTATGCACCAAGGAGAAATATTACTATCAGGAACTTCAGATGAAGTTGCTAATAGTGAAGTAGCTAAAGAATTCTATTTAGGAGAGAAGTTTACAATGTAATAAGGTGGGTGCAACTGGAAATGAAGATTATTGATAGATATTTACTAAAGGAATTAATTCAACCTTTTTTATTTGGTGTTTTTGCTTTTACTAGTATCTTTGTAGGATCAGATATTTTAGTTAGATTAGGTAAGATGATGATGCAGTATGGAGTTCCTTTACTAACAACAATTAAGTTATTTTTTCTTAGTTTACCCCAGATTATTGTCTGGACTTTTCCTATGTCTATGCTACTAGCTACTTTATTATCCTTTGGTCGTTTATCGGGTGATAGTGAGATTATAGCTTTAAAAGCTGGCGGAGTTAGTTTTATAAGATTGATAACTCCAGTCTTAATAGTAGGTTTATTGGTCAGTGGGGTAACCATCTTTTTTGACAATCAGTTAGTACCTGCTAGTCAAAATGCTTACCAAGAAATAGTCTGGAGATTAAGACATGGTGAAGCTATGCCTAAAACCCAACGGAACCTGCGAATAGCCCCTGTAGATAATCAGACAGGTAAGCTTGATTTTGTCCTAACAGCTAATAAATTTGATGGCCGGACAAAGACTTTGACCGGGGTTACTTGGCAAGATTATGAGCAGGGTAAGTTAAGATTAATCATTCAAGCTAATAAGGCTAAATGGGAAAGAGATGAATGGGTCTTTCTTCACGGAACTAGTTATACAATTACTAAAGAAGGGCGTGTCCCTCAAACTACATTTCAACGGTTAAGTATGAAGAATAGATTACCTAGAACTCCTCAGCAGATAAATCGAACCCAAAAAGAACCAGCGGAGATGACATTGGATGCTTTAGCAGAGCATATTAAGTTAATGAAGCAGGAGGGTAGAAATGTTAAGAAGTTACTAGTGGCTTATCACCAACGATTAGCCGTTCCTTTTGCTTGTTTTATTTTTGCTTTATTAGGAGCTCCGTTAGGTATGAAGCCTAATCGGTCAGGTTCTTCGATTGGTTTAGGGTTGAGTATTATTGTGATTTTTATTTATTATACCTTAATGACAGTAGGTTCTACTTTAGGACAGGCTGGTCATATAGCTCCTTGGCTAGGGGCTTGGTTGCAGAATATAGTCTTTGCTCTAGTAGGAATTGGACTAGTAATTAAAGAGAGTAGATAAACTAAAAGAAAGGAGGGATTAGGATGTATATAATCCAATTAATCTTGATTTTGATTGTGGCAGGAGGATTAATAGCTTATGTTGGTGATAAAATCGGTATGAAGGTAGGAAGAAAGCGTCTGTCCCTCTTTGGATTACGTCCTAAATATACCTCGATCATTATAACAGTAGTAACTGGGATTTTAATTGCTCTTAGTTCTTTAGGGGTATTAATAGCTGGCTCTGAGAATATAAGACAGGCTTTATTTGATATGCAGGCTTTATTAACTAAATTAGATAATTTAAATCAAACAGTAGAGGCTAAGAATCAACGTTTAACTACTTTAAGTGCTAAGATCAAGGTTGTTAAAGGGCGTAAGCTAGAGTTAAAAAGGCAAGTAAAAAATCTATCTCTACAACAGCAAGCTTTAACTAAACAGGTTAATAACTTGGCCCATAACTTAAGTTTGTTTGGGAAGAAATATTTTTATTCTTTAACAGGAGATATTATTTATCCTAAAGGTACAGTAGTAACCAGTGATTCAATCAGGGGTAACCTCTCACAGGAGGAATTAAATTATAAACTCCAGCAATTAATCCTGCAAGCAAAAAAACTGGCTACTAAAAAAGGGTTAACAAAAGTTACAACTTATAGTCAACAGGAATTAGTCAAAGCAATTAATATTTTAAATAAACGGGATAATAAAATGATTGTGAGGTTATTAGCTGCTAAAAATACTTTTAAGAATGAAAAACTAAAGTTAAATTTTGATTTGTATAGTGATTATAAAGTTTATCAGACGGGGGATATTATTTTAACCCACGAGGTAACCTTTACTAAGCTAGCTGATTTAGAAATACAGTTAAAACAATTAAAAGCTAAACTTAATCAAAAAGTTATTCAAGCGGGGATGTTGCCTAATAAGCAAGGGAAAGTAGTGGATTTAACTCTAAAACAATTATATCAATTAGTAGATCAGTTACGTCAAACAAATAAAAGCAGGTTAGTTAAAGTAGTAGCTAAAGAAGATATTTGGCGGGATGATAGTTTGGCCCAGAATATTAAATTTAAGGTGGAGAGTTAAGATGATTATAGCAATTGATCCCGGCAGGGATAAGTGTGGGTTAGCAGTTGTTAAAAAAGATCTAACCGTTGAGTATAAGGAAGTGGTAGCGACCACTGATTTAAAGTCTAAAGTAGAAAAAACACAAGAAAAATATCAAGTTGAAGATTTAGTTTTAGGGGATGGTACTAAGAGTCAAGAAATTAAAATAGAAATTGAAGAATTTTTTAAGCGGGTTATCATAGTTGATGAAGCCCATTCTACTCTAGAAGCTAGGGCTATTTACTGGCAGGATAATCCGCCTACTGGTTGGAGAAGGTTACTTCCTACTTCTCTACAGACACCTCCGCAACCGATTGATGATTATGTAGCAGTTATCTTAGCAACTAGATATCTAAAAAAGGATTAAAATGCTTTTTGTAAATTATCTGAAGATTAAGAAATATATGTAACACAAGTTGTATTTAATGGATTATTATGTTATAATAATACCAAATGGCTGGTGGAATCTAGGAAAAAATAAATTTTCTGATTTTTTTAGTTTATTTTGCAGGACTTTGTTCAGTTTTATACAAATAGTTAAATAACGATCTATTTACATAATAAAGGACGGGAAAGGAGGTGAATCCCCGCGCGTCGAAAATTTAATATTTTTTGAATAAGTTATTAAATTAATTTGAATAAAAATGTTAAGGGGGATATAAAATGAAAAAGATTACAACATTACTTGCGTTTGTTTTAGTTTTAGCATTAGCTATTCCAGCTTTTGCTGCTAAGGATAATGTAAAGATTACAGGTGAAACTATTACTACTTATGATAAATTTAGTGGTGAGTATAATGCACTTGAAGAAGATTGGGAAGATGGAGAAATTTTAGATGATGATAAATACTTTGAAGATAATGAAGAAAAAGTATTTAATCAAGAGCTTAACCTAAATCTTCTTGCTGAGACTGAGGGAGCAACTATTGATGTTGCTTTAAATCTAGATAATAATGACTTTGCTGGAGAAGAAGTTAGAAACTTAAAGTTAGATACTGGGAAAGTAACAGTTGAAAATGATACTGTAACTGTAAAAGCTGGTGACCTAGGTGGTTATACTATAGCAGACTATTATTTACATGATGAAGATTTAGAAGGTATAGAAGCTAGTACTGCTGTTGCTGGTTTAGACTTAAAAGTTCTATATGCTAATCAAGCTGATACTAGTACTACTTATAAAGTTGTAGAAGCTGCTACTGATGTAGCTGGTCTTAACTTAACTGGTCGAGTATTGACTAATGGTGTTAAAGAGGATAAGACTTATGCTGTTGAGGCTAAGACTACTCTTTCTGACATTACTTTAAATGGTACTTTTGTTACTAATGAAGGTAATGTAATCAGAGCTGGAGCTAGTATGCCATTCGCTGGTGGAACATTAAACGCTGATGTAGAAAAAGTTGATGCAGATTTTATTGGTGTAAAAGATGATGATGTTACTGTTACTGAGGATAAGACTGAATATACTGTAGGAGTTGAGGCTTTACCTCTAGCAGAGAAGCTAACTGTTGATAGTAAGGTAACTTATAATGAAGATGCTACTGTTGAAGCAGGAGCTACTTATGCTGTAGTAGCAGATGTATTAAGTGTAAATGGTAAGTACACTTATAAAGCTGCTAAGGACGCAGACAATATTATTGAAGCAGGAGCTAAGTATACTCCAACTAAAGCAGCTACTGCTGAGGTTTCTTATAAGAACGAAGGAGAGACTACTACTATCAAAGCAAATGGTAGTTATGATTTAACTGATGCTCTTGTTTTAAAGGCTGAAGCAATTAATAAAGATAACAAAGCTGATGTAGTATACACTTATTTAGAAGGTGGAGCTGAATATACTGTAGCTAAAGATGTTACTTTAAATACTACAGTAGCTAAATTAGCTGATGATGCTGATAATGCATCTACTAGAGTTAAAACTACTTTAGATGTTAAGTTTTAATTAACTTAATAATAAATAATCCTCGGGCCAAGCGCCCGGGGGTTTTTATTTTTTTTGGATATATTTTCTTAAAGGAATTAGGCAGGAAGCGTCAAATAAGTATAATAAAGCAGTAATGATTGATAATCAGCAATTAAAAGTTAATCTAGAATCATCTGGTAATACTGGTTGGATTAACTTAAAGGAATTAGGCAGGAAGCGTCAAATAAGTATAATAGGAGTTGATAATTAGATACTAGTGTTAGTATTTAACTATGAGTTCCACTTATATTTTTTACCCTTAATGTCGAATTTTGTCGAAAAATTGAATATTGTAGTACCCTAAACTCGTGTTTAAATAATCCTATAAATCTGGCAGGAAAGGAGGTGCCCCCCGCTAAGCCGAACAGAGGATTATTTAGCAGGTATTACAGTTGCTAAGGGATAATAAACTATAGAGTAAGGAAAGAATGAGGAAACACGGCCACTCACTTTTGAATTACTCCTAGTTATTATTGATTGTGACTGTAATATCTTAGATAGATTAGATATTAAATTAAGAAATGTTCTAACAATCAAAGATTAAACAAACTAGGGGGATTTACTAATGAAATCAAAATTAACTGTACTATTGACATTGGCTTTAGTATTCGCACTAAGTATTCCGGTAATGGCTAGTCCGTTTACAGATGTACCAGCAGATCATTGGGCTACTAGCGCTCTAAAGAAAGTTGCTAAGGCAGGACTAATTAATGGTTACAATGATGGCACTTTTAAAGGACAGAAAAAATTAAGTCGTTATGAAGTTGCTACTTTAACAGCAAAAGTATTAACTAAAATTAAGAAAGAAGATAAAGAAGTAACAAAAGATGTAGCTCAAGCAATTGAAAAATTAGCTACTGAATTTGATCAAGAATTAGCTATGGTTGACCAAAGATTAGATAATTTAGAAGCTGTTCAAATCAATGGAGAGACTGGTGTAGAGTATAAAGATATTACTGTTGAAGGTGGAACTGCTTATCAAGATCCGTATACTAAGGATATCAATGGTGATGATGTAATTGATGATGACGATAAAGTAATTGCAGAAGACACTTTTAAACAATATGCTGACTTTAATGTAAATGTTGCTCAAGATGGCGTGCAAGCTGATTTAGATTTAGAAGCTGTGAATAATAGTTTTGGTGGTGCTGATGCTACAGCTTTTAAATTAGAAAGTATTTCTGGAGAAGTTGCTACTGAAGATTTTGTAGCTAATATTGGAGATGACCAAGACCTAGGTTGGAAAGAGTATTTATTCGCTGGAGAAGATAATATTGATGGTGTTATCTTTAATGCAGGAAACTCTACTCTTGCTTTAGGTGAAGATAAAGACGGAAAGACTTTAGCTGCTAAGCAAGCTAATTTATTTAACCTACCTGTTAATGTATATGCAGGTGCTGACTATGCACAAGGTAGAAATATTGTTGTAGGTGCTGATACTGCATTTAACTTAGCTGGAATTGATTTAACTGGTGAAGTTGCTACTAGTGATACTGAGTTAAATGGTAAATTAGCTAAAGTAGGAGCTAAAAAAGATTTAGGATTTGTTGCACTAGAAGGTAATTACAAGTATGTTAATGATGCTTTTGCTCCAATCCAAGAAGACGAAGACTTTACAGCTGAAACAGGTTATGACCTAAAGGCTACTACTAATCTAGATAAAGTAGAATTAGCTGCTAAGTATGAAGATTACGCTACACAAGAGACTACTTTAACTGCTAAAGTAGCTGAAGAGAAGGCTTATAATGTATATGGTGTAGATGTATTTGGTAACTATGAGTACAAAGTAAACTCTAAAGCTAAAAAAGGATATGTAGAAGCTAATGAAGAATTAGGTAATGTTAAGTTAGCAGCTATCTATGATTATGATAGTGCTGCTAATAAATCTGATAAAGTTATGAGTGTAGCTTATACTCCAGAATTTAATGTAGCTGGAGTTAAGGTAGATACAAAGGCTAAAGTTGCTGCTATTTATGACAAGAATAATAACCAGGCTGTTAATACAGAAGCTAGTGTAGACGCTACTTATCAAGTTAATGATAAGTTAACTGCAACAGCTGGATATGCTTGGGCCAATAAAGAAGACCGTGTAGATATCGCAGGAGAAAAAACAGTTGTTAATGCTGGATTAGATTATCAAGTAGCTGAAGATGCTACTGCAACTGTTAGCTATGAAACTATGAACTTTACAGGAGCAGATGCTGCTGATAGTTTCGATGCTCAAAGTCTAAAAGGACAAGTTAACGTTAAGTTTTAATTAAGCTCCCATAAGTTTATGAGCTTGGCCCCTGGTCTTTTCCAGGGGCCTTTTTATTTTAACTCCCACAAAAAAAGGAGGAAGTGAGCATGAAAAGAATAACTATTTTCTGTTTGGTAGTTGCTATCTTAGCTATTCAAGCTCCAGTAGCCTTGGCCCAAACAGTTAAGGTAGATAGTAAGGTAGTTAAGGTAGACCAAAAAGAACTAATTGAATTAGCTAGTAGCGAAAAGTTTGATAGTTTGCAACTGGTACTAAAAAAATTAGTCCAACAAAACTTAAGTACAGAGAAAAAGATTAAATCAGTTAAACTAAAAAAGATTACCATTATAAATTTTAAGTATAGTTTAGATAATATCTTAAAAATATACTATCAATTACAGTAAACAAATTCCCAGGCAGTAAAATGTCTGGGATTTTACCTTAGATGACATAAACTATAATTAAACAAGGAAATTAACTTAAAATCAAGAATAATAAAAATAGAAGCTTGTACTTAATATTGATTAATATTGAAGGAGGTCAGAAAAGGTGAACTATAAAAATAAATATTTAGTGTCTTGTCTAGTAATATTTTTTATTGTAGCTGGTTCTTTGTCAGCTAGTGCACTGCAGACTAGTACAACAGTAGATGGACTTAAAATCTATTATAATGATACATATGGAGGAGTAGTTCCAGATGAGAATGAAACTTCTGGTGATGGACAAGCAGTAGTAGAAATTACCTCTCAAGCTGGATATAGTTTTCTTCAATTTTCTGAAGATACAGATGCAGATGGTAAACCAGATACTCCTATTAGTCTAATAAGTAGTAGTGATAGTGATGGAGATGGAAAGAAAGAATATGCAATTGATACTGCTACTTATAGTGAGGTGTATGCGGTATTCGAACCAACTTTGACCGTTGAAGCAGGAGCAGGAGGGAACGTAGAGGTTTATGAAACAAGTACTAGTAACCATCTTAGTACTGTAACAGAAGGTAATCTAGAAGAATTTCCTAAGTCTACAGTCACAAATGGAGAATTTGAATTGAGTGCTGTAGCTGGGGCAGGCTATGAGTTTTCTCATTGGGCCAACCAAGCTGGAACTGAATTATCTAGTAGTCCAACCTATTCAGTTGCTCTTACTGACCCTACTACTATAAAAGCAGTATTTGCCGCTAAAGACTTAGAAGATTACCTTGATCTTAGTACTTTATCGATGAGTCCGACTGCTAATAGTGTAGTAACAGAAATGGGATATCATGATTATGTAGTTAGACCGGCAGCTACAACGCAAAATATTAAAATAACTGTGATGCTTGAAGAATCTGTTACGGATACAGAGGTTAGAGATGCACTAGATCTAACTTCAACTGTAATTGAACTAGAAGGTGTAGGTGAAACAGGTCAGATTCCACTTTATTCTAGTGATGGAACGGTAAATGAGGAAGATATTCTACCTGTCGGATCTAATGTAGTAACTTTTACTATGAGTAATGAGGTGCTAAGGAATAAATTAAACCTTAATAATCTTGATACTTTTGAAGTTAGAATTCCTAGAGTAGAATCAGGCTATCAAGAAGCAGCTACTTTCCGCTTAAGTCAGACTTATAATCCACCAATTATAGATGTAGAGTTAACAGAATATCCTGAACTAGGTTCTCTACAGCCCGGAAAAGTTTATTATCTTCATAGTAATACAAAAGATTCTATGGATGATGTAGGTGACTTGAGAATTAGAGTTATAGCTGAATCAGAGGTTATCAAACGAAAATATAGAATTAATCAACTTGGTATTTATAATATTACAAATAATTTAATTAACTTTGAGAGTGGTTGGGCAACTGATTATAGTAAGATAAATTATAATCCTGAAGCAGGAAGTGACGATTATCCTAAAAGTTCTGAACAAAATCTTGGCACAGCAGATTATATGTATCTAGACCCCTCTCCTATTCAAAAAGAAGTAGGGATAGCTAAAGCTGAAAAATATGGTTTTAGAATTGTTAAATTAGATATTTTGAATTCTGGTGTGTCTACTGAAGAAAGGGATAATTATCAACGACCAACTTATTACTTTGTCAGAGATCCTAATTATCCTAGCATCCAGGTTTACAAAAAAGGAGATAATTTACCAAATGAAAAGACATTTGGGGTGCGAGAGGTTGCTCAGCCGTTGTTAGAAGCTAAAATAGGTGATTCTCTATCAGGAATCAATCCAGATACTATAACTGCTAAATTTATTAAAGTGCCTGGTGATGAAGATGTTAGTACTGTAATTCAGGATCTTAAGAGTTCAAATGATCCAAATGGAGAATTTGCTACAGAATTTAAGTTAGCAGAAACTAATGGTTTTTTAGAAGTTATCAATTATAATTCTACTGAACAGGTAGCTACTATGGTACCCTATACAGATTTAGGGGATGGAGAATATGTAGTAAAATTATCAGCTGCGGATAAAGCTGGTAATAATAGTGATGAATTAGGAGATGCAGATAGTGATCCTAGTAGTGATAAAAAAAGTTTTATTTTCTCATTGACTATTAATGCTGCTGGGCCACAATTTATTAGTACTAGTTTAAATGACTATAGTAATCTACTTAATAATCAACAAAATATTATAGTAGGAAAAAGTAGATTAGATCTAGGATTTAATATATATGACGCACAAGAAGTAATGTATGCCATTAGGTACAGAGGGATTGATGGTACTAAAAATGGAGTTTGGAAGTACGCCGCCCCTCAAGAATATATTAAACCTGGTTGGCAGTATATTCAACTAGACAATAATCAAGGTCTGGCAAATTTAAATTGGAGAAATCAGTATTTTACCCGAGATTTACTAAAGGTATTAAATACAAAAGCAGCTACTGATGGTATTTATGATTTAGTCTTAGTGGCAGATGATACTAAAATAGAAGAAAGGGTATTTGATGCTATAAGTACGACAGGGAGTATAGAAGAAATAGATGGCTTAGAGAATACCAGTTCTAAATTAGACACCAGAAGAACAACTATTAGTGCTTTTCAATTTCGGGTAGATGCTACAGGGCCTAAGGTAGGAAGTATTAAGTACATTAAAAAGACGGAAACAGGCGAAAAAATAATTCCTTTAGAACCAGGGGTAACTAGTTTTGGTGTTTTCTATACCGGAAAACCTGTCTTTGAAACTACAATTAAAGATATTTCTCAAGTGACAGATGATAGTATCACAGTTCAGATTGGTAAGATTAGAGGGAGTATATTTAGTTATGAGAGTAAAGAAGTAGATGGAACTAAAAAGCACACAATTAGATTCATGCCTACTATTCCGTTAAAAGATGGAGTACACAATGTTAAGATAATAGCTAAAGATATTAAAGGGAATAAAGATACGGCAACATTTACTGATTTATTTGAAACCCGAAATACCGCTAAGGGGATTAAGTTTAATTTAGCCGATAAAGACCATCGACTAAACATTAATAATAGTTCTGCAATAGAAATTATACTACCAACTGATGTACAGGTTAATTTAGCTACTTTAAAGATCAAGGTTAATGGTGAGCTTGTCGTTAATAATGGTGATAGAATAGAGAGTCCTACTAATGCCAGTAGAGATTATACTGTTTTATTCTTTCCTAGTAAAAAAGAAATGGAAAGGATACTGCTTTTTGCTAGAAGACCATTACCTGATGGGCCAAATAACAAAATAATAGTAGAGGTAGAAGATGCCTATGGGAACCCCAAAGGAAATCAAATTAACTTTACAGTAGAAGATTATCGTAATGGCTTTGGATTTGGGCGTTTACTAATTAATTAGAAAAGGGGGGGCAGAGATGCTTAAAAAAATAAAGATAGTTATAATGGTTGTTTTAATTACTACCAGCTTATCAGGTTGTTTAGTATTTAATAATTCAAGTACACTAATAGATGATCAGTCTAGAACTAAGATAGAAAATCAAGCTGAAGAGATTACAAAGCAATTTCTAGAATATAATGCTTATAGTAGTGGTCAGAAGTATCAGTATAAGAAATTATATAATCTATTTAATCAAGATAAAACAGGAGCAGTTTTAACGATCAATTCTATTGCCGGAACTGAATATTCCAAGAGATTAGATAAATTATATAACCCTCAACAAGATAGTGGAGAACTTAAAGAACAGGCCCAGGTTTTTAAAGCACAACCTGATAGTTATGCTCTAAGCTTTGCTTATAAAGTAACCACATTTGATAAAATTACTCAATATACAGCCTCTTATACAGCAAAATTTAAGGTGTTAGAAAAAACAGACATTATGAAAAATAAAATTTTAACTGATAATGGTTATATTCACTTTACCCTTGAAAAGATGATCAGTGGTTGGAAGATTAATCATTTGAAAATCGACTTTTTAGAATTAGGAGTTTTTAATAATGAAGGGAATTGGAAAACAGCTAAGTAGAATAATTATTATAGTAACTATATTAGTGATAAGTTGTACTGTTCAAGCTAAAAATAATAGCTATTATAATCTATGGTTTAATATAGGAGAGCATATTAGTAATATTAATCATAATCTACACTTAGAGTATGGTCAAGAAATAAAGGGTTATCAAATAAATACCCAACTTGATTTAAGCAAAGAATATCGTTTTTTGATGGGGGTTCCTAAAGAAGGTGACTGGAATTATAGTAATTATTTAATAAAGATTAACCGCAAAGAAACCAAGTTGGAACTGGGAAATACTTCTCAACCTATGATTTCTAGGTTTTTAGTTGGTGGGTCTTTAGTAGGGGTTTATTTTAAGCAGGATAATTTTCAATTATGGCAGGGAATAATCTCGAGTAGTCAGTTTGGGAGTACTAAACTAGTCAGTAAGGGGATTAGCTACCAAGAAAACGGAAAGAAAATAAGTTATTCTGCTGATCAATTACTAAATCAAACTAATCATTACCTTGCCTATCAGGATAGTTATACTAATTCTAATTTAAATTTGGATTTAGATGCAGTTTTAGGGGCTGATACAAAGCAGTTAGGTGAAGCATTAGCACTGAATTTATCTTTTTGGGAGGATAAAATTCATTATTATTCTAATCTCTCCTACCGCTCACCAGCTTTTACAGCTATCCAAAGTAAGTTTAATACTGGACATGGCAAGTATAGAATCAGTCTTAGTGGTTATCGAAAGCTTGGGGCTGTATTAATCAATAGTGACTTAATCTATAGTGAAAATAATTTAGATAGACAAGCTGCTCACACGACTAAGGATCTAGCTCATAGTTGGAATTTTAATTACTATACTACTGCAGGAAATAAATGTAGTATCTATTTGGGTTATCAACAACAAAGTAAGTATCAGACTAGACAGCAAAAGTTAATTAATCTTACTAAAGACTTTACTTTAAACTTAGGTTATGAGACTAGACTATGGGATTATAATTTGAAGTTGGCCCGTCTAGACGCTAAAAATTCAGGAAGTATTTCTGCTAAATATGATACGGGAACTTATCAGTTTAATCTATTTTATAAGCTAGAGGCTAGTACTAAAAAGTGGGATGATTATTATGACCTTACTTTAAATTATGAAGAGAGGTTAAATCAGATAGATTATAGTTTAGAAGTTAATCTAAATAATAATAGTAGTTTACAGGCTATTCTTAAGCAAGATATTAATTATTCACTCACTACTAATCAACAGTTAAGCCTTAGCTTAGAGCTAAATAAGTATTTAGAGTTTAATCATGCGGTCAGAAAGAGTTTGACTGGAAATTATACATACCAGTTTTAGGATACCTATTTAGTAGTTTGTAGTAGCTAAGTAGGTATTTTCTATTTTATGGTGATAGATGTTTACTGTAATTCATGTTATAATAAAGGCTATAGTGATACTTTAATTAAAGTGAGGTGTAAGTAGTGCGGAAGGTTACAATCATTACAGTACTGATATTAGTCTTTTTTGTCCAACCAGCAATGGCAGCTAAGCCACCATTTACTATTCAAGCAGATGACCACGTAGGTTTTTCGCAGGCTAAAAGAGAAATTGAAGCCGAAGGAAATGTATTAATCACACTTAAAGACGGATCAATTAGAGCAGATAAAGTAGTAATTTCATTAGCAGAGAAGCTAGTTAGAGCTAAAGGAAATGTAGTATTGATCAATGGCGAACAAAAGGTTACAGGAACAGCCCTAAAGTATAACTATCAAACTAAGACGGGCCAGTTATTTAATAGCCAGACAAAACAAGATAGGATTACTTTTAGAGGTGAGGTCATTAAACTAAAAAAAGATAAAATGACGATTAAAGATACCTCCTTAACACCTTGCGCTTTAGAAGATCCTCATTATAAGTTAACTGCTAAAGAAGTTAAAGTCTATCCTCAAGATAAGATTATAGCAACTGGAGTTTGGTTGTGGGTTAAAGATTATAAATTACTACCCCTGCCAACTTATACAGTTAGTTTAAAAGAAGGAACTAAACAGCAGACAACCTCTATTCCCGAACCTAATTTTGGTTATAACATGCAAGATGGAGCTTATATGTCAATCAATTATGACCATTACGTTAATCAGGATTTACAGGGGACTATTTATACTAAAGCTGCAACTAAAGGGCCAAATCAACTTAATCTAGACTACACTTATAGCCCACATCAGTATTTAAGCTTTAATCCTAAATTAGAGTACAATCAAAAATTTGGTCTAGACTCTTATCTTAAATTGTCTAATCAACTAGGGCCCATGACTAGTCACTTAAAGTATAACTCTTATGTAATCAAGGATGAAGATGATGCAGAGTATAAAGAGAGAAAAGAAATAACCCACTGGCAGACAACAACCAAGCTCAAGGGGCTAAGATTAAATACTTTACTAAAGCAAGAAGGGGCTAATAAATATCTACAAGAGAAGTTTTCTGTATCTAAAGCATGGTCTGATTACTATTGGAAGTTAGAAAGTAGTCGCCACACCGACATTGAGTATCAGCCCCAATTTTCTCTAGGGATTAAAAATAAACAACTAGACAATGGCGTTTTATTATCAGCTGGGATTAAGACAGGAACTATTCAGGCTGAAAAAAATCACGGCACAGCAGATCTAGAAACAACTAGAGAACAATTAAATTTAAGTCTAAAACAAGATTATAAGTTAACAGAGCAGACTAAATTTAGTTGGGCTGGTCAGATAGTAGATGCAACTTATGGTACAGGAAATAATTATCGTAGTTATGACTTTAGTGCAGGATTAGATAGAGATTTACCATTTTTACAACTTGGTTTAAATTATAACTACTATGGTGATCGAGGTCAGACTCCTTTTAAATTTGATGATTTGATTACTGATGCTTTAGGTAATAGACACTTAATCTCTGGTAGTATTGGCCAGGCAGATATTAAATTAACAAATAATACAGAATTAGATTGGAAGGTTTATGGCAACAGAACCTTTTATGAAACTGGAGAAGAATATGGACAATATGGTTTAAATGCAGGAATTAAACATCAGATTAATGAAGTTAATAGTTTAGCACTAGATTATAAATATCGTACTCTAGATCATAAGAGCCCTAAACCAGCTACTGAACTTGATTTTGTAGCTGAAGATGAACTTGATTTAATCAACCAACTTGATCTAACTTATAATTTCCAAACAGACAAGGGTAAATTTCCTTATTGGGATGTAGAAATCAAGGCAGGTTATGATTTTACAGCAGAAGAATTAGCAAAGTTAAAATACTCTGTTACGCGAGAGTTTGATTGCTTTGGCCTGCAGTTTGATCTAGACCAGATTAATAAAGAGGCTAACTGGAGACTTAACTTTAAATATTAAATAATTAAACAGGTAAGCTCGTTCCTAGGAACGAGCTTACCTGTTTTGCTAAAGAATGTTGATTGAAGTATGATTATATTTATTATATAATCTGAAAGAAAGGGAATAATAATCTATAAACTACTATTGGTGAGGGTGTTTAATAATGCGAGTAGCTTATTGGCTGTATGATTTATTGTTATTAGTTGTTTTTATTTTTTATTTGCCAGTTATGTTATATAAAATAATATTCAAAGGAGAACCTAAAGAACAATTTAAGCAACGTTTAGGATTCTTATCTGCTAGGATTAAATATAATCTATCAGGGAAACAGGTAATTTGGGTTCATGCAGCCTCTGTGGGTGAAACCGGAGCCGCTGAACCATTAGTTACAAAGTTACGTGATAAATTTCCCAAGTATAAGATTCTATTTTCTACGATGACTACTACGGGCCAAGAGATGGCCCATAAATTAATAGATGAGGCAGATGAGATCATCTACTTTCCTTTTGATTTACCCTGGATTATCAAGCGGGTTCTACAAACAGTTAACCCAGAATTAATCGTGTTAATGGAGACAGAATTATGGCCTAACTTAATTAGCCAAGCTAGCAAAAAAGGAAGTCAGATAATGGTTGCTAGTGGTCGAATTAGTGACCAAAGTATTGATCGTTATCAAAAACTAGGTCCTTTCGTAGAAGATGTATTAGCTAAGATTGATTCTTTTAGTATGCAGTCACAGTTAGATAAAGAAAGAATAATTACATTAGGGGCTAATGAAGATATAGTTTATAATAATGGAAATACTAAGTTTGACCAAGAGTATGGTAGTACTAGCCCTGAGGCTAAAGAAAAAATTTATCAAGAGTTTAAATTAGATCCTAAAGAACCTATTATAGTAGCTGGTAGTACTCATGAGGATGAGGAAGAACAGTTACTATCTTGTTACCAGAAGTTAAAAGAAAAGTTTCCTGATTTAGTCTTGCTCTTGGCCCCTAGATATGTAGTCCGAAAAGAAGAAATTGAGGCTATCTATCATAGAGCAGGGATTAAGACTGTCAGAAGAAGTAGAATTAAGACTAGAGACCCCCAGCAGGAGTCAGTGATTATAGTAGATACTATTGGTGAGCTAGCTAGCTTATATGGGATTGCCGACCTTGTTTTTGTAGGGGGTAGTTTAATAGATAGAGGAGGACATAATATTTTAGAACCTGCTGCCCAAGGAAAACTGGTCTTCTTTGGCCCAGCTATGTATAACTTTAAGGATAGTACAGAGTTATTATTAGAGCATGGCGTAGGAATTCAGGTACAGGATGCTGACCAGTTGGCAGTTAAAATGGCCTGTTATCTTAAAGACCGAGCTAGGTTAAAGGCTAAAAATAGACAAGCCCTAGATTTAATTAAGCAAAATCAAGGAGCAGCTAGGGCCAATGCTAAGTTAGCCCAACAATTAATAGCTACCAGAAAGATATTATTAGTTCGTTTAAGTGCTATTGGGGATGTAATTCATGCTTTACCAGTAGCTAGAGCAGTTAGAGAGACTTATCCGCAGGCCCAATTAACTTGGATTGTAGAGGAAAAAGCAAAGGATTTAGTAATAGATAATCCTAATTTAGATCGAGTTATTGTCTTACCTAAAGAGCAATGGAAAGCCGACTTTAAAGCAAACAAGAGGGCTACTCTAAAAGAAGCTAAAGAATTTTTTGCTAAGATAAGAAAAGAATATGATTTTGATTTAGCTTTAGATCTTCATGGCTTATTTAAAAGTGGTCTAACAGCTTATCTAAGTGGGGCCAAGCGAAGAATCGGTTCCCAAGCGGGCCAAGAAGGTAGTCCCCTCTTTTATAATCAACAGCTAGAACTACCTACAACCCAGATGCACCAGATTGATAAGCACCTTTATTTAGCTAAAAAGGGGTTAGGAGCTACCAGTCAAGAGGTAGGATTTGATATTGTGATCTCTAAAGAAGAAAAAATAAAGGTAGATCAATTATTAACTGAACTAAAGATAACAGAAACTGATAAATTAGTAGCTATTAATCCTTTAACTAGCTGGGAATCTAAAAATTGGTTACCTAGCAGATACGCTCAATTAGCTGATAGATTGATTAAAGAATTAGATGTTACAGTTATCTTTACTGGCGGGCCAAGTGATCAAGAGCAGATAGAAGCCATTCAAGATCAAATGGATACTCTAGCCTATAATCTAGCAGGCCAGACTAATCTAAAAGAAACAGCCGAGCTTTATAGGCGGGCCCTAATTTTTGTAGGTGGTGATACAGGTCCACTTCATCTAGCAGTAGCTATGGGTCTTCCCGCGGTAGCACTCTTTGGCCCAACTACTCCAGTAACTCATGGCCCTTATGGCAAAGAACATATTGTGATTCAACCAGATATAGAATGTAAAAAATGCTGGAAGCGAGAGTGTCCCAAGGAGACTCATAGGTGCATGGAAGAAATAACAGTTGATCAAGTTTTTAGTGTTATTAATCAAAAAATTGGAGTGTGAGTAAGATGAATCAGATGCAAAAAGCTGAACGAATAGTAATTATCGATCTACTATATTTGGGAGACTTGCTATTTGCCACCCCATTCTTTCGTAATTTGAAAAAGAATTTTCCCCAAGCTAGAATAGATTTAGTAGCCAATGCCAATTTTGCTGAGATAATTGAGGACAATCCTCATTTGGAGCAGGTGTATGCCTATGATAAAGATTGGGGCCTTACAGAAAGTTGGAGTTTTGCTCGAGAGCTAAGCGGTAATGATTATGATCTAGGACTTAATATCCATGGTAATTGGCGGACTGCTCTATTACTAAAGATAATTAATCCTAAGTATAGTGTAGGGTATGGTACCAAAGGTAGAGGAGTTTTTTTAGACCAGACTTTAACTCCAGTGGAAGCAGGACATATGGTTGATAATTATCTTGCTTTATTACCAGAAATAGATCTAGATATTTTTGATGATGCAGGACAGGAGTTAGGAATTAATGATTCGGCTTTAGAGAGTATGGAGCAGTTTTTAACTACAGCTAATACTGATGAAAATAAGATTATTGGTTTGAATACAGGAGCTAGTTGGCCTACTAAACGGTGGCCTTGCCATAATTGGGCCAACCTAGCAGATAAATTAATCAAGCAAGGGGCTAAAGTAGTCTTTTTTGGTGGGCCCGGTGATGTTGATCGGGTAGACCAGATAGTAAATATGATGGAGGAGGAACCTATTGTAGCTGCCGGAAAGACTAATTTAAAGGAGTTAGCTGCTTTAGCGTCATTATGTGACTTATTTATTAGTGGTGATAGTGGACCAGTTCATGTAGCTGCTAGTGTAGATACTCCGACTATAGCTATTTTTGGCCCGTCAGATGAGAAAAAGTATCACCCGTACGGAGAGAATCATCAAGTAATAAAGACTGAACTTGATTGTCGCCCGTGTGGTGAGCATGAGTGTCCTTTAGAACATCATCAGTGTATGGAGAATATTAGTGCTGAGGAAGTTTTGAGCTGTGTGCTGTGAGTAAATAATTCCCCTCTAAATGTATGTAATTATCTAGATTGAGTAATAGTAATTTTAGGGGGTGACTAATGAACAAATTAAATATACTACATATTCATTCTGCTAAACACTTTGGTGGTGGAGAAGTCCATCTCTACCAACTGGCTAAAGGGCTATCTGCAAGAGGTCATAATCTTGTTTTGGCAATTAGAGAACCTATGGTTGATAAGTTTTCAGGGTTAGATGTTAAGATAGAAGAGTTACCTTTAAGAAATGTGTTAGATCTTTCTTCTATTTCACAGTTAGTTAAAATTATAAAAGAGAATAAAATAGATATCATTCATGTTCATCGTGGGAAAGGTTATTGGTTAGGTGTTATCTCTGTTAAGTTGGCTAGAAGAGGTAAAGTAGTAGCTACCAGACATATTCTTCGTTCTTTAGGAAAGGGATATGTTTATTCTCGATTATATGAGAATATTAGTAGATTTATAGCTGTATCTAATGAAGTAAAGAATATTTTAGTTCAGGAAAATAAGATAGCTGATGACAAGATAGCTGTAATCTATAATGGAGTTAATATTGAAAATTTTAATACTAAAAAGGTTGATAATCAAGGCTTAAAGCAGGAATTTGGACTTAAGAATAATGAGTTAGTAGTCGGAACGGTAGGTAGATTAGGTGCACTTAAGAATCAAGAGTTATTGGTCAAGATGGCTGCTAAACTAAAGAATAAAGCAGATGTTAAGTATCTAATTGTAGGAGAAGATAATAGTTCTAATCAAAGCTATAAGCATAGACTAGAAGACTTGATTAAAGAGTTTAAATTAGAAGATAAGGTGGTTTTAACAGGATTTCGTAGAGATATTCCTGAACTAATGAGCCTTTTTGATATTCTCGTTGTTCCTTCACAAGAAGAATCATTTGGGATTGTGGCTATTGAAGCTATGGCAATGAAGAAACCAGTAGTAGCTAGTGATGTTGGTGGCTTAAAAGAAATTATTCAAGATAATAAAACAGGATTTTTAGTACCTTTAGTAGAAAAAGAATTTATAGGCAGGTTGCTAAAGCTAATAAATAATTCAAATTTAAGAAAAAAGATGGGTCAAACTGGATATGAAAGAGTATTAAATAAATTTACAATTGAAGCCATGATTGACCAGACGGAGGAGTTGTATTTTAGTTGTGTGCTGTGGGCATAAGACACACGACACAAGAAGGAGGCAACTAGATGGTATCTATTGGAGTATTAGTTTTAACTTATAATGAAGAGGATAATATTGAAGAATGTTTAGAAAGCGTTAGCTGGGTTGATGAGATAGTAGTAGTCGACTCTTATAGCCAAGATGATACTTTAGAGTTGGCCCGGCAGTATACTTCAAATATCTATCAACGTGAATTTGATGACTTTGCTACCCAGCGAAACTATGGTTTAGACCAGATGGAGTCAGAATGGGTGTTAGTAGTTGATGCTGACGAACGTGTTACTTCTGATTTACAAGAAGAAGTCTTAAATAAGTTATCTAATCCTGAAGCTAGTGGTTATAAGATTCCTCGGAAGAATTATTTCCTAGGCAAATGGATTAAATACTGTGGCTGGTATCCAGATTATACACTACGGCTATTTAAAGTAGCTGATAATAGATATAGTGGATTAGTTCACGAAGGGTTAAAGATAGAAGGAACAGTAGAAAAACTGGAGGGCACTTTAATTCATTATACTTATCGTGATTTAGAACATTACTTAAATAAGATTAATCACTATACTACTTTAGATGCTCAAAAGAAGTATCAAGCTGGCAAAAGAAAAAGACTATTATATATATTAATGCGTCCAGTATTAGAGTTTATCAAGAAGTATATCCTGAAGAAAGGCTTTCTGCTAGGTTCTCAGGGTCTTATCTTAGCTATTTTATCATCCTACTATCAATTTTTAAAGTATATTAAGTTGTGGGAGAAGTATAATAGCGATGAGTCGTGAGCTATGTGCTCAAGACACAGAGCACAAGATACGCGATCCCAAAAGGAGGTGAAATGAAATTTGAAGAAGATATTATTCCTCAATAGTTGTGTAGAATGGGGCGGTGGAGAAAAGTGGACTTTTGAAACAGCTCTAGAATTACATAATAGAGGTTATCAAGTGACTGTTGGTAGTGTTCCTAATAGTGAATTATATCAACGAGCTAAAGAGAATGGACTTAATACTAAAGTAGTTCCTATTAGAGGTAGCTTAACAGTTCTAAATCCAGTTAAGTTAATATCTTTTGTTAATTACTTAAAAAGTGAGGAAATAGATACTATTTTTTTAAATTTATCTCAGGATTTAAAGTTTGGTGGCTTAGCAGGTAGATTAGCTGGAGTAGATAAAACCATCTATAGACGAGGTAGTGCAATCCCTATTAAAGATAGGTTTTATACTGAGTTTTTATTAGAAAATTGTGTAACTGATATTATAGCTAACTCTCAATCTACTAAAGAGACGATTTTAGAAAATACGGCTCAGTGGTTATCTGAAGAGAAGATAGAGATTATTTATAATGGAATAAAGTTGAATAAAGTAGAGCAAGAGCAGGAAGTTGGTCCTGATATTCGGGATGAGTTTGGAATAAATAAAGAAACTACTCTAATAGGGAATGTAGGTAGACTAAGTGAGCAGAAAGGACATAAATACTTAGTAAAAACAGTTGATTTACTAAAGGATAGACTAGATGACTTTAAAGTTTTAGTAGTTGGTAAGGGAGAGTTAGAATCTAAGATAAAAAAGCAAGTTAAAGATTTAGATTTAGAAGAATACATAATTTTTACTGGTTTTAGAAGTGATATTTATAATATTATGAGCCAGATGGATTTCTTATTACATACAGCTTTATGGGAAGGTTTTGGTTTTGTAATTGCTGAAGCAATGGCTGTTGGTAAGCCGATTGTAAGTACTAATGTAAGTAATATTTCTGAGATTATAATAGAAGGAAAGACTGGTTACTTAGCTGAAAGTAAAAAACCTGAGAATATTGCTAAAGAGGTTATTAAAATGGTTAAGCTTAGTCCAGATGAAAGAAATAAGATGGGACAATTAGGTAAAGAGATAGTAAAAGATAATTTTGCTTTTCAGGATAAAGTTTCGAGACTAGAAGATCTATATCTTATAATGAGTGACAAGAAATTAGTAACGAGTAAGCAGTGATAAGTAATCAGTTGCTATCAGTCTTCATATAGTTTAGCTGATGGCAGAAGACAGATAGCAGACGGTAGATGAACAGAAGGAGGAGGTAATAAGTGGATACGGGCTTAAGGCAAGTGGTTGAAAATATAAATTGTGAGATAGAAGAGAAGAGTTCAAGTGATAAATTAATTTGGCTTACTCAAGAATGGGCTACTGATAATTTTAGAGAATTTATAAGTTATAGAGATGAATTAGAAACTGGAAAGATTATTGATGATAATCGTAATCTATTAGTCCATATTTCAGCTGATATAAAGCCAAATCTTAAAGAAGATATTATGGTCAAAAAATTCAACCTAGTTAGAAAGTATGATAAATTAAGATTTTGTTTTCTAAATTCTAAGGCAGTTCGTTCTTTACGATTAGCTTTGGCCTTACAAGAGTTAGGACTTAATACTCCTCAGCCTTTAGCTGTTATAGAAGAAAGAGGTAAGTTCAATCAACTAATTTATAGTTATTTTATTACTGAGTATATTGATTATGATTACAATCTATTAGATATTGTTAAGGATTATGACCATCCTCAGCGAGAGAAAGTAAAAGGCTATCTCCCTTTAATTGCAGATGATATCAGACAGATGCATGATGCAGGAATAGTTCATAATGATCTTCACGCAGGTAACATTTTAGTTAAGGAGAGAGAAGATAAGCCTGAATTTTATTATATAGATTTAAATCGAGGTCGGATAAAGGATGAGTTAAGTATTAAGGCTAGGATGAAGGATTTGGCAAGATTTAAATTAACAGAAGAGGAACAAGAGGTCTTTCTTAAAAATTATGATCCCCAAAACTATAAAAAACTACTAAAATTAATGATCGCTCAAAGAGAAAAAAGAAAGAAGTTTAAAGAATGGAAAAGAAAAGTGAGAATTATTTTTAAAAAATAAGATGGGAGGATTAAAAATGAAAATTAGTGGATTTTCAATGGTGCGTAATGCTACTAAATTGTACTATCCAATAAAAGAAGCGATAGAATCTATTCTACCTATTTGTGACGAATTTATAGTAGCAGTAGGAAAAGGAGATGAAGATGATTATACTAGAGAGCGGATTGAAAGTATAGATAGTGATAAGGTCAAAATAATTGATACTGTTTGGAAGGAGAAAGATTTTGAAAGCGGTAGAGTGAATGCTATTCAGACTAATATTGCTTTAGATGAATGTAGTGGAGATTGGTGTTTTTATCTTCAGGCAGATGAAGTAGTTCATGAAAAGTATTTACCAGTGATAAAAGATAGATGTAGAGAGCTTTTAGATGATGATGAAGTAGAAGGTTTAGTTTTTGATTATAAGCATTTTTGGGGTGACTATGAACATTATCATAATAGTCATGGTTGGTATAAGCGTGAGGTAAGGGTAATTAAAAATAATATAGGAGTTAGATCTCATAATAGTGCTCAAGGATTTAGAAAGAATGGAGAGCCTACTAAAGCAGCTCATGCTAATGCAGAAATATTCCATTATGGTTGGGTAAGACCTCCTCATTATATGCAGAGTAAAAAGAAAGCACTTGATTCTGTTCATTGGGGTAAGGAAGAAGCAGAAGAATTTTATAAGACTGAACCTGATGAATTTGATTATGGCCCTTTAGATCAACTACCAATTTATAAAGGTACTCATCCAGAAGTAATGCAAGATTGGATTGCTAAAATGGACTGGGAAGATAAATTACAGTATAGTGGTGAGCCTGATCCAAGACGTGAGTTACATAAGCATGAACAGACTAAGAATAAGATTCTAACTTCTATTGAACAATGGTTAGAAAGAAAATTTGGAGGAAAAGTATATCTAAGTAGTCACCGTAATTACAAATTATTGGGAGAAAAATAATCAGTTATTGTTAGGATAGTTAGTATATTTTAGAAGGAGGAAATAATATTTTAATTAAGAACAAGGACTCTAAATTAACTAGTTTTTTAGACCAGGGAATTATAATAGGTTTATTTATATTTGCTTTAGCATCTTTAACTTCTAAAGGATTATCGAGTATAGGTATAGGATTGGTTGTTCTATTTTGGTTGGTTCGTATTATTATAACTAAAGATTATAAATTTACATCTCTACCTTTAAATAAAGCAATGTTATTATTTTTAGTATCGATATTAGTCTCGGGAGTAGATGCTTGGGGAATTAAATTTTTAGATGAAGTTAGCTCATTTATCTTATTGGTGTTATTTTATTTTGCTATAATTAATACGGTAGATAATCTTATCTTAATTAAGAAATTAGCTTATACTACTTTATTTTCTATGCTTATAGGAGTAGGGTATGGCTTGTATCAAAAATTTTACTTAGATATGCCTCGAGTGGGAAGTTTTTCTTTTGCGTTAAGCTTTGGAGAGTTTACAGCTATTTTTCTAATGTTTACTATCTCCTATTTACTCTGGTCTAAAGCCGATAATAAGCAGAAAGGTGGATTATTATTTTTAACTGTAATTATAGCATTAAATCTATTATTTACTAAATCTCGAGGAGCTTGGTTAGCTTTTATTGGTGGTTTGTCTAGTTTGGTTTGGCTAAAGGATAAAAGAATAATAATAATATTTTTAATCTGTTTACTAGTTTTACCCTTATTGTTACCTCAAGAATATATAAGTAGATTTAAAAGTAGTTTTAATGTAACGACTAATAGGTCTAATCTGGGTCGGATAGCATTATGGAAGGGTTCGTGGCTAATGTATAAGGATCATCCAATTAATGGAGTAGGCATTGGTAGATTTAGTTCAATTTATAGTAATCAATACAGACAACCTCATACAACTAGTATTGATCATGCTCATAATAATTGGTTACATTTATTAGCTACTACAGGTACTATTGGAGTGTTAGCTTTTGGATATTTAATTTTTAAGATTCTGAAGTTGTTATATTATGGCTATTATAAGATAAATGAATCTAATTGGCATTTATTTGTATTGGCTTCTCTAGCTGCTGTGATTGTATTTAATATAGAAGGGTTAACACAATATAACTTAGGAGATACAGAAACATCACGATTTTTTTGGTATTTAGTATCTTTAAATTCTATAGTAATTAATAAGTTAGTGAGGGAGGGAGCAAAGGAATGAGAGTATACTTTAGACCTAGTGAAAGTAATAGTAACAAGTATATTAAGAATATTGTACAAGGATTAGAGAAGAAGGGAGTAACTATTGCTAACAAAGGATTTAGTAGTAATTCTCTAGCTAGGATTAAATGTACCATGTCGCAAGATGTTAAAGTCTTTCATTTTAATTGGGTATTAAAAAGGGCAACGGGAAAAGAAATTGATAGTTATATTCAAACGTATAAGTTGATAACATGGTTAAAAATATTACAAAAGATTGATCGAAAGATCATTTGGACTATGCATAATAAAGTACCACATAAATTTGATAATACTAGTTTAGTGTATAAATTTAGAGAGTTTATGATTCGGAATAGTGATCGAATAATTATTCATTGTACTGAAAGTAAAGAGATCTTAAAACAATATTTATCAGTCGAAGATTTTGAACACAAGGTAAGGTATATTCCTCATGGGCATTATATAGATAATTATCAAAAGACAGATGATGATTTTAGAAAAGAATTCAATATAGCTAAAGATGATTTTGTATTTCAATTTTTAGGACAGATTCAGCCATATAAAAATATTGATTTGCTTATCAAAGTTTTTAATGATTTAAAACTAAAAAAATCCAAGTTATTAATTTGTGGTCGCCCTGCTAATGATAATTTAAAACAGAAATTAAAAAAGTTAACCAATAAAAATAATAATATCATTTTTATACCTAAGTTTATACCTAACAATCAAATAGTTAAGTGTTTAAATACTGGTGATGTGTCGGTACTGCCGTATAATAAACAGAGTGTATTAAATTCTGGTTCTATTTATTTGGCTTTATCTTATAAGCAACCAGTAATTACATCCCAGATAGGAACTGTTAAAGATATGGAGGGTAGAGATTTTATCTTTAGTTATAATTATGAAACTAGAGATGAACATTATAATAATTTAAAACACAAGATGAAAGATTGTTATAATTTAGCTAAAGACAATAAGGATAATTTCTCTAAATTAGGAATAGAAGCTTATGATTATCTTCAACAAAATAATAGTTGGGATAATATTATTAAGAACCTATATAATATTTATGAGAAATGTTTCGAAAGATGACTTAAAGTAGAAAAATGATATGAAATTAAAAATCAAGTTAGTATTTCAACTATTGACATAAATATAAAAAAAGGAGGAGAGTATGAAAAAGACTAGAATTATTTTATTAGTAATTTTGATTTTATCATCACTTCCTGCAGCCGCTCAAGAGAGATGGAGGTTCGATTTTTTATTAGGTGTGCCTTATAATTTCTCAACTCCTTTGAGTATTGAGCAAGAAGGATATGATGATATTAATTTAGGTAATGCTGATTATGAGTCTAAACCTTTTGTAAACCCAATCTATTATTCTTGGCGTTTAGGTCGTTGGAAGCGGGATAGTGCTTGGGAGTTAGAACTTCTTCATCAGAAGCTCCATTTACAGAATAAACTTCGAGAAGTAGACCACTTTGAAGTCTCTCATGGATATAATTTAATTACTATTAATAGGGCTTGGCAAAGTGATAGTTTGACTTATCGTTTAGGAGCTGGAATAGTCTTGGCCCATCCTCAGACTACTATTCGAGGTAAGACTTTATTTGAGCAGGGGGGAGTTTTAGATACTGGATATTATATTGCCGGGCCAACCTTGCAGGTAGCTGTAGATAAGAAGTTTCCTGTAACTAATAGATTATATATTATCACAGAAGGTAAATTGACAGCCTCTCATGCTATTATACCTATCAGCGGTGGACAGGCTAAAGTACCTAATCTGGCCTTACATGGATTATTAGGATTAGGTTATAAATTTTAAAGGAGGAGCTTATGCAAAATATATACTTATCTAAATTCAATAAAATAACTGCTTTTTTACTAGTAGTTATTAGTAGTGTACTTATCTTCTCTCCCTTAGCTAAGGCTAACTTAGATGAGGTTATTAGAGATAGAGTTCAAGCAACTGATACAGGATTTGTTGATAGTTCAATGCAGGCTATTACTTACTTAGGAGATGGAGCTGTTGATACTATTATAGCCAGTGCTTTGCCTGATGAAGAAGCCAAATATGATGCTTATAAATCATTACTAGTTGGTGGTCTCTCAGTCTTTACTTTAAAGTCTATTATCGGGAAAAAGAGACCACCTGGGCCAATTGAATATAATCATTTTACTCTAGATAGTAAGTATCATGCCTTTCCTTCAGGACATACAACAACAGCTTTTGCTTTAGCTACTATTATAGCAGAGTATTATCCAGATTATAAGTATCTATCTTATGGTTTAGCAACTCTAGTAGGGATCAGTCGTTTATATGAAGATAGACACTGGTTTAGTGATGTAGTTGCCGGAGCAGGTTTAGGCTATGCAAGTGCAAAGTTTGTAAAGTATAAGTGGTAATAATGTCGAAATTTAAAATTAATAGGGCCAAAAATAGATTAAAAGTGACTTACTTTGATAAAAAGTGTTAAATGACACATAAATTCAGGCTTTTTAGTTGTAAAATTAAAGTAAAGTTGGCCCTAAGTAACAAATTATCAGTTTTGGAAAGGGGTAAAATATGAACCAACTGGAGAAGAGAGAAGAATTTGTAGAAATCGATTTAAGAGAGTATCTTAAGGTATTAAGCAAAAGGAAAAATGTGATTATAGGAATCTTTTTAGTAGCAGTTTTATTAAGTGGATTTATAAGCTATTTTGTCTTAGATCCTGTTTATCAATCACAAGCCACAATTAAATTAGGAAATTATAGTGGAGAATATTCTAATCCTCAAGTGGCAGCAAGTTTCTTAACTAGTTTAGGTTATTTAAAACAGGTTAATCAAGAGTTGAATTTAGATTATACTACAAGTCAACTTACTAAATTAAAAGAAGAAACATTGAAAGTTAAGAGATTGGAAAATACTAAAGATTTAATTACTATCACTTACAATAGTAAAAGTGCTAAAAATACAAAATTAGTTATTGATAAATTAATTGAGCAATATAAAAATAATAGCTTAGTAGAATTTAATCAAAACCGAAAGCTCAAAGAAGAAAGACTAGCAGCAATTAAGGATGAGATTAAGAATTTAAAAGCTAGAATTAATCAGACAAGAAGTGTGCTTAATAATTTAACAGAAACTAAATTATCTACAGTAGATCAAGTAGTATTGAACAATGATTTGATAGGTAAGTTACAAGCAATGAATCAAATGAAATCATCATTAATAAATCAAAAATATTCTCTAATAAATAAGCTAAATGATATGCAAGCAATGCAAGTAATTAATGAACCAGTAAAACCAAAGATTCCTATTAAACCTAACAAGAAGTTAAACATTGCTATAGCTGCTGTATTAGGGTTGATGATAGGAGTCTTTGCTGCCTTTTTACTTGAGTTTTTAGATGATGGTCAAGAAGTAGTAACTAGTAGCTAAAACAGATTGCAATTTAAAATGAGTATGTTATAATACTAACAGTCTTTAGAAGATTTATTTTCCAAATAAGAAAAATGTTTTAATTTGAAATTTAAAGTAGGAATTAAGGATAAATTGTAGAATTTATTATAAAGTATACCTTATAAGTATTAGTCAAGCATAAGACTGGGGGGTTACAGATGTCAGAAGTAGAAAGTAGAGTAATAGAGGAAAGAGTAGAAGAGTTTAATATGGAATTAGTCAAGGAAGAAAGAATAGAACAGACAGGGTATTTAGCTATTAAAAGAATAGTTGATATTGTGGTATCTATAGTAGGATTGGCTATAACAGCACCTATTATGTTATTGGCTACTATTGCTATTAAACTAGAGTCACCCGGGCCAATTATCTTCAAACAGACTCGCTTAGGAAAAAATGGACAAGAATTTACTATTTACAAGTTCAGATCCATGGTCAAAAACGCTGAAAAGAACACAGGAGCAGTCTGGGCCAAAAAAAATGACGCCCGAGTAACTAACGTGGGTCGCTTTATCCGAAAGACTCGGATTGATGAACTCCCTCAGTTTATAAATATCTTAAAAGGTGAGATGACTTTAGTAGGGCCAAGACCCGAACGTCCATCTCTGACAGATGAATTTCATCAACAGTATCCTGGTTTTAAGAATCGCCTATTGGTAACACCTGGTGTAACAGGACTTGCACAGATTAAGGGTGGCTATGATATAACTCCTGGACAAAAGTATCGGTTAGATAAACTATACATTAAACGACGAAATTTATTATTAGATATAGAGATTATGTTTAGAACAGCTTTAGTAATGATTATCGGTGATGGAGCGAGATAAAAGCAATTGACAATTAACAATGTAGAATTTACAATTAACTACCATAAGAGATATTAAACTACAGTATAAGATAAGAGGAAGGTGAGAAGATGATTACACCATTAATCATGGCTGGTGGGGTAGGAAGTAGATTTTGGCCTCTGAGCCGAAAAGATCGACCAAAACAGTTTTTAAATCTAGTAGATGAAGACCGAAGTATGATTCAAGCTACAGTAGATAGAATTAGCAAATTAACTGCTCATGAAAATATTTTTATTGCTACCAATGATAGATACGCCCACAAGATGAAAGAACAGTTACCTGAAATCCCAATGGATAATATAGCTGTAGAACCAATGCGCAAGAATACGGCAGCTTGTATTGGACTAGCTTCACTATATATTGAACGAAAAGATCCAGAAGCAGTGATGATGGTCTTACCTTCTGATCACTTGATTAAAGATGAAGCTAACTTCTTAGAAGTAATGGAGAGTGCTGTTGAAGTAGCTAACAGAGGAGATAATTTAGTAACATTAGGTATCCGACCTAATCATCCCGAGACAGGTTATGGCTATATAGATTATGCGAGTAAGTATGATGAGATAGATGGTAATGAGGTTTTTGAGGTAAATGCCTTTACTGAAAAGCCTGATAAAGAGACAGCTAAAAAGTTTGTAGATGATGGTACTTATCTCTGGAATAGTGGTATGTTTGTCTGGAAAGTATCTACTATTCGGAAGATGTTTAAGGAACATATGCCTCAATTACATAAAGGTCTACAAAAGATGAAAGAGGCGCTTGGAACACCTAAAGAGAGAGAAGTAGTAACTGAGGAATTTGCCAAATTAGATAGTATCTCTATAGATTATGGAATTATGGAAAAGGCAGAGAATATTTATGTTATCCCCGGTAGCTTTGGTTGGGATGATATTGGAAGTTGGCCCGCCTTAGAAAGAGTAGAAAAGAGAGATAAAAATGGAAATGTAATTAAGGGAGAACATATTGGGATTGATACCGAAAATACTATTGTGCATGGTAATGGTAAAATAGTTACTACCGTTGGGCTTGATGATGTAGTAATTGTTGATACAGAAGATGCTATCTTAGTTTGTGATAAGAAACGTGCCCAAGAAGTAAAGGAGATTAGGAATCTACTAGCTGATAATGGTTTAGAGAAGTGTTTATAAGTAACCTTAAATCAAAAGAAAGGTTGATTTGAATTGAGTAATGAGACTGTTTTAGTAGTAGGAGGAGCAGGATATATTGGTTCTCATCAAGTGA
The DNA here is from genome assembly GCF_000328625.1 of Halobacteroides halobius DSM 5150. Classification (NCBI taxonomy): domain Bacteria; kingdom Bacillati; phylum Bacillota; class Clostridia; order Halanaerobiales; family Halobacteroidaceae; genus Halobacteroides; species Halobacteroides halobius. The sequence continues at coordinate 2,393,911 of NC_019978.1, read as the reverse complement.
AAATGCTAGATGAGCAAGGATATAATGTGGTAGTTTATGATAATTTATCCAAGGGGTATAGAGATTTAGTTACAGTTAATAACTTTATTAAAGGAGATCTAGCTGATAAAAATACTCTAAGAGAAGTTTTTGAAGAGTATGATATAGATGCAGTTATGCATTTTGCTGCTTTTATAGAAGTGGGAGAGTCAGTAAAGGATCCAGCTAAATATTATAGAAATAATGTAGTGAATGTAATTAATCTTTTAGATGTAATGTTAGAGTATAATGTGAATAATTTTATTTTCTCTTCAACGGCAGCAGTTTATGGTGAACCTGAGGAAATTCCTATTAAGGAAAATCAGAAAAAAGATCCCATTAATCCATATGGTAAATCTAAATTCATGGTAGAACAGGTTTTAGAAGATTATGACCAAGGTTATGGTCTGAAGTATACTTGTTTTAGGTATTTTAATGCTTCAGGTGCAGATGAAAGTGGAAAAATTGGAGAAAAACATAATCCAGAAACCCATTTAATCCCTTTAGTATTACAAACTGCTTTAGGAGAAAGAGATGAAATTTATATTTTTGGCACTGATTATGATACAAGAGATGGTACTTGTATCAGAGATTTTGTTCATGTTAATGATTTAGCTGATGCACATATTAAAGGTTTAGAAAGACTATTTAGTGGTGGAGAATCTGAAGTATTTAATTTAGGTTCAGGCGAAGGTTATTCTGTTAAAGAAATCATAGATAAAGCTATAGAAATTACAGGGATTAATTTTAAAGTTGTAGAAGATGATAGAAGACCAGGTGATCCAGCTGTACTTATTGCTGATAGTTCTAGAGCAAGAGAAATTTTAAATTGGAAACCTAAATATAATTTAAGTGATATAATAAAAACAGCTTGGATCTGGCATAAAAATAATAATGATTGGATGTAAAAAGCTATAATTAGGATTTATAAAAAAGCGAGGAATAAAATATGATAAATAAGAAAGAGGAGTTAGTGACTGATTCCCATTCAAAAGAATTAGTTAAAAAAATAGTTATATATGTCCCAAGTAAAATTTTTCCTGCATTTCTTAGTTTAGCTTTTACAGCAATATTTACACGAGTTTTTTCAACGGGAAGTTATGGTAAATATAGTTTGATGTTAAGCATAGCTACATTAGTAGTTGCAATTTTATCTCAATGGCTTCAGCAGTCTATCAATCGTTATTTTCCTGGTGCAAAAGCTAAAGAAAAAGATAAATTGAGAGAAATCATAGGATTAGGTTTTATATTTATTATCGGAGTAATTTTAATTTTGGCAGTTATAGGTTGGATAATAGTTGAGCATTTATTTCCTAATTGGAGTGTTTATTATATATCGTCTATTTTATTTATATTAGCTTATAGTTTATTTAATCCTTTAAGAGTAATTTTCCAGGCAGATATGCAAGCTAATAAATTTACTAAATATAGTTTATTTAAATCTATTCTTAGATTTGGAATTTCTGTAGGATTAGTATTTTTAGTTTTTAAAAAAACTTATAATTTACTTTTGGGAACGGCTTTAGGGGGGTTGTTTTTAGTTCCCTTTTTATGGTGTGAATTAAATTTTCCTTCCTTTAGTAATATTCTTAGTAAAAAAAAGATTAGAAGCAGATTAGTTAGATTGAAAAAACTTTTTAATTATGGTCTTCCTATGACTGGTTGGTTTTTGGTAGCCACAATTTTAAATGTAGGAGATAGATATATTATTCAGTGGTTCAAAGGGGCTAGTCAAGTTGGCTTATATTCTGCTAATTATCGATTGATTAATGGAACGGTTGGTTTAATGACAGCACCCATCGTAATGGCTGTTCATCCCTTTTTAATGCGAGCTTGGGAAAATTCAGATAAAGAAAAAATGTCAAAATGGTTAGAAGTTATTATAGAGTACTTTTTTATTGGAGGTATATTATTAATAAGTGGAGTTTGGCTATTTAGTAAAGATATAGCTTTTTATTTCTTAGGATCTCAGTTTAGAAAAGGACATATTATTATGCCAGTAGTAATAGGAGGGATTATAATTTGGCAAATGGGGATGTACTTTCATAAACCCTTGGAATTTGTTGAAAAAACTAAAGTTATGTTTAAATTAGGTTTAATAACTGCAATAATTAATATATTATTAAATATATTGCTTATACCTAAATTTGGGTATATAGCTGCTGCATATACTACTTTAATTAGTTTCATTTTCTATGCAATAATCGCAGCAGTTATCGGTAAAAAAATCATAAATTGGAAAATTAACTGGAAAAAAATAATTAATTATTTTTTTTTAATTTTACCTCTTGTATTAGGTTTACGAATATTAAGAATTAAATTATTTATTAATTATATGCATATAATTAATTTTGTTTTAAGTATGATTTTATTTTGCGGAATAATAATTATTATAATTGGATTAGAACATTTTTTTAATAAAAATAAGTCTAATTAGATAATAGAATTGAGAGGTGGATTATAAAGATATGAAAAGGAAAGTTCTAATTATTGGACCAAAATTTTATAATTATAATAAGAGCGTTGGAAAAGCCTTTCAGCGTTTAGGGTGGCAAACAGAAATTATAGATTTTTTTGAGGAATACCCTCCTGGATTAAAGAATAAAATTTTATGTGGTGCTTTATCTGAAATATTTAAAATAAAATATTTTGTACGAAAATATGATAAGACTATAAATGAATATATATTAGACATTTATAGAGACTTTGAGCCAGAAATAGTTTTTGTTATAAAAGGCCACAAACTTTACCCAAAAACTATAAAAGAAATGAAAGGGTCTAAGGTAGTTTTATGGATGATGGATTCCATTTACAGGGTTCCTGAGACATACAAGAATTTAGATTTATATGATTATAAATTTATGTTTGAAAAAAGTGATGTTAATAAATTAGAAAAAGAAGGTTTTTGTTCTTATTTTTTACCATTAGCTTTGGATAGTGAGATTTACTATCCTATAGATAAAAAAGAAGATATTGATATTTTATTTGTTGGATCTTTATACCCAGAACGATTAGAAGTTTTAGATAAATTAATAAATGATTTTCCTAAATTTAATATTAAAATTTATGGTAAGTATACTAATTGGAGGAGGCCGAATTCATATATTAATTATTATTTAAAAAAATATGACCATTACTTTATGAATAAAAATATTTTACCTAAAAAGGTTAATGAGTTGTATTCGAGGTCTAAATTGATTATTAATATTCATCATAATCAATCGCAATATGGTTGTAATCCAAAGGTTTTTGAAATATTAGGAACTAAATCATGTCAATTAGTTGATAATAATAAATTTGTAAGACAAAATTTTTCTCAAGAGGAGATTGTAACTTATTTTAGTTATAATGATTTAAAAGAAAAAATAAAAAAATATTTAGTAGATTCTGAATTAAGGTCATCTATATCTGAAGAGGGATATGAAAAAGTCAAAAAAAATCATAATTTTAATAGGAGAATACAAAAAGTAATAAGTATAATAAATTCATGATTTTATCGAATTTTATTATTTTAATTTTTAAAACAAGCAATAGGTTATTCTATTGCTTGCTTAGGTAAAATTGTTAGATGATTAATATAACTATTTTTAATAAATAAAGAAGAGATTAATGTAGTAGTGTTATTTTTAGAAGGAGGTAATAAGATGAAGATTTTATTTATAAATTTAACTCCATTTTATGGTGGAGGAGAAGTTTATTTAAAAGAGTTAATAAACAATTTTTTTCGAAGAAAGGATTTTCAGAATGTTTATCTAGCATCTCCTAAAGTTGATGAATTCTTTAATAATTTAATTATACCTAAAAAGAATATCTTTGATATATGTAATGGATATTCTAGATTTAAAAGAAATTCCAGGGATATTAATGAAATAATTGAAAATAATAATATAGATTATGTTTTTTTAAATGGAAATAGGTCTATTTATTTAGCACCATTGATAAGTAAAAAAGTAAAAAAAATATGTACAAGGCATATGCTTTTGAATTCTAATTCAGGATTGAAAAAAATTGCATCTAAATTTATTGGTAAAATGGCTACAAAATATATTGATAAGGTAATAGTAATATCGAATTATCATAAGAATGAACTTTTAGAAAATGACTTTTGTAATGAAGAAAAAATAGAGGTTGTTTATAATGGTATCAATACAAATCATTTCACACCTAAACCTTTTAATATAGAAGACAATATTACTAGGATTACTCAAATTTCACGGTTAGAACCGCATAAAGGTCATTTGGATCTAATATCTGCTTTTGAAAGAGTTTATATGGATAATAAGAACATTAGATTATTAATCGTAGGAACTGGAAGTCAAGAAAAAAAATTAAAAAGGATTGTTCGGGATAGAAATCTAGAAGAATCAATATCCATATTAGGTTTTAGAAAAGATATAAAAGCAATCTTAAATAAAACTGATATTTTTGTTTTACCTTCTTATGATGAAGGATTCCCATTATCTATATTGGAAGCAATGTCCATGGGGGTTCCAATTATATCAACAAATATAGCAGGAATTCCTGAAATGATTGAAGAAAATAAAAGTGGATTTTTGATTAAACCAGGGGATATAAATAATTTAAAGGCTAAGATTGAATTATTAATTAACGATTTAAAATTAAGAAAACAAATGGCTGATTGTTGTATGAATAAATCTAGGCAATTATTTGATGTTTCTAATATGGTCAGTAATACACTTGAAGCTTTAAAAAGGATTTAGATAAAATGAGAATTAAACATATCAGATTTAAATTAGAAACAATTTTATTTTTATTTATATTAGTTAGTATTCAAGTTAATAATAGTAAATATTTTATTGAGATTAGTGGATTATCTATAAGATATTATATGATATTTATATTATTAGGTTTGTTTTTTATTATTTTTAATAGAAGAAAAGTATTAGTTGAATGGTTGCTTAATTATATTTTTATATTCCTTTTTGGAATAATCTCATTTTTATATAGTCCATTTCCTGTTGAATTTAGTCATGTTCTAAAATATTCGATATTCTTCTTGTTTCAAATGATATGTTATTTTGTTATTTTAAATATTTATTTTAAAATAAATAATAGGGAGAAGGCGAAATTATTTAAAATATTACTATTTATATTTTCTTTTAGTTCTTTGATTTTATATACTATTCAATTACCTATAACTTACGGTAGTTATAGTACAACATATTTAGGTATATTTTATGGTCATAATGGAGTTCCTAGAATGACTGGTTTCTTTGAAGATCCAAACTATTTTGGATTATATATAAACACATTTATGTTCATATTTATATTTGTCAAATATAAATATGAACATAAATTTAATAGAACTGATTATTTAATATTAATAATTTCTATTCTTTGTATTGTGTTAACTCATTCAAGGGCTGCAATGATTAGTGATTTTATTGCAATTTTTTTATTATTTTTAACGTTAAAAAAGAATTTAAAAATAAAATTAGCAACTATAAGTTCGTTTTTTCTTATTATCATTATTGGAATAATTTATTATAGTTTTCCCGACTATTTGAACGAAATATTTTCTAGATATAGTTTTTCTGGAGGTTCATTTAGTGAAAGATTGAAACTTATGAAGATAGGTTTAAATAATATTGTAAGGTATCCTTTTGGTGTGGGATTAGGTAATGTACAATTCTATTATAATGAATTTTATGGAAAGCTTAAATTAGCCCATAATGATTTTTTATCTGTATTTATTGAAACAGGTGTAATAGGTATTACATTTTATATTTTATATTTTATTAGAATTTTTATTTTATCTGGAAAATATGGTAAGATATTAATCATAACATTATTTATACATTTGAATACACTTTCATGTTATAAATATGAGCCAATTATTCCAATTGCTTTAGCAATTCTAATCTTAGAAAGTAAATATAATTATTATTTTAAAGAAGGGTGACAATTATGAGAATAGGTATAAATGCTAAATATGCTTTTGACAAGAAAGTAAGGGGGATAGGAAAATATACTTTAAAACTAATTCAAAATTTAGCTAGAATAGATACCAATAATTTTTATATCTTATATGTAGACAAAGTTTATTCCAATAATGATATATTTAATAATTTACCAGACAATTTTAAGATTAAACAAGTAAAAGAATCAAATTATTTACTATTTGAGCAAGTAAAACTACCTAAATATATAAAAAAAGATAGTTTAGATGTATTTCATGCTACTGGTAATACCTTTCCTGTATTAACAGACTCTAATCTGAAGATGATCGTTACGATACATGATGTAATGTTTTTAAAAAATGAAGATATTATCCCTCAACCACAGACTTTTTATCAAAAACTAGGGAAGTACTATAGAAAATATAATTTAAAATTTAAAAGTAAAATTGATAAAGTTATTACTGTTTCTGATTTTTCAAAGTATGATGTACACCAAGAGACTAATATAGACTTATCTAAAATAAAAGTCACTAGATTAGGATTTGAAAAAAAATTTTTGAATTATGAAATTAGTCAAAAAGAAATTGAAAAAGGTAAAGAAAAGTTTGGAATTAAGGATCAATTTTTTTATCATTTAGGTGGAGATGCTACTAATAAAAATACTGAACAAGTTATAAAAGTTTATAGTAAATTACCTAGTCATATAAAGGTTAAATATCAATTAGTAATAACTGGAATAAAACATGATTTGGAAGATTGGAAACGAAAATTGAAAGATTATGGACTAAATAATGAAAGAGTTATTTTTACTGGATATGTAACTGATGATGAACTGAAATTTTTATATGACCAAGCTGAACTATTTTTATTCTTATCATTATATGAAGGATTTGGAATTCCAATATTAGAAGCCATGGGGAGTAAAACTCCAGTTATAGCTTCAAATCGTTCGGTGATTCCTGAGATAGTAGGTGATGGGGGGAAGATTGTTAACCCAAATAATGAAACGGAAGTAGTAAATGCTATTTGTAATATTTTAAAATCTCAAGAGTTATATTGTAAGATAATTAATAAAGGAGTTAAGAATTTAAATAGATTTAGTTGGTTGGAATTAGCTAAATTAACTTTGAAACAATATAAAGAGGTGTATCAAAAATGAATGTTCTATATGTAACTCCGCGTCCTCCTCATTCTCCATATAAAGGAGATCAATTAATTGCCTATAATCAAATAAAAAGATTAGAAAATAAATGTAAGTTGAATCTTATTACATTTATAGAAACTCAGAAACAGAAAAAAGAAGTTCATAATGAATTTGCTGAGTATTGTGAAAATATATTTTTTATTAAGCTCTCAAGAAGCAAAAAAATTAATATATTGAAAACCTTAATTAATTACAAACCTTTTCAAGTAAATATGTTTAAGGAATCTAGAGCTAAAGAAAAAATAGAAGATATAATTAATAGTGTTGATCCTGATTTAATACATGTACAAACTATAAGATTGGCCGAATATTTTTTAGATACTAACTTACCTAAAGTAATTGATATGATTGATGCTATATCATTAAATATGAAAAGAAGAAGTAAAAAAGATAGTTTTTTATTAAAACTTCCTTTCTATTTAGAAAGTTATTTATGTGAGAAGTATGAGGATAAAATTTTAGATGAATTTAATCAAGTTTTGTTAATATCTAAAAAAGATAAAGAATATTTAAAAGACAGTGACAAAATAAAAATAAATCCTAATGGAACATATATAGATCAAGATTTTTTATCTAATTATAATAATATAAAAAAGGAAAAGGCTCTTGTTTTTCATGGTAATATGCAGTATTTTCCCAATGTTGAAGCGGTAAATTATTTTACAAAAGAGATTTTCCCAAAATTAAAAAATGAATATAAAGATTTAAAATTTTATATTGTGGGAAAAGATCCAACAGAAAAAGTTGAAAAATTAGCTAATAAAGAAGGGGTTATAGTTACAGGCTTTGTTGATGATATATGTGGATATTTAATCAAATCACTAGTGGGGGTTTATTCATTAAGATCTGGAACTGGAATGCAAAATAAGATACTTGAAGCATTAGGTTGTGGGTTACCTTCTGTGGTTTCTCCATTGGCTCTTCAAGGAATTCAAAATACCAATGATTCACATGTGTGTATTGCAAGAAATAAAGAAGAATTTATAGAAAAGATTAGTATACTTATTGAAAATGAACAATTAAGAAAATCCATTGCTAAAAGAGGACAAGAGTTTATTTTAAATAATTATACTTGGGAGGCTAATGTTAATAGACTATTAAAATCATGGAAAAACACGTTAAACGATTAACCATTTTCTAAAGGAGGTAATAAGATGAAAGGGATTATTTTAGCAGGTGGTTCTGGAACTAGACTATATCCATTAACTAAAGCATTATCAAAACAGAGTTTACCAGTTTATGATAAGCCAATGATTTATTATCCATTATCAACATTAATGTTATCAGGCATAAGGGAGATACTTATTATTTCTACTCCACAACATTTACCGGTTTATAAAGAAATGTTAGGTGATGGAAACCATATAGGACTAGATATTTCTTATAAAGTACAAGAAGAACCAAAAGGATTAGCACATGCCTTTATAATTGGAGAAGAGTTTATTGGAGATGATAATGTATCTTTAATTCTTGGTGATAATATCTTCTATGGTCAAAACTTTAGTCAAATATTAAAAAGAGCTGCCTCTTTAGAAGAAGGAGCCACTATCTTTGGTTATTATGTAAAAGATCCAAGTAGTTTTGGTGTAGTAGAATTCGATGATAGTGGAAAAGTATTATCCTTAGAAGAAAAGCCAGATAATCCAAAATCAAGTTATGCAGTACCTGGATTATATTTTTACGATAATACAGTTGTGGAGAAGGCCAAAGAAATTGAACCTTCAGATAGAGGAGAACTTGAGATAACTGATATAAATAAGCTTTATTTAGAAGAAGAGCAGCTAATGGTAGAACATTTTGGTCGAGGTATGGCTTGGTTTGATGCAGGAACTCATGATGGATTATTAGAGGCTGCTACATTTGTAGAAGCTATTCAAAAGAGACAAGGACTTTTTATAGCTTGTCTAGAAGAAATAGCTTATAGATTAGGTTATATTAATTCTGAGCAACTAAAAGAATTAGCTCAACCATTGATGAAGACTAATTATGGTAAATATTTATCTGATATTGCTCAAGGGAATAGAGAGTTTAAATATAATTCTACATTATCAGAGGTAGCAGCAACTAAAGAGTAGAAATAGGAAATAAACTGTTCACTATTTTTACTATTGATGATTGAAAGGAGTAATTATAATGTCTAAGTTTAAAAAGATTGAGACTCCTATACAAGATTTATATATAATTGAACCAACTGTTTTTGGAGATCATAGAGGATTTTTTATGGAAAGTTATAATCAAAGGGAATTTGCAGAGATTGGTATGGATATGGATTTTGTTCAAGATAATCATTCTAAATCTAAAAAGGGAACTCTTAGAGGACTTCATTTTCAGACTGAACATCCTCAAGGTAAACTTGTTAGAGCTATTAAGGGACAAGTTTATGATGTAGCTGTTGATTTAAGAGCAGGCTCTGATACTTATGGAGAATATTTTGGAGTTGTTTTATCTGAAGAGAATAAAAAAATGTTTTATATTCCAGAAGGATTTGCTCATGGATTTTTGGCTTTAAGTGATGAAGCAGAATTTATGTATAAGACGACTGATTATTATTGTCCCGAGTGTGATGGTGGAATTATTTGGAATGATAATAATATAAATATAGATTGGCCATTAAAAGAGTACGGACTTACAGAAGATGATTTATTGCTTTCAGACAAGGATAAAGAGTTACCTACTCTTAAGGAATCAAATTATAAGTTTTAATTGATATATATGCTATAAATTATTGATTAAAAATAGGTAGGTGTTAATTAATGAACGTATTAGTAACCGGTGGAGCTGGATTTATTGGTAGTAATTTTATTTATCATATGTTAAACAAATATGACGATTATCAGATTGTTAATTTAGATAAATTAACTTATGCAGGAAATTTAGAAAATTTAAAACAGGCAGAAGATAATCCAAATTATAAATTCATTAAAGGGGATATTACAAATAGAGAATTAGTTGAATATATTTTTAATGAATATGATATTAATTATGTAGTTAATTTTGCAGCTGAATCTCATGTAGACCGTAGTATTGAAGATCCAGATATTTTTGTTAAGACTAATGTGAGAGGAACTCAGGTTTTATTAGATATAGCAAAAAAATATTGGTTAGATGAGTGTTATGATCAATCAGTTAAATCTAAGTTCTTACAAGTTTCAACTGATGAAGTTTATGGTTCACTTGGAGAAGAGGGTTATTTTACAGAAGAAACTCCATTAGCGCCGAATAGTCCTTATTCTGCTAGTAAAGCAAGTGCAGATATGATGGTACGAGCTTATCATGAAACTTTTAATTTACCAATCAATATTACACGTTGCTCTAATAATTATGGGCCTTATCAATTTCCTGAAAAATTAATTCCATTATTCTTAACAAATGCTTTAAATGATAAGGAATTACCGCTTTATGGAGATGGACAGAATGTACGGGACTGGCTTCATGTAAAAGATCATTGCCAAGCAATTGATTTAGTATTACATGAAGGTGAAAATGGAGAGGTATATAATGTTGGTGGAAATAACGAAAAATCAAATATTGAAATTACCAAAGCTATTTTAAATGCTATTGATAAACCAGAGTCACTAATTACTTTTGTAGAAGATAGATTAGGCCATGATAGAAGATATGCGATTGACCCTAGTAAGATTAGAGAAGAATTAGGTTGGGAACCAGAATACACATTTGAGACAGGAATTAAAGAGACTATTCAGTGGTATTTGGATAATAAAGAATGGTGGAAGAAAGTAAAGAGTGGAAAGTACCAAGAATACTATAAAAAAATGTATGCTAAGCGTTAGAGAAAAAAGAAGGGGACTTTATCCTCTTCTTTTTTGCTTATGATATGGAGGTATTAAAATGAAAGTATTAATTACTGGAGGACAAGGACAACTAGGAACAAGATTAAATTCTTTATTAGCAGATAAATATGATATATATGCTTGGGATATTGATGAACTAGATATTACCGAAGGAGAAGAAACAATTGAAAAGGTAGTTAATCTAAATCCCGATGTTGTAATTCATTCTGCTGCTTATACAGATGTTGATGGTTGTGAAGAAAATATAGATTTGGCGTATCAAGTTAATGCTTATGGAACTAGGAATATAGCAGTCGCTTGTCAAAAGTGTGATGCTAAAATGGTTTATATCAGTACAGATTTTGTTTTTGATGGAAAAAAAGATGAACATTATATAGAGTTTGATCAAACTAATCCCTTAAGTGTTTATGGTAAGTCTAAGTTAGCTGGAGAAAAATTTGTTAAAGACCTATTGAATAAATACTTTATTGTTAGGACGGCTTGGTTATATGGAAAAAATGGGGGTAACTTTGTCAAGACTATGTTGAAGTTAGCTCAAGAAAGAGATTTATTGACTGTAGTTGATGACCAAGTAGGGTCTCCAACATATGCTAAAGACTTAGCTAAAGTCATTGCAGAATTAATTACTACTAATTTATATGGTACTTATCATGCTTCCAATAATGGAGAATGTTCTTGGTATCAATTTGCTAAGAAAATATTTGAATATACTGATACAGAAATAGAAGTTAAACCGGTGACTTCTGAAGAGTTCGTTAGACCAGCTACTAGACCAAGTTACTCTGTAATGGATAACTATTCTTTAGAACAAGGTTTAAGTTATGAAATGAGAGATTGGCAGGATGCTTTAAAAGATTATTTGGAAGAAAATTAAATAATCTTTTTAACAACTTTTATATAATGAATTTAATATACTAATAAGCTTTGTTTTTAAAATATATTAATTATATAATTTAAGGTAAGGATGTGATAATTGATGTTTTTGAGAACTGTATTAGTAACAGGAGGAGCAGGATTCATTGGTTCCCATATTGTAGATAAATTAATAGCTAAAGGAGATAGAGTAATTGTAGTTGATAATTTATCAACAGGAAAAAAGGAAAATTTGAATCCTCAAGCTGAGTTTTATCAGTTAGATATTAGAGATGATTTAACAGAAGTTTTTGAGAACTATCAGATTGATTATGTTATTCATCAGGCTGCCCAGATTGATGTCCAACAGTCTCTGGAGCAACCTGACTTTGACAGTGATGTTAATATTACAGGGACAGTTAATTTATTAGAATACTGTAGGCAGTATGATGTAGAGAAGATAGTCTATGCTTCTTCAGCAGCAGTCTATGGACAACCTGAGTATCTAGGAGTTGATGAAGAGCATCCAGTTAATCCTATTTCTTACTATGGAATTTCTAAGCATACTCCTGAACACTACTTAAAAGTTTTTCACCAACTATATGATTTAGATTATACTATTTTGCGTTATGCTAATGCCTATGGTATTAGACAAGACCCTAAAGGAGAAGGTGGCGTTATCTCCATCTTTGTTGATAAGTTTTTACAAGGAGAACAGCCTATTATCTTTGGTGATGGAGAACAGACTAGAGACTTTGTTTATGTTGATGATATTGCCGAGGCCAATTTAGCTGCTTTAGAGCATGGTAGTGGAGAAATTATCAATATTAGCTGTAATATCCAGACTTCAATTAATGATTTGGTTGCTACTATGAATCAAATTACAGGTTTAGATTTAAAAACAGTCTATCAAGGGGCTAGATCAGGAGATATTAGAGATAGTTATCTAGTTAATGATAAAGCTCAGGATATTTTAGATTGGGAGCCACAGTATGATTTACAAACTGGATTAAAAGAGACTTTTGCTTATTATCGTGATCAATATAATTTAAACCAAGAGATTGCAGCAACAAAAGAATAAAGTTTAAGTTTTAGGGTGAGCTATTATTAGTTCATCCTTTTTTTAATATAATAGTTATAGCTTAAGATTAAAAATCTAGTTTAAATCAAATTTTACCTTGCAAACTAGCAAATAATTGTTATAATACTAATTAACTTGTAATGATGATTAAACATAGCGATTTAGTAGAGATTAATATATAACAACGAACAATTCTTCGTTGTAAATTGTAAATTACTAATGAGGGGGCTTAAATCGTGGATCATTTAGACAAACTAGAGAATAAGAGTATTCATATCATTAGAGAAGCATATAGTGAATTCAATAACTTAAGTATGTTATGGTCAATTGGAAAGGATAGTACAGTTCTTTTATGGTTAGCTCGGAAGGCTTTCTTTGGTCATGTACCACTGCCTTTAGTACATATTGATACAGGCTATCAAATTCCAGAGATGATTGAACATCGTGATAAGTTAGCTAAGGAATGGAAGTTAGATATGATCTATGGTCAAAATGAGAAGGCTCTAGAAAAGAAGCAAACTCTTCCTGCTGGCAATGTAGATCATACACAGTGTTGTAAGAACATGAAGGCAGAAGCACTAAAGAAGACACTAAATGGAACTTGGAAGAGATACAGAATGAATCATGAAACAGGCCAGTATGAAGCAGATGATAATCAAAAGCCATATACAGGTGTGATTGTAGGGGTTAGAGCAGATGAGGAAGGTTCTCGTTCTAAGGAACGTTACTTCTCTCCTCGAGATACAAACAATGATTGGGATATTGGAGACCAACCACCTGAATTTTGGAGCCAGTATAAGACAGACTTTGCTCCTGGTACTCACGTGCGGATTCATCCTTTACTAGACTGGACTGAACTTGATATCTGGGAGTATATCAAACGAGAACAGATTCCAATAGTAGATCTTTATTATGATCGAGGTGAGGGAGAGAGATATCGTTCTTTAGGTTGTTATCCTTGTACTGAACCTGTTCAATCTACTGCTAGTAATGTAGATCAAGTAGTTCAAGAATTAAAAAGTGGTAAATTCTCTGATATAGCCGAACGAGACGGCCGAGCCCAAGATTCAGACGAAGGCGCAGGATTGGAGGAGTTACGGAAGGATGGCTACATGTAAAAAATAATTGACAATGGAAAGGCAAATTCAAAGTCTTTAAAACTAAATATTATAAGATTAATGGGTTTTTAATTCTCCATTCTCAATTAAGAACAGATCACCTCTTAAAAAACAATGTAAATGTATCATTTACAACTTGAATGAATATAATAATAACTGTAAATAATTGATTGCAGGACACTTATGAGAATGATATAATTGTATTGAAATCTATTGGGTTTATGATTTTGATTGTAAATTCTCAATTGTCAATTATTATTAAGGGGTGATAAAATGGTTTCTTTGAATAAACTTATTGGAAATAGAATACAACAATGTTTAGATAAAATGAATTGGAGTCAGTCTCAGTTAGCAGAAAAGTTAGATGTATCTCGACAAACTGTTAATAAAATCATTAATGGTAGAAAGAATATCACCATTGCAGAAACTAAAGCAATTGCCGATATTCTGCCATTAGACCTTCAGGAATTAATCAAACCAGCTAAAGAAGTTGAAGAGAAAGATCCAATTATTGCTTTTATGGGTGAAGTAGATTCCAGTGAAGCTAAAGCCGGATTACAACATGCCCAACAAATTATGGATCTGTTAATCTTCCACCGTGATATGAAACAAGAACACGAAAACATTTTAGCTGATAAGTAATATTAAATGATAATCTGATTGTGTAATGTAGTTATTAAGGTTGTAATGTAGGGATTTGGCACTGCCAAATCCATGATTATAATTTTTTGAATTTGATTGTATTGTTTTAATTGTCAATTTTCAATTGATTGTATATTCCTGGAGGGATGTAAATGGATTTATTAAAGCAGACTATAAAAAATATTAATCCTGACTTATATGAAGAAATAGCCAAAGAAGCTACTTATGTCTTAAAAAAATTTGGTGGAGCTCATGGCCAGGCTTTACAAGATGATATTTTTCGCATTATTCCTGATCAAGTTGATTTGCTTCGGTTTCCAGTAGAAGATGATGACTTTTGTGGCTTTATCTGTAACCACCAAGGAGAAACTTTTATTTATATTAACACTTATCTATCTTATGAAAAGCAGATTTTTGCAACTGCTCATGAGTTGTACCATTTTCGTAATAACCGTAATGGAGAACAAGAAGTACTTCATCAGCAAGTTGTTAATCAGGAGAATAATATTGATTTAGAGGAAAGTAAAGCTAATTTATTTGCAGCTTTATTATTAGTTCCTGAAGAGTCTTTAAAAGAAGAATTAGATCTCTTGCAGGTTAACCAGGCCGCAGATTTAGATCTATTAAAACTAATTAAACTAATGGATACTTTTGCAGTACCTTATAAAACAATCATTCTCCGGTTGTATGAAATTGAACTACTGACTACAAAAGAAGCTCAAAGCTGGTTAGATATTCCTGATAGAGATCCTAAGCAAGGAGTCTTATACCATATAAATAAACACCAAATTGGTCAGCGGTGGCAAAAGAGAACTAAAGAAGTCAAATATAGTAATCTCAAACCACTTATATTAGATAATGATGCAGCAGAAATACTACCTAAAACAAGAATAGAGCAAGATTTAGAACTGATAGGTGCCAATGATGAACAATACTTTAGAAAATGAAGAAATAATTCGAAAATTATATCAGGATGAATTGATATTGCTTAGAAATGGTAGTTTGATGTTAAAGGAAAACTAGCACAAAAGTTATTTGTAAAACTCTTATTAGCCTTTCTAAAATATGTTTTATACACTTAGTACTTGATTGTTTTAGGGGTTAATGTTTTCAACCGTCAACCGTAAACTGTAAACTAATAATTTTTTCAAATGATTGTAATATTTCTTTATTGAGATATAATAAAAATAGAAGTTAATAGTGTATAAGAGAGAATATTGAAGACATAATAAGCTAGTTAAAGGGGGCGAAAAAATAGATGGATTCTAATCAAATAAGTAATACATTACAGGATATATTGTCTACCAAACAAGAAATAGTTTTTGTTTATCTTTTTGGATCAGTAGCAAAAGGATCAGAGAACAAACTAAGTGATATTGACATTGCTATTTATTTAAATAAAGATAACATGCCTCCCAGTGGTAACTTTGGTTACAAAGCTGAATTGATAGCTGAATTAGAAGAAAAGATAGAAAAAGAAATTGATTTAGTTATCTTAAATGATGTTTCTTTAGAATTAGCTTTTAATATAATTAAAGATGGTAAATTAGTACTATGCAATTCAAAAAGAAAAAGAGCTGATTTTCATTTTAGAACACAAAGAGATTATCTTGACTTTAAACCTTTTTTACAGGTACAAGATGACTATTTAAATGAATGGTTATATAGTGAGTCTAAAAGATGAATTTGGAGGTAGCAAATGGTAGAAGAAAAGCTAGTACGAACCAAATTGAAGGAATTGCGTAGTTATTTAAATCAATTAGATAAGTACCAAGAGATTACTGTAGAAGAGTTAGAGAATAATTTAGAACAACGTTGGGTTATTGAAAGAGGACTACAACTCTCTATTCAACTAGTATTAGATATTGGAAATCATATCTTATCTGAAGAAGGAATAACAGTAAATAATTATACAGGTATATTAAAAGAATTAGGTGAATTAGAAGTTATTCCTCCTGAGTTTGCTAAAAAAATAAAAGGAATGGCAGGTTTTCGGAATGTTTTAGTGCATGATTATATGGAAGTTGATCTTGAGTTACTTGTAAGAGTTATTAATAATAGTTTAAAAGACTTCAAGAAATTTGCACAATATATTTTAGATTACTTAAATAATAATTAACTTTCAATTTTTAAATCCAATTTACAATAAAGAGATATTTGCCATCTGGGTATGAAAAATAGGGGTGAGTCAAATGTGTAGATACAATCCCAAAATAGATCTAGTCTTTAGAAAATTATTTGGTAAGTGGTATGATATAGAGATGCAACTAGCTGAACAAGGAGCTTATGGAAAAAGATCATTTGGAATTCATTGCTAAATTAATTTTATAAATTATTACGCGAAAGGGGAGAAACAATGAATCAGCAGATAGATTCTTTAAATGAGAATACAGACCAAAACATGAATCTAGTAATTGCCGGTCATGTTGATCACGGTAAAAGCACCATCATTGGTCGTTTACTAGCCGATACAGATTCACTGCCTAAAGGTAAACTAGCTGATGTTAAAGAAACTTGTCGCCGTAACTCTAAACCATTTGAATATGCTTTTCTATTAGATGCTCTAAAAGACGAACAAGACCAAGGAATCACTATTGATTCGGCGCGGGTCTTCTTTGAAACTGACTTACGAAAGTATATTATCTTAGATGCACCAGGCCACATTGAATTCCTAAAGAATATGGTTACAGGAGCAGCTAGAGCAGAAGCAGCTTTACTAGTCATTGATGCTGATGAAGGAATTCAAGAGAACTCTAAGCGTCACTGTTATATGTTATCTATGCTAGGGATTGAGCAAGTATCTGTCTTAGTCAATAAGATGGATTTAGTAGATTATGATCAAGATACCTTTAATCAGATAGTTGAGGATTATACTGAGTTTTTAGAGGAGATAGGTATGGAAGCAGACTGTTTTGTGCCTGTTAGTGGCTTAGAAGGAGCTAACATAGCTACTTTATCTGATGAGACCCCTTGGTATCAAGGTCAGACTGTGTTAGAAGTCTTAGATAGTTTTGAGAATCAGAAGTTACCAGAGGATAAACCATTTAGAATGCCTGTTCAAGATGTCTATAAGTTCACTCGTGGAGGAGATGATCGTCGGATTGTATCAGGTACAATTGCAGCAGGTCAGGTTAGTGTTGGAGATGAAGTCGTTTTCTATCCATCTGGTAAGCGCAGTACTGTTAAGTCCATTGAAGGATTTAATCGAGCTAAGACAGATACAATAGGGCCAGGTTTTGCGACAGGCTTCACTCTAGATGAACAGATCTTTATTAAACGAGGCGAGCTAGCTACTTTAGCAGATGAGACAGAGCCCGAAGTAACTTCTCGGATTAAGACCAATCTCTTTTGGTTAGGTAAAGCACCACTAAGTAAGAATAAAGAGTATCAGATTAAGCTAGGTACTGCTAAGGTAAGTGCTAGACTAGAAAAGATTGAACGAGTTATAGATGCTTCTAACTTAAGCCAGAGTCAAGAAAAAGATCAAGTAGAGCGCCATGATGTAGCCCAGTGTGTCTTTAAGTTAAATAAAGCTATTGCTTTTGACTTAGCTACTCAGTTTGAAAAAACAAGCCGCTTTGTAGTAGTTGATGATTATGAGATTGCTGGTGGTGGCTTAGTTGAAGAGGCTATAGAAGATAAACAAAGCTGGGTTAGAGAAAAGGTAATGCTTAGAAACTATAAGTGGGAAAAGAGTAAGATCACTCGTGAAGAGAGGGCCAAGAAGTATAGCCAACAGCCTACTTTAGTCTTAATCACTGGAGAAGAAGATGTAGGTAAGAAGCCAACGGCCAAAGAATTAGAGAAACAGTTATTTAATGAGGGCCAAATGTCTTACTTCTTAGGTATTGGTAACTTATTGTATGGTGTAGATGCTGATATCAAAGGCGAGAATAATCATAAAGAAGAACACCTACGCAGATTATCTGAAGTCTCTCATATCATGCTTGATGCAGGGGCTATCCTACTTGTAACTGCTGTAGAATTAACTCAAGAAGACTTAGAACTAATCAAGACAACAGTTGCTCCTGATCAGATAGAGACAGTCTGGTTAGGTGATAAGATAACAACAGATATTGATTATGATCTACATATCTCCGACTTTGAATCTGAAAGAAAAGCTGCTGGAGAAATAGAAGGTCTATTGCAGGATAGAGGGATTATTTTTAGACCGTGGTAGAGAAAAAGTTGGCTATGCGCCAACTTTTTCTCACGAAGGGTTTTGGAACAAAACCCGAAGGGACGCGTTGTCAATTCATTATGTTTGGAGGTGTTAAAATGACTGAAAACATAACCTGGCACGAAGGGGAAGTGACTTATCAAGATCGCTGTGCTGTTTTAGACCAACCTGGCCTTGTCATCTGGTTTACAGGTTTATCAGGCTCAGGTAAATCAACAATTGCTGTTGAGGTAGAGAAACAACTAGTAGCTCAGAAAAAGGCTGTTTATAGACTAGATGGTGATAATGTTCGCCATGGCTTAAACTCAGACTTAGGCTTTACTCCTGAAGATAGGAATGAAAATATCCGCCGGATTGCCGAAGTAGCTGCTTTATTTAAAGATGCTGGATTAATTACGTTAGCTTCCTTTATCTCTCCTTACCAAGAATCTAGAGCATTTGCTCGGGAGAGAGCAGGAAGAGATAATTTTATTGAGGTTTATGTCAAGGCTGATGTAAAGACTTGTGCTGATCGTGATCCTAAAGGATTATACGAACAGGCTAAAAAGGGTGAGATAGATAACTTTACGGGGATTTCTGCTCCTTATGAAGAACCAGTTGATCCCGAAGTGGTAGTTGATACCAGAGAGCTATCTCTAGAAGAAGCAGTTAATCAGGTATTAGCAGCAATTACTGAAAAATTAAATGATTAAGCAGTCTGAGGTGAACTTTGGGTTCACCTCTTATTATTTGCTCCCCGCTTAAATTATTGTTATAATATTAGCGTTGATTTTGAAAGGAGATAACTATGAAAAAAATTGATTTACATACACATACTATAGCTTCTGATGGTTCATTTACACCACAGGAATTAGTAAAGGCAGCCGTTGAACAAGGTTTAGCAGCAGTTGCTATCACAGACCATGATAGTCTAGCTGGAGTCCAACCAGCTTTAGAAATTGGAAAAGAACTGGAGATAGAAGTCGTCCCAGGGATTGAGTTAACGACTTATTACCAGGGACAGAGAATAGATATCTTAGGATATTATATTGATTTAGACTCACCACAATTAAACGAAGTATTAGATAAGTTACAACGAGCTAGAGAAGTAAGGGCCAAGCAGATCCTAGCTAAACTGGCCAACTTAGATGTAGAATTAGACTTTAAGCGACTAAAAAAAATAGCAGGAGATACAGGAGTAGGTCGGCCGCATATTGCTAGATTAATGGTAGAAGATGAGTATGTTACTGATATGCAGACAGCCTTTGATGATTACCTAGAAGATGGTGGCCCAGCTTATGTTCCTAAGTACCAGTTAACACCTAGTGAGGCAGTTAAATTGCTAAAACAAGCAGGAGGTATTCCGGTTTTGGCCCATCCTGGAGTGATAGATAATCGAGAGTTAGTAATAGAGTTATTAGAGCAAGAGGACTTTGCTGGAATTGAAGCTTATTACTCGCAGCATAATCAAGCCGAGACAGATTATTATCTGCAGTTAGCTACTGAGTATGATTTGTTGGTAACAGGGGGTTCTGATTGCCATGGCCCTGCTAATGAAGATAAGTATCTGTTAGGGAGAGTAGATGTACCTTATAAACTGTTAGAGCAATTAAAGAAAGGATAAATCTGTTGATTGAAATAATTTCAAATTTATCATATAATGGATACAGTGTTATCGATTTCACAAATTGAATTAAATAATTTATAGTTGCAGGAGGAATATTAAATGAAGCTAACTGTTGTAGGAACAGGATATGTAGGATTGGTTTCGGGAGCTTGTTTTGCTGAGCTAGGAAATGATGTAATCTGTGTCGATATTGATCAAGAAAAGATTGCCGGTTTAAAAGATGGGGTGATGCCTATCTATGAACCAGGTTTGAAAGAAATTGTTGATCGTAATTATGAGCATGGTAATCTAAAGTTTACTACTTCTTTAGAAGCAGGGGTTAAAGAAAGTGATATTATCTTTATTGCTGTAGGTACTCCTTCTCAAGAGGATGGAGGAGCAGACTTATCAGCAGTTAAAGCAGTAGCTCAAGATATAGCCCAGTACATTAATGGTTATAAGATCGTAATTGATAAGAGTACTGTTCCGGTCGGAACAGGGGATTGGGTAGAAGAATTAATTGAGCAACAACAAGAGGCTGATTATGACTTTGATGTTGTTTCTTGCCCTGAGTTTTTACGGGAAGGTTCTGCTGTAGCAGATACTATGCATCCTGACCGAGTGATAATAGGGACTGAAAGTAAAAAAGCTGCTGATATTTTAGATGAGTTACATCAGCCATTTGAAGCCCCTATCTTACATACTGATAGGTATAGCGCAGAGATGATTAAGTATGCTGCTAATGCTTTTTTAGCGACTAAGATTAGCTTTATTAATGAAATAGCCAACATTTGTGAACGAACAGGTGGTGACGTAGCAGAAGTAGCTAAAGGAATTGGGACAGATCATCGAATCAGTGACAAGTTCTTGCGCGCTGGAGTTGGTTTTGGTGGGGCTTGCTTCCCTAAGGATACTAAAGCAATTACTAAGACAGCACAAGAGCGTGGCTATGACTTTAAAGTTGTCAATTCAGTAGTTGAGGCTAATAAATTACAGAAACAAACTCTAGTCAAGAAGTTAAAACGAGAAGTACCAAATTTAGCTGGGCAGACAATCTCGGTTCTAGGATTAGCCTTTAAGCCAAATACTGATGATATGCGAGAAGCACCATCTAGAACAATAATCAAGCAGTTATTAGAGGCTGGGGCCCAGGTTAAAGCCTACGATCCAATTGCTATGGAAGAAGCGCAAGGTATCTTTGCTGATGATATTCAGTATTGCAAGAACGCTTATGATGCTATAGAAGATACAGCTGCTGTTATTTTAGTTACTGAATGGGATGAATTTCAAGACCTTGATCTTGATCGGGTAGCAGAACTATTAACTAATCCTATCTTTATTGATGGACGCAACTGCTATGATGTAGAAGAGATGAAAAAGCGAGGCTTTACTTATTATAGTGTTGGTCGTCCAGCAGTGAATAATAGAGAATTGGCTGCTACACAAGAGGTGGCAACAACTGAATAGATAATGCAGGTGACTAATGACTAAAAGTTGCTTTAGCTCCATATACTAAATAAAAAATGGGGGATAATTGTAATGAAGCAACTCAAAATTATGTCTATCTTTGGTACACGACCAGAAGCAATCAAAATGGCTCCGGTAATCAAGGTTTTAGAAGAAGATCACAGAATCAAATCCCTGGTTACCGTTACGGGCCAACATCGTTCTCTATTAGATCAGGTCTTAGAACTATTCTCTCTTAACCCAGATTATGATTTGCAAATTATGGAATCGGGCCAATCGCTAGCCCAAATTACTACTAAGATATTATCTAATCTAGAGGATGTAATTAGTCAAGAAGAGCCAGATTTAGTTTTAGTCCATGGTGATACCTCTACTACCTTTGTCAGTGCTCTAACTTCTTTTTATCAACAACTTAAGATAGGCCATATAGAAGCTGGTTTACGCAGTGGTAATAAGTATGCACCGTATCCTGAAGAGATCAATCGCCGTCTAACAGGTGTCTTAGCTGATCTACACTTTACTCCTAGTGCAACTAATCGTTCTAATCTACTAGCCGAAGGGATCCCAGATGCTAATATCTTTCTAACAGGTAATACTGTGATTGATGCTTTAGAAATGATGGTAGAGCCTACTTATCAGTTTCAAGATTCTACATTACAACAGCTTGATTTCCCAAACAAGAAGATAATTTTAGTAACAGCCCACCGAAGAGAAAATTTAGGCCAACCACTAGTTAATATTTGTAGAGCAGTTGAGGATGTAGTAGCTTTATCCTCTGAGGTAGAAGTAGTCTGGCCTCTCCATCCAAATCCTAAGATTAAGGATAAAGTTTATGATAGTTTGGCTAATCTATCTAGAGTCCATTTAATTAAGCCCTTACCTTACCAAGAATTCATTAATTTAATAGCTAGATCTTATTTAGTAGTTACTGATTCTGGTGGCTTACAAGAAGAAGCGCCTAGTTTAGATAAACCTGTTTTAGTATTACGGGAGACCACCGAACGAAGTGCAGCATTACAAGCAGGTACTATTGAGTTAGTAGGTACGCAACAAGAAGGTATTAGAGCAGGGATACTTAAGTTATTGACTAACCAAAGGAAGTACGAAACAATGGCTAATACGCCTAATCCATATGGTGATGGACAGGCTAGCCAGCGGATAGTAGAGGCAATTTTATATTCTTGGGGTTATCATGCTATCAGACCAACTGAATTTGAACCTCTAATTATATAACTAGCATTCCTAGTAACTATTTTGTAAATAATGCTATCATATGTTACAATATTGAGTATAAGTTTAAACTAAAATTTAATTATAAATTAGAGTAGGAGGATTGTATATGACTAAGGTTAGAAAAGCAGTAATTCCAGCAGCAGGATTAGGGACTAGATTTCTCCCAGCAACTAAAGCACAACCTAAGGAAATGTTACCAATTGTTGATCAGCCAACGATTCAGTATATTGTTGAAGAAGCAGTTCAGTCAGGTATTGAAGAGTTAATTATTATTACTGGTCGCCATAAACGGGCTATTGAAGATCACTTTGATAAAAATTTAGAGCTAGAGATGGCTTTAGAGAGAAAAGGTAAGGATGATATGTTAGAGACAGTCCAGGATATCTCTAATTTGATTAATGTTCATTATGTGCGCCAAAAAGAGCCTAAAGGCCTAGGACATGCTATTTTACAGGCAAAGACCTTTATTGGTAATGAGCCATTTGCAGTTTTATTAGGTGATGATATTGTAAAGGCCCAAAAGCCTGTCACTAAACAGTTAATTGAAGCCTTTGCAGAAAAAGAATCTAGTATCATTGGGGTCCAAAAAGTGGCTGATGAAGTAGTTAATAAGTACGGAATTGTTGATTATGATCAGCAAGAGGATGATTTATATAAGGTGGATAATTTAGTAGAGAAGCCAGCTTTAGAGGAAGCACCATCTAACATTGCTATTTTAGGTCGCTATATTTTAACGCCAGAAATCTTTACTATTTTAGAGAATACGCCACCTGGTAAAGGCAATGAAATCCAGTTAACTGATGCTTTAGAGAGCTTGTTGGCTCAAGATGAGATCTATGCTAGAGTATTTACAGGAAAGAGATATGATATTGGTAATAAATTAGGCTTTTTAAAGGCTACAGTTGAATTTGCTTTATCGCGAGAAGATATTAAAGATGACTTTAGCAATTATTTAGCTGAATTATTAAGTCAAGATCCCCAGACACTCCAAAAAATAGCAGCAGCTCAAGAAGAATAATCTTAAACGTCGGAGAAAATCCGGCGTTTTTTGTTTCCAATAATTGATAATTGTATAGTCAGCTAACGTACGCTATAATTAGATATAAAGGATTCTAACAAAGGTTGTGATAAAATGTGGCAGGATAGGAATAAAATGGTGCTAGGAATAGTAATTATTGGTTTATTATTTGGGATTAGTCTAGCAGTAGGGAGTTTTTATTTAGCTCCCAAAGAGCAGATATCCCAGGGCCAAGAGCAAAAGAAAGTAGAGAAAGAACCAGTCAAGAAGGAACCAGTCAAAAAATTATTAACTGTAGCGCGACAGGCTTATTATCAGGGAGATTATCAGAGTAGTATTAAGCAGTATAAAAGAATTGCTAAGGAATTTAAATCTCAGCAGGCACTGCTTAATTTGGCTACGATTTATGAAGAGCTAGGTAAGTATCAACTAGCAGCAAAAAGTTACCAAAGGTTATTAAAGTTAGATTCACAACCACAGGTTAGATTAGGATTGGGGATTGCTTATTATAATCTGGGCCAACTGCAAAGAGCTAAGCAGCAATTATCTAAAGCTGTAGCTACTGGCCAACAAGATTATTTATTACGAGAAGCACATTATTATTTAGGATTAAGTTATAAACAACAGCAGGATTATAAACTAGCGGCTACTCATTTGCAAAAAAGTTTAAAGCAAATCAATTTTGCGTTAGGTTATTATCAGTTGGGCCAAGTTAGATTTGCTCAAGGTAAGTATCAACAAGCACGTGACCTTTATCATCAGGCTTTAGAAACTGATGGAAGTTTGAAAGGTGTAGCCCGTGAATTAGCGTTATCATACCTTAAAGCAGGGCAAATCGGGGCTGCGATTAAGTATTTTAAGGCAGCTCATAGTGAAAATAGTAGTGACCAATTAGTAAATCAAGAATTAGCTAAGTTACAGGAGAAGTATCCACAGTATTTTGAATCTACTCCTGCTCCAGTGCCTACTCCAGGTCAAGAGGAGCCAATTACTAGAGAGGATTTACCGACAGAGGTTGATTTTAAAACAATCAAACCTTTACCACAAGCTGGGCCACAGATAAGAGTTGGGATTATGACTAACCAACCACAAGTCTTCTTTAGAGTAGGTAGTGATTTTTCAGTTAAGCAAGGTACTAAGATAGTTGCGACTGGAGAGAAAGGCCAAATTGTCAAGGCTTCTTATCAGCAGGGTAGTTATCAGTTAGACTTTGGAGAGCAAAAATTAGATTTTAGTAAACCAGTTAAGATTGTACCACAGGCTTATGTGCCTATTTTAGTGCATAATGTTAAATATGGTCAAAATTATTACTGGGGTGGCAAAGAAGATCGCCAGTATCGTGGTTTACTAGAGTTAAGACCAGCTGAGCAAGGGGTGACAGTTGTTAATCTAGTACACTTAGAGGAGTATTTAGCAGCAGTAGTTCCTTCGGAGATGTCTGCTTCTTGGCCCCTTGGTGCTTTAAAGGTGCAAGCAGTGGCGGCTAGAAGTTATACTTTAGCTAATTTAGGTCGCCATGTGAGTGAAGGTTTTGACTTATGCTCAACTGTTCATTGTGCGGCTTATCGTGGCTTAAGTAGAGAGTATCAACGATCTACTCAAGCTGTTAGAAAGACAGCTGGTGATGTAATGACCTATCAGGGAGAGCCAATTAATGCTGTCTATAGTGCTAATTCAGGTGGTCATACAGAGGATAGTGAGGATATCTGGAGTGGAGAAGTACCTTATTTACGTGGGGTTTCTACTGCAATGGAAGAGACTGAATTTCCTCTACCGCCTGCTAAGTTAAAGAAATGGTTAAAGAAGATACCTCAGTCTTATTCAGCAGATAAAGAGTATACTAAATTAAGCCATTATCGCTGGCAACGGAGCTTAGCTGTAGATTATTTAGAGAATAGATTAGGCATTGAAGATATTAAGCAGATTATCCCAACCCTTCGTAGTGAAGCAGGAAGTGTAAAAGCACTACAGGTAGTTGGAGCTAAGCAGACCAAAGTCTTTAAGGATGGAATCCGGTGGAGATTTGGTGGCTTAAGAAATAATCGGTTCTGGATCCAACCCCGGTATGAAGATGGTCAAGTAGTTGACTTTTTATTTTATGGTAGTGGTTGGGGCCATAGTGTAGGTATGGATCAGGTAGCTGTAGCTAGTATGGCTGATCACGGCAAAAATTACAAGAAGATTTTGCATCATTTCTATACAGATATTAAATTAGAAAATTGGTATTAAAGGTACAAGGGCTTAATTAAGCCCTTGTATTTTTTATTTTTTGATAGATTAATTATTTAGAGTAGGTTTTTGTTAGGTATATAATTTGCATTAAGTTAATAAAAGTAAAGGAAACTAAGAAAGGATGTAGAATTAATTATATAATTATCCATTTATCTTTTAGAAAAGAAAATAAATTATTTAAAAATATAAGGAGGCTAATAATGAAAACAAAGTCCAAAAGATTAAGATTAGTAGTATTATGTTTAGTATTAGTCGGACTAGCTGTTGGTTGTGCCCGTAATCCTCGGGGAAATAGCTTTGGCCCGGCTTGGGATGTAGCATATAAAGTTCCTTTAATTGAGAGTAAAGAAAAAGTTTTAGGGGATGTATTACGTGAACAGAATTTAGGAAGTGAGATTGTAGTGCCTAAAGAGGGGGCAACTGATACAAGAATTAAGATCAATCAAACTAAGAATTTAGCTTCGATTAAGTTGGGTGAAAAAATGACTGATATAACGTGGCCTACAATAAGTTCCTCAGTAGATTTACCTTTAATTACTTTAGGTAGTAGCACCGATCCTTTAATTCCTAATAAGAATTCTAGCATTACATTGCCTTCAGGAAAGACAATTCCTGCTGGGAGTAGGTATAATTATGACAGTACTTCTAGTACAGAGTTAAATGGTATTTCTATTGATCTATCAAATCAGTTTAGTAGTATTCTCTTTAGTGCTAATACCATAAACAAGATGGATATTACAGTAACTAATGCCACTGGACTTAAAGTTGAAAATCTAGCTTTGAATTTAACGGATGCTAAGGGAAATAAAATTCCAGCAGAAATTACTTCTATAGCTGATGGTAGTAATCAAGATAGTAATTGGGACTTACAAAGCACAGAATTATCTAATCTAATTAATGCTTCTATAAAATTTGATTTAGTTAATAATACAGGTAATTTTGTAACTTTAGATGGAAGCGAAAGTTTAGCATTTGATTTTAGCTTACCACAAGCAGAAGTTAGTAGAATCGAAGGATATGATTTGAGTTCAGGTATCACTTTTGATAAGTCAACTAGTATTCATATAAAAGATGGTCTACAAAGTATTGGTTTTAATAGTGGTAACTTAGATTTAGCTATTAATTCTTCTAATAGTACTCTTAATTTTACTATTAATCAATTTAATTTGGGGAGTATAACTAGTGATACTAGTAGTGTAGATTTAACAGGGCAAGAGGCTAGTCTTTCTTCTGGAAATATTAATATTGAGTATATACTTACAGTTTCAGGTAGTAATATAACTTATGATGCTAGTCAATCAGTTGCAGTAACTGGTAGTTTTAGTAATCCACAGATAAATTATGTAACAATTGATAAATCGAGTATTGATTTTAGTCAATTTGATCAGAATTTGACTCAAGAGATAATGTCTAGTATTCCTGATAAACTTTCTAAGTTATCTTTAAATAACGCTACAATGGAGTTAGTTATTGATCATAGTATTAAGGGGTTGTATCTAGATTTAACTAGTACTAGTAATCCTATTAAATTTGTAGCTAAAGCTGATGGTAGTCTAGTAGATGAGAAACCTATTACTGAATTAACTAGTGATAGCACTAAAATTACTGCTAGCAATTCTAAAATTTCTCTCAATGTTAGTGAATTAATAACTTGGTTACAAGGATTAGATTCTAGTAGAGTTGATTCTGTAGTGTTGGCTGGTGCAATTAAAGCCGGAGCAGATACTAGTCCGCTAAAGGTTAGTGCTGATAGTGTAATTGCTCCTCAGGTTAAGATGAATATTCCATTTGATTTTACACTCAATCAGAATATAGAGGATGAAGTAGCGATTACTGCAATGGGCCAAGCTCTAACTGAGCGTCAGTTAGCTGCTCTTAAGTCTGGAATTAAAGAGGCAAGGCTGATTATAGGGGATTTTGAAAATCAATTGCCAATTAACTTAGAGATTAAATATTATGCTGGTACGGTTAGTGACTGGGCTACTTATGATAATATTAAAAATCATTTAGCTAGTTTAACTTCAAAGGAGAAGGAAGACGAGCTGGACAAATTATATAAGCCAGATAATTTAGTAAAGACATTTACTCTAGATGAAGGTGATGATGGTAAGAAGGAATTTATTTTAAGACCTGAAGCTGCAGAGGTCTTTACCCAAGATAATGTCTATACAGGTATTAAGTATATCATTAAGAGTGGTAATGTAACATTAAATACGACTGATCTTATTAAGATTGAGGATGCATATCTTGAATTAACAACTAAAGTTAATCAATTTGCACAATAATTTAAGGAGGTGACTACTAATGTTAAAGAATAAATTTATTAGTTTAGTTGTGGTGATGGTCTTACTTATAGCGGTGACGTCTATTACTTTAGCTAATTCTTCGGCTAAAATGATTGGTTTAGGTGATAATTTTGTAACTGTTACAGGAGCAGATGCTTTATATGGCAATCCAGCGGCAGTTAATGCTAATGCAGATGTATTTACTTTAGAGTTAGGTACAGATATGAAAATCTGGAATAACTTATTGAAGAATGATTATATTAGCTCAGCAGAAAAAAAGGATTTATTATCTAGTATCAAAGGTGAAGGTTTTTTCGTTGGAGTGACAGGTAGAAATGGTGCTAAGTTGATTATTGGCCCTGTAGCTACCAGTTTAGACCTTAAAGCAGAGGGAGTAGTTAGATTTAATCCTGATATAGCTAGATTAGTACTGCAAGGAAATAAAATTGGTAAAACTTATCAGTTTGATGATTCAACTGGTAGTGGGGCAATTTATGCTGATGGGGCAGTTAATCTTTCCGTTACAGGTCCAGAAGATATCTGGGATGTAGAGGATTTATATATTGGCTTTACCTATCATCAACTAGCAGGAACAATCTTTAAGGTTACAGGTACGGGTGATTTAAAGGTTGATTATGCTGCTGATGGTGGGCCAAAGGCTACAAGTAATGGTCAATTTACTGTTAAGTATAATCCGATGGAGACTGCATCTGATATGGCAATGGGGTCTGCGCTTGATTTTGGAACTTATGCTCGGTTAAATGATACTTATACTGTTGGATTTAGTGTGATGAATATAGGAGCTATGACAGCCGATAGTACTCGTTATATTAAGTATAAGTATAATTATGATAGCCAAACTACAGATAAGACCTTACAAAAGACAGAAGAAGGAAGATCTACCCAAGATTTAAAATGGCGCTTGCCAGCTACTTATCGGGTAGGAGGTCAGATGAGTTATAGTGAAGATATCACTTTCTTTACTGACTATTCATATACTACTTATTATACGGGAGAAGAAAGTTATCAAGATCATCAGATAGCAGCAGCTACTCAATTAACGTGGCTTAGTTTCTTACCCTTACGGACAGGACTTAATTATTCTACTTTAGAGAATGACTTTGATTGGTCAGCTGGTTTAGGGTTATACCTTGGCCCGTTACAGGCAGATTTAGGTGTTTCTGATCTAACAGGATTATTTAATCAGACTAAGGATTTAAGATCTGGTCTAACATTTAAAATAGAATTTTAAGCAAAAGACAGGAAGTTTTCTTCCTGTCTTTATAGTCTTAATTCGTAGATTATTTGGATAAGAAAGGGGTAGAAGTTATGTTAAAGGGGAGTAGTAAATTAATTTCGACTTTATTAGTATTCTTTATGTTAGTCACATTTATCGGAAGTGGTTATGTAGAAGCTAAAGGCAGAGCCACTGATAACCAAGTTTTAAAGAATATAGGTCTTGGTGGATTAGTAGTATTAGGAGTTTGGGGGATTATTAATTGGGTGAATGATTATCAGCAACAACAATATACTTATTATTTAGAGCGCGGTCAGATGTATTTTCAAGCGGGAGATTATGGATTAGCTATTGATAATTTAAAAGAAGCTTCTGAGATAAGAAGTACTATAAAAACAGAAAAATTATTATATAAAGCTAAGAATAACTACCAACAGAAGCATTATCAATTAGGAAGTAAGTATTTAAGCGAAGAAAAGTGGCAATTAGCCTACCAAGAATTTAAACAAGTAAAACGCTTTGGAGATTATCTAGATACTACCTATAAATACCAGCGAGCCTATCAAAAATTACGCAAGTTAAAATTAAAGCGCATAGCAATCATACAATTTGAGGATAATTCATATAATTATGAGTTAGGAAATAAAGCTACTAGCCTATTTACTGCTCAATTATTAAGTAAGGATCCTAAGTTTATTGAAGTAATTGAACGTGAACAATTAAATCAAATAATTAAAGAACAAAGATTAGGTGCTACTGGTTTATTAAGTCCTGCTAGCTCACAAGAGATAGGCAATATTTTAGGGGTTGACTATCTAGTAGTAGGGGAAGTGATTAGTGGACAGGTATCAGAAAATAAAGTAAGTCAGTATGTTGAAGTTTATTATTCAGACTCTAAGAAGAGAAGGTATGAAATACAAAAGTCAGCTTATGTCCACCTTTATTTTAAATTATTAGATGTAAGCAATGCTGCAGTAGTTTTAAGTAAAAAAGTTGAGAAGAAAGTAAATTATAGTACTAGTTATTATGAAGGTGAATCTGTTATTATTCCTTCAGATGAAGAGTTAATTGATGAGGCTTTGCTTAAAGCTGTTGATGTGTTTGCTCAAGAAGTTTATAATCGTTATCAGCTTTAAAAAGAGGGAGGATTCTAATGGTAAATAAAAAATTAGTATTTCTAGTCAGCTTATTATTATTGATAAGTATAGGACCAGTAATTAATGCTAGTGATAGTCAAGTGGTAGAGGTAGAAGGAATGGCATCTGTTACTGCTGGCAACTTAGTTCAAGTTAAAGAGCAGGCTATAAATAACGCTCTAAGAAGAGCAGTAGAACAGGTGGCAGGAACTTTTATTAGTGCTACTACTAAAGTTCGGAATGCTAAATTAATTAAAGATGAAATTTTAAAGAATAGTCAAGGTTATGTAACAGGTTATAAAGTTTTGCATAAGGAACTTAGTGGTAGTTTATATCAAGTTAGACTAAGAGTAAAGGTAGGGGTTAAGGATTTAAGTGCAGATGTAGAAGCCCTTAAGATGAATATTAAACGTATTGGTAATCCTAGGATAATGATCTTAATTTCCCAACTAAAAGAAGGATATTATCTTAATTTATCTTCCTCAATTGTAGAAACTGAATTAATGGATCAATTTGTTAGTTCAGGTTATCAAGTAATAGATAGGTATATGATTAATAAAATTATTACTAGAGAACAACGCCGATCAATTTTGCAGGGTGATTTTCAATTAGCTACGAAATTAGGGTCTAAATTAAATGCTGATTTTATTGTAGTAGGGGATGCAAGAGCTAGTTATGTTGACTTAGATGATATGTTTAGTGATAGTGTTGCATCTAGTTTAAAAAGTTATAATGCTCAAATAAATGCTAGAGTAATCAATACTGCTACTGCCCAAGTAATTGCAGCAGTAAATAGTAATGGTCAAGGGGCTGGGATTAATAAGGAGAGTGCTGCTAAGAAAGCATTAGTAACAGCTAGTAGTAATTTAGCAGATAATCTTATTGAAAAAATAAGTAAGGATTTAATCCAAGGGGAGAAGACAATTAAGATAAGGATTGCAGGGGTTAAATCTTTAAGTCAATTAAATCAATTAAGAAATGCCCTACCTACTTTATCTGGAGTTAAAGATTCTTATTTTAGAGATTATGGAAGTGGTTTAGCAACTTTTGATCTTGATTTGGAGACTACTGCTAAGATTTTAAATTTGGCTATTGAGTTAAAAGAAAGAGTTAACTTTGCTTTTAAAATTAGGAGTATGTCAGCCACAAAGTTAGTCATAAAGATCAAATAAATTTTAAGAGGTGGTATTAATGTTAAGGAAGCTAACCGTTTATGTTGTAGCAGCTTTATTAATAGTAAGTATGATTTTAGGTGTAGGAACTAAAGCTAGTGCGGCAAATAATTTTTTGAGTAACCAAGAACAAAAAAATAAAATTGATTGGGAGCAATCAGTAGTTAAAGCCACTGGTTATGGTATAGCTCCTGACTATATCAATAATGATGCCCAAGCTAAAATAATGGCTAGAGAAGCTGCTATTACCTTGGCCCAACGACATTTATTAGAAACTATTAAAGGAGTTCAAGTTAATGCTACTCAAACAGTTAAGAATGCTCAAATTCAATCTGATATAGTTAAGAAGAGACTATCTGGTATGATTAAAGGGGCCAAGATTATACAGGAAGAGAGTCCAGCCCAGGGAGTCTATAAGGTAGTAATGGAGGTTAAATTTTATGGTCAAAATGGTATTGTGAAGGCCATTTTTCCTAAGCTAAAAGAAGAAATTAAGCAAGCTAAACAGAGTCGGCAATTTAGTCTTAATCCGTCTAATGATCCAGGAGGTAATAATTCAACTACTAGTGTAGCCCAGGATTATACAGGGATTATTATTAATACTATAGGCTTAGATGTTGAGCCTGCCTTAGTTCCTAAGATCTATAGTGCTAGTGGAAATATAATTTATGGGATGAGTATTGTTAATTCAAATGGAGTAGTTACTAAGGGGATTGTAAAATACAGTAGAAGTTTAGCCGGGGCCAAGGTTAACCCAAGAGCAGGAAATAATCCACTGATTATTAATGCTAAGCAAATAAAAGGTAGCTATAAAACAGATATAGTGCTATCTAATAAACAAGCTAATCGGGTTAAGCAAGTAGGAAGAACTAATAATATCTTTGCTAATTGTAAAGTAATTATTGTTTTAAATTAAGGGGGAGAGTTAGATGAAAAAGAAGTTATTACTAACTAGTTTATTATTAATATTGACTTTAAGTGTAGTAGGATGTAAGACTGAATATATGAATTTAAGAGGTCAGGTAACTGATAGGTTTACTGGTCAAGCTCTAGCTGGGGTTCAAGTTGAGGTCGGAAATCGACTAGTAGAGACTAATGCCCATGGTTACTTTATAGTTAAAAATATTCCCGTAGTAGATGATTTATCAGTTAAAGATAGAATGCTTAAGGTTAGTGCACCAGGGTATAGAGTCTATGCTCAACCACTGACTTTACAAGCAGGAGATAAGAAGGTTAAGATTGGATTAGAGAGTAGAAGGGAGACTAAATTTTTCTTTGTTAGTGACCAAAGTGATTCTAAAAGTATTTATCTGACTGATATTTATGGTAATCAAGTAACTAAGCTAACAGATGATAAAGGAGATGATTGGGCACCAGATTGGTCTGCTAATAAAAGGAAGGTTGTCTTTTTATCTAATCGAGCTGGAAACTCTAATATTTATACTATGGATGCAGGTGGCTCTAACTTAAAGCAAATTACTTATACTACTACGAACAAGCAAACTCCAATTTGGGTTGGTGACAATAGTATATTATTTGCCTCTAATCGTGATGGTGATTATGATTTGTATTTGACTAATTTAGCTGGTAGCTTTTTAAGACGACTGACAGATAATAATCATTATGATGGGCAAGCTGCTTATTCTGCTAAAAGAGCACAAATTGCTTATATCTCTGCAACAACTGGTAAGAGACAACTCCATTTAATGAAGATCACAGGAGATAGAAAGTTATTATTAAATAAAGGCCTAGGAGTAGATCAGCATCCAACTTGGTCTTACAAAGAAGATAAGATTTTGTTTACTACATCAAGCACTGGAAAAACAGTTATCAAGCAGATTAATCCTAATGGAAGTGGTTTGCAATCATTATTTAAAACTAGAGAGAGAATTTATGATTATGCTCTGTGGGATACTAAAGAAAGATTAATTCTTTATGTTACAGATGGAGAAGATAGTAAAGATTTAAAGCTATACACTAGTAATAACCAAAGGGATGTTTTAGTAGCTGAAGATATAAATTATCTTAACCCTGAATGGAAAGAAGAAAAGTAGCCTATAACACTGGAGGTATAGGTTGATAGGCCAACTTTTAAGTTGGCCTGTTTAATTAATAAGCAAAGATATGTTTACCAATTCTTCTTACTACATCTCTAGAGTAAATCCACATTGAGGTAACTCCGGCTGGATTATAGTAATAAAGTGAACCATAAGTAGGATCCCAACCTCTATAGGCAGCTAGTGTAGCCCGAATAGTTTTATAGCTTGGTGCATGATTCCAAATATGTCCGTACATGACTGCTGTAAAAGCCCATGGTTGATAGATAACCCCTCCTATTGTATCGGGGAATTTGGGACTATCAACGCGGTTCATGATTACTGCTGCAACTGCCACTTGGCCCACAAAGGGTTCTCCTCTAGCTTCTGCTGATACTGTTCTAGCCATTAGTCTTACTTTAGGGGCCAAGGTCCAAAACCACCAAGGGGTATAAGCTTCAGTATTCTCTATATTACTATCAGATTGAATATAATAGACAAAGGTTCCCATACTAATCAATAGTAAAATTAGTATAAAAGTAATCCCTTTTTTCATACTATCCCTCTTTTATAGACTATTTCAGGAAGTTAAACTAAAGCTCCCTGATGTATTTTTATAATTTGCTTATAATTCAATTTCTATACAATTAAATTTGAAAGTTTTTAATCTAGGTGGTTGACATTTGTCTTTCAATATCGTATTATATAAATATAATCTTCTTTGGAGGTAATTCAAGTGGAGAATATCACAAATGAAATGGCAGAGTTAGAGGAGAAGGCTGAAATTTTAAAAGCATTATCCCATCCAATTAGACTATGTATTGTTAAGGGATTAATGGAGGAAGAAGGATGTAATGTATCTAAAATGCAATATTGTATTGATATTCCTCAATCAACTCTATCCCAACATTTAGCTAAATTAAGGAATCTTAATATTTTAGAAGGGAATAGGAATGGAGTTGAAGTCAATTATTATGTAGTTAATGAAGATGCCAAAAAGATTATCAGGACATTATTTTAATATAAAGCACTGCTAAAAATAAATTTATTTGAACAAGTAACTGTTTTGTTTTAGATCATATATTTGTTTATTAATATATAACAATATTTAAAGGAGGATTGATTATGGGTAAT
Organism: Halobacteroides halobius DSM 5150; assembly: GCF_000328625.1. Taxonomy (NCBI): domain Bacteria; kingdom Bacillati; phylum Bacillota; class Clostridia; order Halanaerobiales; family Halobacteroidaceae; genus Halobacteroides; species Halobacteroides halobius. Next base: position 2,358,548 of record NC_019978.1, on the reverse strand, counting down.
AAGATTTTGATTGTTGGTGGTGTAGCAGGTGGAGCTAGTACTGCTGCTAGGTTACTCGAATGGATGAAGAAGCAGAGATTGTCATTTTTGAAAAGGGAGCACATATTTCTTTTGCTAATTGTGGATTACCTTATCATATTGGTGAGGTAATTGAGGAGCGAGAGAAATTATTAGTTCAAACTCCTGAGGCAATGAAGGCTAGATTTGATATTGATGTGAGAGTTAAAAATGAAGTGCTTAAGATTGATCGTGAGGCAGAAGAATTAGAGATAAAAGATTTAAACTCTAATGAGACTTATCGTGAAAGTTATGACTATGTCGTATTATCTCCAGGGGCTGATCCAATTAAGCCACCTCTTCCTGGTATGGATGGAGAGAAGATCTTTACTTTACGTAATATTCCTGATACTGATCAAATTAAAGGATTTGTTGATAATAACAATCCACAACATGCTGTAGTAGTGGGAGCAGGATATATTGGGGTTGAAATGGCAGAGAACTTACATGAGCGGGGGCTTGATGTTTCAGTTGTAGAGATGGCGCCTCAAGTTCTAGGGCCAATTGATAGAGAAATGGCAGCTCAAGTTCATAATCATCTCCGGATGAAAGGGATTGAGTTATATTTAGATAATGGAGTAGCTGGCTTTGCAGACCAAGATAAAAGAAAGAAAGTTGAGTTACAGGATGGAACTGAATTAACAACTGATTTAGTTATTATGTCAGCAGGAGTTAGCCCTAATACTAAATTGGCTGAAGAAGCAGGGTTAGAGATTGGCCAAACAAGAGCAATTAAGGTTAATGATTATTTACAAACTTCTGATGAGAAGATCTATGCAATTGGTGATGCTATTGAAGTAACTGATGTAATCACTGGGCAACCAGCCCATATTCCACTAGCAGGACCTGCTAATAAACAAGGTCGGATTGTAGCTAATAATTTAGTGGGAGACAAGGAGAAATTTAAAGGTAGTCAAGGAACTGCTATAGCCAAAGTCTTCGATTTAGAAGTAGGAGCTACTGGAAATAATGAAAAGCAACTTCAAGCAGCAGGTATTGATTATCAGGTTTCTTATATTAATAAGAAAAATCACGCTGGTTATTATCCTGGTGCAGTACCATTAATGCTTAAGATTCTTTTCACTCCTAAAGACGGGAAGCTATTAGGAGCTCAGGCTATAGGATATGATGGAGTAGATAAACGAATTGATGTTTTAGCTACAGCAATTAGATTTGAAAAGACAGTTTTTGATCTACAAGATATAGATTTAGCTTATGCACCACCATTTGGTTCAGCTAAAGATCCTGTTAATATGGCTGGATTTACAGCAGGTAATATTTTAACTGGTAAGATGGATGTTATTCAATGGCATGAAATTGCCGATTTAGATTCTGAGACGATTATTTTAGATGTTAGAGAAGAAATAGAAGTACAGTTAGGTAAGATAGATAATTCAGTAAATATTCCGTTAAATCAGTTGCGAGATAGATTAGATGAATTGGATTCAGATAAAGAAATAGTAGTTTATTGTGCTGTTGGATTAAGAGGTTATATTGCAACTAGAATCTTGTTACAAAATGGATTTAATAATGTTAAAAACTTAGCTGGTGGATATAAGCTATATAGTGCAGTTCAAAAGGACCAAAATGAGGTAGTTGATGATTCTACAACACCAAATCAGGATAAATTAGCTAGTATTTCTAACCCCGAAGAAGGACAACAAGCAGAGGAGGAAATAGAAATGGCTACTAGTGAAGGAGAAAGAGTTAAGCTTGATGCCTGTGGATTACAGTGTCCAGGGCCAATCATGCAGGTCTCTAAAAAGCTACAAGAGCTTAATGATGGAGATATTTTAGAAGTTGTAGCTACTGATCCAGGGTTTACAGCTGATATTAAGGCCTGGTGTCAAAGCACAGGTAATACTTTATTAACTACGGGTAATCAAGGGAGTGAATTCACAGCTGAGATTAAAAAAGGTCAATCTGATCAACCTTTAGGAAATAATCAAAGTGCTCCAGCTAAAAATGGTGCTACAATGGTTGTCTTTGAAGGTAGTTTAGATAAAGCAATAGCTTCCTTTATCATAGCTAATGGTGCAGCTTCAATGGGTAAAGATGTTACCTTATTCTTTACTTTCTGGGGGCTTAATGTCTTACGGAAGAATCAAGATATAGATGTAGATAAGGGACTTATGGATCAGATGTTTGGCAAGATGATGCCCCAAGGTAGTAAAGAGTTACCACTATCAAATATGAATATGTTTGGCATGGGCCCTAAGATGATTAGAAATGTAATGGAGAATAAAGGAGTGGATTCTTTAGAATCATTAATGAAGCAAGCTCAAGAGAATGGAGTTAGATTAGTTGCTTGCCAGATGACGATGGATATGCTAGGTATTCAAAAAGAAGAATTAATTGATGGAGTTGAAGTTGGTGGAGTAGCTACTTTCTTAAACTCTGCTGACCAATCAAATATGAGCTTATTTATTTAGTATAATAAGCCCCTTAGCATTTTGCTGAGGGGCTTATTATTTTGTCTAAATAGCAAATAAAGTTAATTATTGAATTAATAATTAAAATTTGCTACAATCAATTTTTGAGGTAATTATTGGTCCTTATGTTACATATAAAAAGAAAAATAGTTTATGTCAAAAGATTATTAATCGTAGTTATTATTGTAGTTATTATTATTGATAAAATAATTTTAAGTATTAATCTATAAAAAATTGACGTTATCAAAGTATAGAGAAGTGTTTACTTAGCAATAATTGCATGATATAATTATTACTAATAATAGTTATTGATTTTAATAATATGATTAGTAGGATGAAAGAATTAAGAAAATAAATAGTACAGAAATCTGATAATATTAGTAATCATTAATGATTAGGGAGGCCAAATGAAAACTGTAACTTATTCTAAAAATATATTTATTCCACTAACCAATGCTTGTTATAATAATTGTAATTACTGTCAGTTCAAGAAACCTCTGTCTAAAGCTAATATCACTTCCTTGGCCCAGATAAAAGCTACTTTAAAGCAAGCTAAACAGGCTGGTTGCAAAGAAGTATTATTTACTTGCGGAAGCAAACCAAGAAAAGTAGCTGGATTTAAGGAAAAATTAAAGTTAGAAACAGGATTTAAATCTTTATTTGATTTGTTAGTGGCTGCTTGTCAGCAAGCTTTAGAGATAGGTTTATTACCTCATTCTAATTTGGGAGTAATCTCTAAAGAAAAATTGCAGAAGTTAGCTCGCTATAATGCCAGTTTGGGATTAATGTTAGAAACAACTGCTGATGTTAATGCCCATACTCAATCTCCTACTAAGAAACCAGTATTTAGGAAGAAATTAATATCTACAGCTGGTCAACTTAAAATTCCATTTACTTCTGGATTATTATTGGGTATTGGTGAAAGTAGGCAGGATAGAATTGATAGTTTAATTGAGTTAAAAAAGTTACAGACAACTTATGGCCACCTACAGGAAATAATTCTTCAGCCAGTTGACCCACCAATAGATACTGAAATTACTACTCCATCAATAAGAGTTTTGATTGATACTTTAGAGTTGGCTCGAAAGATTTTGCCAGAAGAAGTTGCTCTACAAGTACCACCTAATTTAGTGGATCTAAATCAAGTTATATCTTATTTTATAGATGATATTGGAGGGATTTCTCCTTTAACTATTGATTATATTAATCCAGAACATAAATGGCCAGCTATTGAAAGATTACAAACCAGATTTCCAGAAATTAAATTTCAAGAGCGATTGCCAGTTTATTCACAGTATTTAACTACTGAATGGCTAAAAGAACCAGTTTGGAATTGTTTACAAAGTGAGGGATGGCTAGATGAATACAGAACAGAAAAGAATTTTAACTAAAGCTAGGGAAGGTTCAAGACTGACAGTTAAGGAAGCAACAGAGTTATTAACTGTCCAAGGTGTTGATATTTATCCAGTACTCAAAGCAGCTGAGAAACATAAGCAACAAGTAGTTAATGATAAAATAACTTATGTAATTAATTATAATTTGAATTTGACCAATGTATGTGTTAATGATTGTAAATTTTGTGGTTTTAGTCGAAAGATTGATCATCAATCTAGTTATCAGCTTAGTGAGCAAGAATTAGACCAGCACTTAGCCAAAGTAGCAGAACATGATATTACTGAAATCTGTTTAGTTAGTGGTTTACATCCTGATTTTAACATAACTACTTATTTAGAAATTATAGAAAAAATTAAAAGGCGATTACCAGAAATTCATCTGCATGGTATTACTCCAGCTGAATTAAATCATGGGTTGCGAAATAGTGAATTGAATTTTAAGGAAGGGTATCAGTGTTTAAAGGAAGCAGGGCTTGATTCTATTCCTGGAACAGCAGCTGAAATTTTAGTTCCTGAGGTAAGAAATAAAATTTGTCCAGATAAAATTTCTGCTTCTAAGTGGACTGAAGCTATTAAAGCAGCTCATAAAGTAGGGTTGAAATCAACCGCCACTATTTTATACGGTCACCTAGAAACAATGGAACAACGAGTTAAACATTTAAAAATTATTCGAGATATTCAAGATCAAACTGGTGGTTTTACTGAGTTTATACCTCTATCTTTTGTTTATCAAAAGACTCCCTTAGGGCAAACAGAAAAAGTTACCCAAGCTGCTACTGGTCGAGAAGATCTGTTAATGATAGCTGTCTCTCGGTTATTTTTAGATAATATTCCTAACTTGCAGGCTTCTTGGGTTAAGTATGGAACAAAGTTGGCCCAACTTATGCTGACTGCTGGAGCTAATGATTTAGGAGGTACTCTATTTAATGAAAATATTTCTAAGGCAGCTGGAAAAGAAACTAGAGGCTATTTACCTCCCAAGAGAATAGTTAATTTGATTTCTGACATGGGCTATATTCCTCAACAGCGAACAACGTTGTATGAGTTAGTATAAGTTAATTATTACAATTAAAATAGATTAATATTTTAAATGGAGGTGCTTGTTAATGAAGGAAGTTTCTCTGTATCAAGAAATTTTTGATGAGTTGGAAGGTCCAGTAGAAGATTTAACTGGTGAGGTTAGTAATAGCAAATTAAAATCCCGTTCTTTAAAGTATGAGACTGAAATTCCCAAACTAGAGCAGATGTGCTATATTATGGAGAGTGTGTTATTGACAAAGGATGAAGCTGAAGGCACGACTGTTTATGCTGGTTTTCAAAAGGTTTCTCGAGCAGAAGATATCTGGGATCGTTATTTTGATTTAGCTGATACAGTAGATCAAATTTATTTATTTGGTGAAGATGATGCTACTTTGAAGGCGCATCCAAATATTGATTTTATCTACTTGCCAGAAGGACATGAGTTGACAAGAGAATGGTTTTTAGTTATTGACCAGCCCTTAGCTAAGTCAATGATGGTAGCTTATGATTTAGATGGTTTTGGGGTTTATGAAGATGAAAAATTGAGGAACTTTAAGGGTGCTAAGAGTAATAATCCGCGTGTAATTAAAAAGGCTATTGATTTATTAGAAGATGTGATTGATTCTTATTAAAAAAATATAAGGAGTATGGTAGATAGAATATAATCTATCCAGAAGTTAGATCTTTTTTAGGAAAGAATTTATAGAAACCCCGATGCTAATATTAGCATCGGGGTTTTAAGGAAAATTTAGAACAAAAGTTAGATAATCTAAAACCAGGTACTCAGCAGTCTGATTTTAATGACTTAGAAGAATTTGACCAAGAAAATATGGGGATTCCTTATAATCACTTAACTATCATGAATAAATAAGAGAGGTGATCATAATGACAGTAAATTGGAATCAAGGTTTAGAACTAGGAATTAAAAAAATTGACCAACAGCATCGAGCTTTTTTTGAAGAAAGAGATAAGTTTGTTACAGCTTGTACTCAATTATTAAAAAAAGAGAGAGATTCTGAAATTAATAGAGAGAAGATTGCTGAAGTATTTTATTTTTTAACCGATTATTTTAAAACTCATTTTAGTGATGAAGAGCAATTGCTGCAGGAGAAGGAATATTCTTATTATGAAGAGCATAAACAGAGACATCAAAAGTTTATTAAGGAAGTGCAGCAGATTAAATATGAGTTTTTGCAAACTGATGAAATTAATATCGAATTAGTGCATCAGTTAAAAGATAAAATCACGAACTGGTTTGTTAATCACATAGCTAAAGAAGATAAAAAAATTGCAAATCATTTATAGAGACTAATTGGTAATTTTTAAAAGAGGAGGCAATATTGTCTCCTCTGCCTATAATGATTTAACTCTAACTCTTTTACCCGAAAAAGTTATGTTGTGTTAATGATTAAAATAAAATTATTACTTTGTAAAATTTACTATTCTCCTATATATATATTTAATAAGTTTGAAAAATAACATACAATATCATAAAATGGTATTATATTATTTTATTTAAAAATGATGAAATATAATTTTTAAATTGGAAAGGTAGTAATAAACTATTATGTTTGCATTAAAATAGTAGTTATTAGTAATGATAATAAATTTTAATATATTAGGAGGAGAACTAATGAATTTAAGTAAACTTAGAGATATGAATATTAAGAAGAAAATACTTTTGTTATTATTAATAATTGGTGGGATACTCATTGGTTTATCTAGCTTGGTAGGAAGATTTCAACTTAATAATTTAGAAGAAGAAAATTTAAAAACAACTAGTAAAAAATTAAAGACTGAATTAAAGGATTCTATTAATGCTAAGAAAAAAGTGTGGTTGACAAATTCTTTACAAATAGCAAATAATCCAATTATTGAAGAAGCAATGGCTAAAAAAGATAGGAAAAATTCTCTAAAGATATTAGAGAAATATAGCCAAATTTTTAAAAAGAATACTGGTTTTAATAATATCAAAGTACATTTAATTGATAAGCAATTGAACTCTTTTGTTAAATCATGGAATAGCGAAAGTTTTGGTGAAAGTCTAAAGTATTCTGATGCTTATCAAAAGGTAAAAGATTCTAAAGAGCCTCTAGTTACAAAGGAAGAATCACCTAAGGGATTAAGGTTAAAAGCATTATATCCTGTACATTATCAGGAAAAATTTGTAGGAATGGTTAATTTTGAAGGTGGGCTTAATTCAATAAAGAGAACTTTAAAATCTAATAAAATTGATTTCTTGTATTTTTTAAAAAATGATTATTTGAATATGGCTAAGGGTATAAGTGATAAAGCTAAAATTAAAGGATATACACTGAGTCAAAAAGATGTCAATCAAGAATTTTTATCTGCAGTAACTAGTAATCTAGATTTGAGAAAAGCAATACAAAGTTATCATCTTACTGATGACTATTTAATAACTGCTCAAAAAATTAAAAGTGTGAATGGAGAAGAGGTTGGTATTTATCTTTTAGGACAACCGAAAGAAGTGGTTATGAAAACTGTAAATAAGAGTAAAGGGGTTGTCTATTGGACTTATTTTTTCTTCTTAATTATTTTTATTTTACAATTAGGCGCTATATTTTTATTTATAAGTAAGAATATAAATCAACCTTTGGATAATTTGATTGATAATATTAATGAATTTACTGATGGTAATTTAAAAGAAAAAATTAATATTGAGCGAAAAGATGAAATTGGAATATTAGGAATTAAATTAGAAGAAATGAGGGGCACATTGAAAGAGATAATTGAAGATATTTTTGACAAAACAGAAGATTTATCAGCTTATAGTGAGGAATTATCAGCTTCTGCTGAAGAAGGAAATGCTACAATTGAAACCTCTAATGAATTAGTAGAGGATATATCTGCTAATATAGAAGAAATATCAGCTAGTACTCAAGAAGTAACTAGTTTTGCTCAACAATCCAGTTCAAAAACTAAAATAGGTAGTGAAAATATAGATGAAACTTTAACTAGTATAAGAGAAATTAAACAATCAACTAATCAGGCAGTGAATATTATTAATGAACTAGATAATACCTCTAATGAAATTGGAAAAATAGTCGAAATGATTAATAATATAGCTGAACAAACTAATTTGCTAGCTTTAAATGCATCGATTGAGGCGGCTAGAGCAAGTTCTATAGAGAATTTTAATAGAGATCATAAAAATGAAGCGGGAGCAGGTTTTGCAGTAGTTGCTGAAGAAATAAGAGAATTAGCTGAAGAAACTAATAAAGCTACTCAAGAAATTGCAAATTTGATTACTGAAACTCAAGATAAAGCTAATAATGGCCTTGAAGCTGTTAAAGAAGTAAAAGATAAAGCATTAAAAGGAGAGAAGGTAGCAAAAGAAACTAAAAAAGTACTTATAGGAATTAAAGAAGCGAGTAATGAAACAGCAACTCAAATTGAACAAACTGCTAATGCTACTCAAGATGTAGCAGAAAAAAGTGAACAGGTAAGATCAAGTTCAAATAATATAGAAAATATGTCTAATGAAATCACTAATTCTTCACAAGAATTAGCTAATATGGCACAAGAATTACAATCTCTGCTTGATGAATTCGAAGTATAAAGATAAATTTTTCTTTATCATATCAAACCGTGCTAGTTAATCTTTATCACTAAAAAAATTAATATTATAAATAAAAACCAGGAATAATAGAAGTAAGTAAGAAATAGATAGTTATGAATGGAGGGGTATATTATGATTAAATTATATCAATTTCAAGCATGTCCCTACTGTGCTAAGGTAAGAAGAAAGTTAGACCAGTTAGGATTAGAGTATGAAAAGATAGAAGTCTCTAAAGATAAATCTAAACGAACAACTATTAAAGAGTTATCAGGACAGATTAAAGTGCCAGTTATTCAAGATAGTGATGGGACAGTAGTTAATGATTCAAGTGAAATTATTACTTATTTAGAAAAACACTACGGATAGTTTAAATTTAGACTTTAAATTATATGAAAAATATGCTAATATATATAATGAATAGTTACTATGGTATATTTGATACTGTGCAATCGTTTGAACAAATTTAAGGAGGCTTATAATGGCTACTAAAAAACCAAAAGTAAGTTATTTCTGTATGGAGTATGGTCTAGAGAGTGATTTTAATATTTATTCTGGTGGTTTAGGTATTTTAGCTGGTGATCATTTAAAGACAGCTAAGGATCAAGGTGAATCAATTATTGGATTGGGTATTTTATGGAAGCAAGGCTATCACAAACAAGAGATTGGTAAAGATGGTAGACCACGTAATGCATATCCAATTTATGAGTATGATTTCTTAAAGGAGACTGGAATTAAGGTTAAAGTTAAGATTAGACAACGAGATGTTTACTGTAAGGTTTGGAAAGTAGACTGCTTTAATAATGTTGATTTATATTTATTAGATACTGACCTTCCGGAGAATGGTGGAGGAGATAGCTGGATTACAGGTCAGTTATATGGTTGGTTTGGAGAAGAGAGAATTGCTCAAGAGATGGTCTTAGGTATTGGTGGAGTAAAGGCATTAAGGAAGTTAGATATTGAAACAGATGTCTATCACTTTAATGAAGGTCATGCTGTGTTTGCTGGAATTGAATTGATTAGAGAGAAAATGGAAGAGGAAGGTATGAGTTATGAGGAAGCTGTAGAAGCTACTCAAGAAGAGATTGTCTTTACTACTCATACTCCAATTAAGCAAGGAAATGAAGAACATCCCCATCATAGATTAAGATACATGGGTGCTAATCAGAATTTGACAACTGAACAAATGGTTGCTTTAGGTGGAGCTCCATTTAACATGACTGTAGCTGCTTTAAAGTTGGCCCGTAATGCCAATGGTGTAGCTCAGCTACATAAAGAAACAGCTCGTGAAATGTGGAAGCATGTAGATAAAGCTGCCCCTCAAATTGAAGGTATTACCAATGGTGTTCACCGACCTACTTGGGTAGATGAAAGAATGGTTAATGCCTTTAAAGATGGTTCAACTGAGAAAGTGTGGAATAGTCACCAAGATGTTAAAAGGGATTTAATCGATTATGTCGAGGAACAGAATGGAGTTACACTAGATGAAGATAAATTATTAATTGGATTTGCTCGTCGTGCTGCACCTTATAAGAGAAGTAATTTAATCTTTACTAAACCAGAAGTAATTGATAAGTATTTAGAAGATGGTAAGATTCAAATTATCTTCTCTGGAAAGGCACATCCTTTAGATGATACAGGAAAAGAAATAGTAGAGCGTTTAGTAGAAATGACAGAAGAATACCCAGAAAGTGTGGTATTTATTGAAGATTATGATATGACAACAGGTAAAATGTTAACGAGAGGTTGCGATGTATGGCTAAATAACCCACGTCGACCTAAAGAAGCAAGTGGAACTTCAGGTATGAAGGCAGCTATGAATGGGGTACTAAATGTAAGTATTCTTGATGGTTGGTGGCCTGAGGCATGTCGTCATGGTGAAAACGGTTGGGCAATTGGTACTGAGCCTAAAACTGCTCAAGATTTTACAGGTACTTATGACGAAAGAGTTGAGAAGTTAGATGAGTATGACCTTAAGAATCTATACGATGTATTATTAGATGAAGTGCTTCCGACTTATTATGAACAACAGGATAAGTGGGTTAAGATGATGACAGAAAGTCATGATGATACTTATGAAAAATTCTCTGCTAAGAGAATGTTAGAACATTATTATGAATTAATGTATGCTCCAGCTGAATAACCAATAGTTAAAGGCCAACTTTTAAGTTGGTCTTTTTTTTATTATAATAGAAGTATTAAAGCAAAAGGAGTGAAAGTATGGATAATAGATTAAAAGATGAAGTTACTGAGCGATTAGTTGAAGCTATTTTATTACTAGAGGATAAAGAAGAGTGTTATGATTTCTTTGAAGATATATGTACGATCAAGGAGATTAAATCTATGGCGCAGCGATTAGAGGTAGCTAGAATGTTAAAGCAAGGAGCTACTTATGATCAAATTGCTGAAAAGACTGGGGCAAGTACTGCTACTATTAGTCGAGTTAAACGTTATTTAAATTATGGAGCTGATGGTTACCAATTAATATTAGAACGAATGGCAGAGAAAGATGAATAGAAAATTCTCATATTTTGAAGATGAAAGTGGTAGACTAATGATTAATTAACTTAAGAAAGGAGTTAATTATGCAGATTGTGCATGCCACTTTTGAATCAGGAGAAGGAGGAACGGCAGTAGAGATTTTATTAGAGTTAGGAGTTGATATAGAAGATTATAAGTTGATTCAATCACAAACAGGGGACTTATTAATTATAAATTTATTATATGGACATGCTGATAAAATAATAGATAAATTAAAGGGCCAATTTGATTTTAGTACAAATGAAGATAGGAGTTTGATTATTTTTACTCCTGATACTGTAATCCCACGTAATAAGGAGAAAGTTGAGAAATCTAAATCTAGAGCTAGCAAAGAAACAATAGTTACTTACGCTAAGGAAAGTGCTCAGCTTGATTCTAATTTTATAGTTTTAGCTATTGCTGCTTCTATTGCAGCCGCCTTAGGTCTAATTGTTAATAATATTCCTGTAATAGTAGGCTCAATGATTATTGCGCCTGTCTTTGGCCCGATTGCTGCTATGGCAGTGGGGATTGTATTAGGAAATTGGAAGTTATTTAGAAAGGGATTAGGAGCTGAAATAGTAGTAGTTGCGATTGGAATTATAATTGGCTATATTTTTGGAGCAGTAATTCCTGATGTATCAATTAATCCTGCTTTACGTGTTAGGATGTTTCCTACTATAGCTGATTTATTAATTGCTTTTGCTGCTGGAGGAGCTGGGGCTTACTCTTTAATTGCGGATGTTAAGTCCCAACCATTAGTAGGGGTTGTAATTGCTGCTGCTTTAATCCCAGTAATGGCTGCTTTAGGAATTGGAATATCTATGTGGAATTTATCAATGGTTTATGGGACAAGTTTACTCTTATTTGGTAATTTGTTTAGTTTATTGTTAGCAATTATAGTTATTTTTTATAGTAAGGGCTTAAAGCCACAGTGGTGGTATGAATCTACAGCTCAAGAAATGATAAAGAAAAGCTTAGTGTTTCTGATTATAGCAGTGATTATATTAACTATTCCTTTATCAGTGATTACTTATCGACAGATGATTAAAGAAAAACCAACTGAAATTATAAGGGAACTTTATAAAGAGCAGTTTAAAGATCAGTTAGAGGCTAGACTAGTTTCAATTAATACTAATCCTAACCTTAAAAAAACTGTTTTAGTTTTGTATGTACCAGCTAAGACAAGAAAATTTTTATTTGATCAGTTAGCTAATAGAATTAAAGAGAGGCTAGGAGCAGATTATCGAGTTATATTTGAAGTAATTCCTACCAATATTATCCAGCCTTCTTTAAGTAATCTTGACAAGTAGGGTATATTTTGGTACACTAATAATGTCATTAAAACTTATCAATTTACTATGTTTTAATCGTGAGGAGGATACAGATGAAAATAGCAAATAATATTACTGAATTAATTGGTGCTACTCCACTGGTTAAGTTAAATAGACTCGTACCAGAAGATGCAGCAGAAGTATTAGTCAAGTTAGAATCTTTCAATCCCGGAAAGAGTGTTAAGGATCGAATCGCACTAAATATGATTGAAGAAGCTGAAAAAGAAGGCGTTTTAAAGCCTGGTGGAACTATTGTAGAGCCTACGAGTGGTAATACAGGAATTGGATTATCTTTTGTTGGTATAGCTAAAGGATATAATGTAATTTTGACAATGCCCGATACAATGAGCATTGAAAGAAGAAAATTATTAAAAGCCTATGGTGCTGAATTGGTATTGACACCGGGTGAAGATGGTATGCCAGGAGCAATTGATAAAGCTAAAGAAATGGTAGAGAATAATGAAGATTATTTTATGCCCCAGCAATTTAATAATAAAGCAAATCCACAGGTGCACAGAGAAACAACAGCCCAAGAAATTATAGAAGCTACTGATGGTCAATTAGATGCTTTCGTAGCTGGAGTAGGAACTGGAGGAACTATTACTGGAACTGGGGAAGTTTTAAAGCAAGAGTTAGACCAGGTAGAAGTAATAGCAATTGAACCAACAGATTCAGCAGTAATTAGTGGTGAAGAGCCAGGACCACATATGATCCAAGGAATTGGTGCTGGATTTATTCCTGAAGTTTTAGAGGTTGAATTATTAGATGAGGTTGTTAAGATAGAGAATGAAGAAGCTATGAAGATAGCGCAGAGGTTGGCCCAAGAAGAAGGCATTCTAGTTGGTATTTCTTCTGGAGCAGCAGTAGCAGCAGCTATTAAAGTAGCTAAGGAGTTAGGGCCAGATAAACGGGTAGTAACAATAGCCCCTGATACTGGAGAGAGATATTTAAGCACACCATTATTTAAAGAAGAATAAACTATTATTTTCCTAGAGCAACCTAAAGAGGTTGTTCTTTTTTTTATTTAAATACCTAGTAAATTTATTGACATACTAAAAATAATATGATAGTTTTTATAGTAACAACTAATATATATAAAACATATAAGAATACTAGGTATTAAGAGGAGGAGAAAGATGAAGATTGAAATTAATGGTAATCAGGTAGAATTTAACAAGGAATTAACAGTGACGGAATTATTAGAAGACCAGGATGTTGATATGCCAGATATGGTTTCAGTTCAGTTAAATGGTGAAATTTTGGCTAGAGATAGTTTTGAAGATACAGTAGTTACAAATGGTGATGAAGTAGAATTCTTATACTTTATGGGTGGTGGAGCTCTTGTTTAGTGAAGAGCAGTTAGAAAGATACTCACGTCATATTATCTTAGGCGATGTAGGTGTTGAAGGACAACAAAAGTTACTTAACTCCTCAGTTCTTATTATTGGGACTGGTGGTTTAGGGACCCCAGCTGCTCAGTTTTTAGCTGCTGCTGGGATAGGCAAAATTGGTTTAGTAGATGCAGATCAAGTAGAGTTATCTAATTTACAACGACAGGTTTTACATCATACTCCAGATGTAGGTAAATTAAAGGTTAAGTCAGCTAAAGAGACTATCAATGATATGAATCCTGATGTAGATGTCGAAACTTACGATTATTATTTACATTCAGGAAATATTAAGGAAGTAATTAGAAGTTATGATTTTGTAATTGATGGAACGGATAACTTTCCGGCTAAGTTTTTAATTAATGATGCGTGTGTAATGGAGAACAAACCTCTTTCTCACGCAGGGATAATTAGATTCTCAGGCCAGACAATGACTATTGTTCCTGGTGAATCTTCTTGTTATAGATGTGCATTTCCTAAACCTCCTAAGCCAGGTGCTGTTCCTTCTTGTAAGGAAGCAGGAGTATTGGGAGTAATGGGGGGCGTGATTGGTACTATTCAAGCTACAGAAGCTATTAAGTATTTGCTTGATAAAGGTGAATTATTAACTAACACCTTATTAACCTATGATGCTTTAAAGATGGAATTTAATAAGCATCAACTTAAGAAGAGAGATAATTGTGCTATTTGTAGTAGTGAACCAGAGATTACAGAACTAATAGACTACGAACAAGGAGCTTGTGATTTATAATGATTAAGTTACCAACTAGCTTATATAAAAAATTAGTCGGTCATGCTCAAGATGAATTTCCTCAGGAATGTTGTGGATTAGTAGCCGGTGTCAGTCAAGAAGAGATAGAGGTTAAAGAAGTATATCCGATGACTAATACTGATGCTTCAGCAGAGCATTTTTCTATGGATCCTAAAGAGCAATTTAAAGTAGTTAAAGAAATTAGGAGTGAGGATTATGAAATGATTGGTAATTATCATTCCCATCCCTTTACTCCTTCGCGACCTTCTGAGGAAGATAAGAGATTAGCTTATGACCAAGAGGCCATTTATTTTATTTTATCACTAGCAGGAGAAGAGCCGGTTTTAAAGGCCTTTAGAATTAAAGAACAACAAGATGTAATTGAAGTAGAGATTGAATTAATTTAGAAAGGAAGGTGAAAGTTAATGAACAAGCAGCCTGTATTTAATATTCCTCAGACAGTTAAAGAAGATACTAAAGAATATGAAACAGAAGTGGAACGATTTTTGGCTGGGGAGCTTGATGCTGTTAGATTTAAGAGTCGTAGAGTACCAAAAGGGGTTTATAGTCAACGAGGTTATCAGCCTGGTCAAGAGAGATATATGGTACGGGTTAGAATCCCGGGAGGAGTCTTAACTAAAGAGCAATTAAAGCGCTTAAATCAATTAAGTAAAGATTATGGGAGTGGATATCTACATGTTACTACTAGACAGGATATTCAAATCCATCAAGTTAAGATAGAAGATACGCCACAAGTTTTATTTGAATTATTAGAGGTTGGTTTAAGTCCACGCGGTGGAGGTGGAAATACTGTTAGAAATATTTTAAATGCTCCTCGAGCAGGTGTTAATCCTCAGCAGGCATTTGATACTACTCCACATGCGTTAGCTTTAACTGAATATTTGATTAAGACTCGTTCATCATTTAATTTACCACGTAAGTATAAGATTGCTTTTTCTCCTACTCAGGAGGATAATGCTTTGGCGACGATTAATGACTTAGGCTTTATTGCTCAAGAGGTTGATGGTACAAGAGGTTTTAGAGTTTATGCTGCTGGTGGAATGGGTAATGAACCAGAAGTTGGATTGCTTTTAGAGGAATTTGTGACTGAGGGTAAAATCTTTCATGTAGCAGAAGCAATTAAACGATTCTTTGATGATTATGGTGACCGAAGTAATAAGCACCAGGCTAGATTACGTTTTGTTAGAAAGAGATTAGGAGATCAAGAGTTTGTTAAGAAATATCAAGAATATCTAGCAGAAGTACTAGAGGAAGATTTAGCTGGTGAAGAAATAAATTATTACGAGGAAGTAAGGACTAAAGGAGAAGACTTAGATTTAGAACTAGAGGCTGATTATATTTATCCTGAAGCGGAAGATGGGTATTATTCTTTAGAATTAAGACCTACTAATGGTGATCTTAATTATAAAGATGTAGAAGAGTTATTAGATCTATTGACTACAGAGGAGATAACTCTTAGAACTACTTTAAAACAAGGTTTACTAATTAGAGGAGTAAAAAGTAATCAAGTAGCAAGTTTAAGCAAGCAAATTAATAATATTAACGATGAATTATTAATCGCTAATAGGGGTACGGTACCAGTTTCATGTAAAGGAGCTTCTACTTGTAAATTAGGTTTATGTATTTCACCTAATTTGGCCCAACAGATTAAAGCTGAATTAAGTTCTTTACCAGACAAATTACAAAGTGTTTTACCTCAAGTTTATATCAGTGGTTGTCCTAATGTCTGTGGTCAACATTTAATTGGTAAGTTAGGTTTTGAAGGGAAAGCAAAGAGATTTAATGATAAATTAGTACCTCATTATTCATTATTCTTAGGTGGTAATATAGAACAGGATAATAGCTGTTATGGTGATAAGACGATTGATATTCCAGCTAAAAGGATCCCTGACTTTTTAGAGGATTTAGCGAGAATGTTGGTAGAAGATTTAGATTATAATAAAGAGCAGTTTAATCAGTATTTAGAGGCTGGTGGAGCAGAAAAAATAATTAATCTAGCTGCTAGGTATACTAGTGTTCCTAACTATGAAGAAGACCCTGCTATCTATAAAGATTGGGGCCAAGAGCAAGACTTCTCTTTAGCAGGTAGAGGGCCTGGAGAATGTGGAGCTGGAGTAATGGATATTATTCAGTTAGATATAGATACAGCTAAATCTCACTATCAAGCAGCTACTAAAGATAATGATAATGAGCAACTTTATCAGGCAATAGTTAATGTTGCTCGAGCTTTATTAATTGTAAGAGGTGTGGATACAGATAAAGATCGGGTTATTTTAAAAGAATTTGAAACTGAGTTTATCGATAGTGATTTAGTAGATAATAGTTATGTAAAATTATTAGATGCTGCTATAGATTATAAACTAGGTGATATTGATGATCTATTACAGTATCAAGAGCAGGTAGCAGCATTAGTTAATCGAGTTGAGAAGTTATATAATTCTTTAAATGCTAAATTAGAGTTTGATTTAGAGGAAGAAGTTGAGGAGAATAAGGAGACTACAGAGGATAGGGAAGAAAAATTAGCGGACTTAAGAGGCGTTGAATGTCCGATGAATTTTGTGAAAGCCAAAGTAGCAATTAGTCCTTTAGATGAAGGTGATATACTAGAGATTTATTTAGATGAAGGAGAGCCAATAGCTAATGTACCTCAGAGTTTAGCTAAAGAAGGCCATGAAATTTTATCTAAAGAACAAACTAAGGAAGGTCATTATATCTTATTGGTAAAGAAGCAATAAATATGATATATATAGTTTAACTTTTAGATTGCTTAGAGAGGATTTCTCACTAAATAAATTTCTCAAAATTCGTCTAAGCTTACTTCCATAAAAATAAGGTTAAGCTAATCAAAAACAGGTGATTAGCTAACCCAAACCTTATTTTTATTCCAGTTCACTAAGACTCATTAATGAAAAATTTATGAGTCGTTGCGAACCCTCTCCAGCAATTATTAAAGGTATTGTGGGGCTTTTGGACTGTCTTATAGTTTTTGTTCATATGCTTTGAATGAAAGGTAAAATAGATATGAATAAGCAAATCTATGATTTGGTTTATCTCATTTTACCTGGAATGAAATGAACAAAAACTATTTAAGGAAAAAGCCACACAATGCCTAATTGAGAAGTGCCACTATATATCAATAAAGCTAAAAAGAGAGGAGTAGAGTATGAGATTTAATACCAAGTTAGTTAATAATAAAATTAAAGATGATTACGGGGCAACTAATACTCCAGTTTATTTAACTAATGCTTTTGAGCATCAGACGGCTGAAGATTTAAAGAAGGTATTTAATAACCAAGCTCCTGGGTATGTTTATAGTCGGATTAATAACCCTTCGATTAATAATGTAGAGCAAAAATTAGCTGATTTAGAAGGTGGAAAGGCTGCTATTTTATCTTCTTCTGGGATGGCAGCTATTTCAACTGCTACTTTAGCTATTTTAGAAGCTGGTGATGAATTTATTGCTACTAGTTCATTATTTGGAGGGACTTATAATCTTTTTAAAAGTTATCAAGATTATGGGATAACTCCTCGTTTTGCTAAGGGAGTAGAGAAAGAAGATATAGAGGAGCTAATTACTGCTAAGACTAAATTTGTTTTTTTAGAGACCTTGGGGAATCCGAAATTGGATATCCCAGATATTCGAGGGATTGCAGAGCTTTGTAAGAAACAAGAGGTAGCTCTAATAGTTGATAGTACAATGACTACCCCAGCTTTAATTAAACCTTTTGAATTAGGGGCCAACCTTGTAATTCATTCTACATCTAAATATATTAATGGTACTGCTAATTCTATTGGTGGGATAATTATTGATGGTGGAAATTTTGCTTGGACTAGATTTGATAACTTCTCAAATTATAAAAGGTATGGTAAGTTAGCTTTTAGTGCTAAGGCCAGAGGAGAGACATTTAGAAACCTTGGCCCGTGTGCATCACCAGTTAATTCTTTCTTGAATGAATTAGGATTACCTACTTTAGCTTTAAGAATGGAACAACACTGTGATAATGCTTATAAGCTAGCTAAGTTTTTAGATGATCATCCGCAAGTAAAAGAAGTTAATTACCCTGGATTAGAGGATAATAGTTATTATTCTAGAGCTCAAGATCTATTTAATGGTGGCTATGGTGGAATGTTAACAATAAGAGTAGGTAGTCAAGAAGAGGCGTTTAAAATAATTAATAAATTGGAATACTTTTATAATCTAGCTAATATAGGTGATGTTAAATCACTTGTGATTCATCCAGCTTCTACAATTTATACTAACAATACTAAAGAAGAGCAAGAAAAGCTGGGGGTTTATGATGATTTGATTAGAATTAGTGTGGGGCTAGAAGATATTGCAGATTTAAAGAAGGATTTCTCTCAAGCTTTACAGGATTAAAGTTAAAAAGGTGGTAACGCATTAAGTTAGTGATTAATAGTATAAAGAGAGTGGGTAAAAAGTTCAATTGAATTAGGAGGGATTGAGATGTTGATTGAGCCACATGGTGGTCAGTTGGTTAATAGAATTGTACCAGAAGATAAGCAAGCTCAACTGTTAGCTGCAGCAGAGAATATGCCCCAAATTAACTTAAGTAATCGAGAATTAACTGAAGTAGAGAATATAGCCACTGGGTTATATAGTCCTTTAACAGGATTTATGAACCAGAAAGACTATCAACATGTTATAGAAGATATGCAACTAGCTAATGGGTTACCATGGACTATTCCAGTCGTATTAGGTGTTAGTGAGGCACAAGCGAAAAGTTTAACCATTGGTCAAGATATAGCCTTGACTGCAGGTCAAGAAGTATATGCTATCTTGCATTTAGAAGATAAGTATAAGTATGATAAGAAGCAAGAAGCTAAATTAGTCTATCAGACTACAGAAAAGGAACATCCTGGAGTAAAAAAGCTTTATCAACGTGATAATATATTACTAGGTGGGAAGATTTCATTACTTAAAAAAATTGATCACCACCGGTTTAGACATTATAGGTTAGAGCCTAGTGGTGTAAGAGAGATGATTAAAGAAAAAGGTTGGGAGAGAGTGGTAGGTTTTCAGACACGAAATCCAATTCATAGAGCACATGAGTATATTCAAAAGTGTGCTTTAGAAATATGTGATGGTTTATTATTAACTCCTTTAGTAGGAGAGACTAAAAGTAGTGATGTTCCTGTAGAGTATAGAATTGAAAGTTACGAAGTAGTAATGGATAAGATCTATCCTCAGGATAGGATGGCTTTGACAGTTTTTCCAGCCCCAATGAGATATGCCGGGCCAAGGGAAGCAATCTTTCATGCTTTATGTCGTAAGAATCTTGGTTGTACTCACTTTATAGTAGGCCGGGATCATGCTGGAGTAGGAGATTATTATGGTACTTATGAAGCTCAGGAATTATTTGACCAATTTGATTCTGATAAATTAGGAATTGCTCCTTTATGTTTTGACTATTCATTTTATTGTAAAGAGTGTAATTCAATGGCTACTAAAAAGACTTGTCCTCATGATAGTGACTTTCATATTTCCCTAAGTGGAACCAAAGTAAGAGGTATGTTACGAGCTGGTAAAAAGCCTCCTAAAGAGTTAACTAGACCTGAAGTAGCTGAAGTTTTAGTTAAGGGTATGGCCCAGTAATATAATAAAGAATATAAGGTGATAATTATGAAACAGATAGAAACTGTCCAATTAGAAACTGATGTATTGGTGATTGGTGGAGGGGCAGCGGGATGTTATGCTGGAATTAAGCTCAAAGAAGAGAATGAAGATGTTGATGTTTTGATTGCTGAAAAGGCACAGATAGAAAGAAGTGGCTGTTTAGCAGCTGGGATTAATGCTTTAAATGCTTATTTAAATCCGGGGGTTACAGCTAAAGATTTTTTAGAATATGTTAAGCAAGATTCAGAGGATTTAGTAAGAGATGATTTAGTTTATTCTATAGCTAAAGGGGTTAATGAAGTAGCTTATAACTTAGAAGAGTGGGGGTTACCTTTTCTAAAGGACGAACAAGGCAATTATGTAGCTAAAGGTACTAGAAGTGTTAAAATCAAAGGTGAGCAGATTAAGCCGATTTTAGCTCAGGCTACTCTAGATAGTGGAGTTGATATTTTAAATAGAGTTAATATTACTAATTATTTAGTAGTAAATAATAGGGTTAGAGGAGCTGTTGGTTTTTCTGTGCGAGAGAATAAATTTTATATAATTAAGGCTAAAGCTGTTATTTGTGCTACTGGTGGTGCAGCTGGTATTTATAAGCCTAATAATCCAGGTCAAGCTCGTCATAAAATGTGGTATTCTCCTTTTAATACAGGAGCAGGTTATGCTATGGGGATTAGAGCAGGAGCTGAGATGACAACTTTTGAGATGAGATTTATAGCCTTACGGGTTAAGGATGTTATTTCTCCTACGGGAACATTGGCCCAAGGATTTAATGCTAATCAGATTAATGTCCAGGGCGAGGAATACCAAAAAAATTATGAGAAGAATTCTACGCCACTTAGATTACATGCTACTATCAAAGAAAATCAAGCGGGTCGAGGGCCTTGTTATTTAAATGTGAATCATCTTGATAAAAAGGGCGCTACAAGATTAAAAAGGACTTATTTAAATATGTCTCCAGGGATTGTATTGCAGTGGGCTGATAATGAAGTAGAGCCAAATCAAGAACCAATAGAGATTAATGGTACTGAACCTTATGTTGTAGGTGGCCATTCTCAATCAGGCTATTGGGTAGATGTTAACCGAAAAACTACTATTGAAGGTCTTTATGCTGCTGGAGATGTTGTCGGAGGAGCCCCCAAAAAATATGCTACTGGTTGTATGGTAGAAGGAGAAATAGCGGCTTCTCATGCATTAGATTACATTAAAAGTCTAGAGACTAAAGAAGTACCTCAACAGATGATAGACCAAGAGTTTAACAGAACATTTGCTCCTTTAAATAGAGAAACAGGTTTTACTCCAGCAGAACTTGAGGAAAGATTACAAAAAATAATGGATGAATATGCTGGAGGATTAAGTGTTGATTATCAACTTCACGAGAAAAAGTTATTACAGGCTAGAGATTTATTAAAGCAATTAAAGGATGATTTAACTAAAGGTTATGCTACAAGCATGCATCAATTAATGAAGTTACATGAAGTAATTGATCGAGTAGATGTAGCTCGTGTTCTTGTAGAGCATCTATTATATCGAAAAGAAACTAGGTGGAAAGCTTATCAACAACGAATTGATTATCCACAGCGGGATGATGATAACTGGTTTAAGTTTGTTAATTCTGTTTATGACCAAAGTGCTGATCAAATCCAGATTATTGAGCGAGAACATGTAGAGGTAGGTGAATTAGATGGCAGTTAAAGTTAATAAAAAATTATGCAATGGCTGTGGAAGTTGTAAAGAATCACGTTGTATGAGAATTTGTCCCGGGAACTTATTATATAAAACTGAGGATAATAAAGCTACGATAAGGGATAAACGAGAATGTTGGGATTGTGCTGCTTGTGTTAAAGAGTGTCCTAACCAAGCTATTGAAATGTATTTACCAGCAGAGATTGGGGGCAGGGGCTCTACCTTAAAGGCTAAAACTAAGAGAGATGAAATAATCTGGACTTTAAAAAAGATAGATGGTTCTACCAAGAAGTTTAAAGTTAAGAATAAGTTATTATTAAATAAAAACTTATAGTAAAATACCAGCTATGAGATAGAGAATACTGGAGATAACTACTCCAGTAATACCATAAAGCAATTGGTTATTAGCATGCTTAACAACTGGCATCTTCATAATTGTAGCTGTAATTACTGTCGTTTCAGATAATGGTGAAATATGATCACCAAAGGTTCCCCCAGCAAAAACAGCTCCAACACTTAGCGCTAAGTTACTATTAGTTGCAATAGCAAGTGAGATGCCCATAGGCATTAAAAGCCCCCAGGCCCCCCAAGATGTACCAATAAAGTAGGAGACTATAGATCCTAGTAAAAATAATATGCTAGGAACTAAGTAACCGGGGAGAAATGTACCTAAAGTATTAGTAATAAATTGGCTAAAGCCCAGATCATTAGATACTTCAGCTAATCCCCAGACAAGAAAAAGTAGCACCATAGCCACTATAATCTCGTTACCACCTTCAAGAAAACCATTGATTAACTCTCCAATTTTAAATTTTTGGAAAATATAAAATAATGCTGTGATAACTAAGGTTGCTAATAAAGCAACAAGCATCATTCGAGCTGTTTTGGCTTTTAATAAAGCAGTGAGGAATGAATTAGTCTCTTGACTTCCTGACCACCACAAAAAGTAAAGGGTTAAGATAAATAAAGTAAGGATAGGAAAGACTATATTCCAAATTTTCGGTTCTACATCTTCTTTAAATTTACTATGGTGATGTTGTTTAGTCTCTTTATCCTTAACTTTTGTAGTATCTTTTTTTATACTAAAATATTTACCAGTTATAACTACCCCCAGACTAATTAGAATTGCTACAATAGCATAGAAATTATAGGGTATACTCTTAATAAAAAGCGAGTAAGGATCTTGATTTATATTATTTTCTGCTAAACTAGTTCTAACTAGAGTAACCATATATCCTACATAGGTAGTTCCTAATGGAGCAAGCACAATTAATGGTACGGTAGCAGTATCAATAACATAGGCTAATCTTTCTTTAGCCAAGTTAATTTTTTTAGCAATTGGTTTCATAATCGCTCCTAAAGCCATAATATGAAAACCACAATCAATAAAGGTAAATAGTGATAAGCCCCAAGTAGTCAATAAGACTCCTTTTTTACTCTTTATTCGCTTAGAAATTAAATTTTCTACTCCCTTAACCCCACCAGTTACCTTAATCATCCCAATTAATCCACTAAATATGTATAAGAAGAAAACTATTTCAATATTTTCTTCAACAGTTGCAGATTTGATTAAATAATCTGTAGTTTGTAAAATGCCCCCTAAAATAGTTGGTTTGACTAAATAGGAACCAGCTATTAAGCCAATGATTAAAGCAGGTAAGACTTGTTTTGTAATGATTGCTATTATAATAGCTGTTAATGATGGTACTAAAGAAACTATTCCTTCCATGATGTCACCCCTTTATTATTATCTAATTATATTTTAACTCAGTTTGTAATAAATATTCAACAAACCAAATTATTCTTGACAGATTACTATACTAATCATAAAATGTAATTAGAATAAGAGAATGGAGGGCGATAGAATGTCAACTAAAGAAAAAATCACCTTTAAGATGATACCTCATTCGGAAGAGAGGACTTTACGTTATCAAATTTCTAAAGATATACTAGAGTATATCCTAATATTTACATTGATTGTACTATTAACTGTAGCAAATGGAGCCCTCTATTATAAATATAAGTATGATGCTTCTTTAAATAAAGTAAAAAAGTTAGTTGCAATTAAACAGAAGGTACCTAAATTAAAGGAACGCAATAAATATTTAAAACAGAAGTTAGCTAAGTTAAAAACAAAGCAAAAAAGTATTAAGCGAGAGTTTAAACAGGTTAAGGAATTGAATCAAGATGTAGGAAGCATGGTAGGAGTTAGTCTAGATGATACAATAGATAATAAAAGCGTAGTAGCAGCATATACCTCTAATCAAAAACTAGTTGATAAAGGTTTGGCCGAAGAATTAACTACAAAATTGCAACGGTTAGATAAATCACTCTCTCAAAGGAAAGAGAATTTATCTGAATTAAAGGAAGATACTTTAACCTATTTAGATTATTTAGAATCTAAGCCACAAGGTTGGCCAATTCAAGGTGGCAGGGGTAGGATTACTTCTGAATTTGGAATACGCTATCATCCAATACTTGAAAGAAGAGCAATGCATGAGGGAATAGATATTGCTATTTGGTATGGTACTAGATTAATAGCTACTGGTGAAGGTGTAGTTGAACACGCAGGATGGTATGGTGGGTATGGTAATGCTGTTATTATTGACCATGGTTATGGATATAAGACATTATATACTCATGCTAAGCGCTTGTTAGTGAGTGAAGGAGAAAGAGTAGAGCGTGGGGAAGCAGTTGCTTTATCTGGTAGTACTGGACGTAGTACGGGACCTCATACCCACTATGAAATCATATATAATGGAAAATCTGTTGATCCATTTGATTATATGCCGGATTATATGCAACGTAGATAAGCTTGTAGTTTAAGGAGTGATAAAGTGACTGATGATAAATTGATTTGTCAAGATTATTGTCCTAATTTAAAAAATATTGAGGAAGTAGAGAGCGAAGAATTATCAAAAAATGTAGTTAAAAATTTAGCTGCCACTTTTAAAGTGTTAAGTGATCCAACTAGAATTAGAATTATTAATGTATTGGCTAATAAAGAATTATGTGTTTGTGATATTTGTGAATTATTGGACATGAGCCAATCTGCTATTTCACATCAATTAAGAAAATTAAGAGATATGAATTTAGTTAAATATCGTAAAGAAGGACGAGTTGTTCATTATTCTCTAGATGATGAGCATATTTTACAATTATTTTGCCAAGGATTAGAACATGTCAGAGAAGATAGATAACTTACTATTGATTTTTAATTATTATTGACATTAAAGTTAGTTAGACATATAATACTAATAACATGAGTGAACAATCATATTTTTTTACTAAATACATGATTACTTGTTCATATTAACATGAATAAAACTTAATTTTATACTTTAACAGGAGGTAGTATAATGAATGGTAAAAAAATAATTAAAGAAGAATTTATTTTAGAGGGGTTAAGTTGTGCAGATTGTGCAGGTAAGATTGAACGACAGGTTAATCAACTACCTGAAGTTAGTGAGGCTAATTTAAATTTTGCTTCACAGAAGTTAAAGATTAAAGTAGATAATTCTAATAAGTTAGCTTCTGTGGTAGAAGAAGCTAAAAAGTTAGTTAAGGATATTGAACCTGGTGTAGAGATAAGAGAAGAAGTCAATGATCAGTCTCATGAAGGTCATAGTCATAGTCACAGTGATAATGATAATTTAAAGTCTGAATTTATGAGATTGGGAGCAGGTTCTATTTTTTTTATAGCGGCTTTATTTTTAGATCTCAATCTTTGGGGAGAGTGGGCTCTATATGGGATTGCCTATCTAACAATTGGTGGTAAAGTATTGAGTAAATCAGCTAAGAATATATCTCGAGGACAAATCTTTGATGAAAACTTTTTAATGACTATTGCTACTATTGGTGCTTTTGCAATTCAAGAATTTCCTGAGGGTGTAGCAGTAATGTTATTTTATGAGATTGGGGAGTTATTCCAAGATATTGCTGTTAACCGTTCCCGACGTTCTATTAAATCTTTAATGGATATTAGACCAGATTATGCTAATTTAAAGAGGGATGGTCAAGTTGAAGAAGTTGGCCCTGAGCAAGTTGAAATTGGGGATATAATTGTAGTTAAACCTGGGGAAAAAGTTCCTTTAGATGGTGAGGTTATTGAAGGAGAATCAATGCTTGATACATCTGCTTTAACAGGAGAGTCAGTTCCGCGCAAGGTTGAACCAGGAGAAGAAGTATTAAGTGGTTCTATTAATCAAGATGGCTTATTAACTATTAAGGTTACCTCGGATTTTGCTGAATCAACTGTAAATAAAATTTTAGATTTAGTAGAGAATGCAGCTAGTGAAAAAGCACCAACAGAGAATTTTATCACTAAGTTTGCTCGTTATTATACTCCAGTTGTAGTTTTTGGAGCATTGGCTTTAGCTACAATTCCACCTTTAGTTATTTCAGGAGCTACTTTTAGTGATTGGATTTATCGAGCTTTGATCTTTTTAGTTGTTTCTTGTCCTTGTGCTTTGGTAGTTTCTATTCCTTTAGGTTTCTTTGGTGGGATTGGTTCTGCCTCAAAACAAGGGGTCTTAGTTAAAGGTGGTAATTATCTAGAAGCTTTAAATAGTGTCAAGACAGTTGTGATGGATAAGACAGGTACTTTAACAGAAGGGACTTTTGAAGTAGCTAAGTTAGTACCAGAAGATAAATGGTCTAAAGATGAGTTATTAAAGTTAGCTGCACAGGCAGAAACTAATTCCAATCATCCTATTGCCGAATCTATCCTAAGGGCTTACGATGGAGAAAAAATTAATACAGAAGAAATAGATAGTTATCAAGAAATTGCTGGTCATGGTTTGCAGGTAGTTGTCGATAGCAAAGAAATTTTAGCTGGTAACCATAAGTTAATGGAAAAAGAAGAAATTAAGTATCCTACGACAAAAGAATCTGGAACAGTTATTCATGTAGCTTATGATGGAGAATATGTAGGTTATATCCTTATTTCAGATAAAATTAAAGATGATGCAGCCGCAGCAATCTCAGGTTTAAGGGAACTTGGGGTCGAGCAATTAGTAATGTTAACAGGTGATAATGAGCGAGTAGCTAAGAGTGTAGCTAGTGAGTTAGATTTAGATAAGTATTATGCTGAGTTATTACCAGATGATAAGGTAACACAAGTAGAAGAGTTGATTAGAGATCGGGATGAGAATGATAAGTTAGTCTTTGTGGGAGATGGAATTAATGATGCTCCAGTATTGGCTAGATCTGATATTGGTGTTGCAATGGGTGGTTTAGGTTCAGATGCAGCAATTGAAGCAGCAGATGTTGTCTTAATGAAAGATAAACCATCTAACTTAGTTGATGCAATTAATGTGGCTAAGTTTACTCGGAATATAGTATGGCAGAATATTGCTTTGGCCTTTATTGTTAAAGGAGTTGTATTGGCAATGGGTGCCTTTGGAATGGCAACTATGTGGGAGGCAGTCTTTGCAGATGTAGGTGTAGCATTAATTGCTGTCTTAAATGCAATGAGAATTACTAGAGCCAAATTTTAATCAAGAAATAAAGTCCGCTGGTATACCAGCGGACTTTATTAATAGGAAGAATTTAAATTCTTCCTATACTTATAAACTTATATGTGGATCACGGCAGAAAATCCTTGTTTATACTACTATTATAATGTATATTCTTTACGAAACTATGACGAAAGTAAAATTATTTTTTATTTTGAATTACTATTTCTTCAACATTAATATTTGGGCGTTCCTTAATATTAGTTAAGATTATTTCAGCAATATCATCAGGATCCATTAATTTTTTCATTTTTTCCTCACCAAAAATACCTTCCCAAAAGCTAGTGCTCATACCTCCCATATATACTCCTACAGCACGTAAAGGAGTGCCCTTTAATTCTAAAGCTAGACTTTCAGTAAAACCACGGACTCCAAACTTACTAGCACAATAGACAGACTCAGTAGTCTTGCCAGTTTTACCGGCGGTTGAAATAATATTAATAATTAATCCTTTGTTTTCTTCTTTCATTTTAGGTAGGACTGCTTGACTACAGAAGATAGTTCCTTTTAGATTAGTATCTATCATTTTCTCTACTTCTGGTGCAGATAACTCTTCAGCCGGGCCAAAAATACCTACTCCAGCATTATTAATTAAGATATCAACCGGGCCAATGTCAGAGAATACCTGATTTACTTGTTTTGAGTTTCTAACATCTAAGGTATGAACTTCACTAGGATTAGTTAGATTTTTGGAAACTTTATCTAATTTGGCTTTAGTTCTACCTAATAGATAGACCTTGGCCCCGTGACTTGAGATTTGTTGGGCCAAGGACCGACCTAAACCACTACCTGCTCCAGTAATTACTACTTTTTTATTTTCCATATGTACGGCCTCCTTTACAATAGCTTATCAAAAATAAATTTATTCTTACAGAACTTTTTTTCCTTTACCAATGGGGATGCAAAGTGGGGTTTTAAATATGGGATCGGAGACAATTTCAGATTCCATGCCAAATACTTCACGCACCATCTGTGCATTTACAACTTCTTTTGGTTTACCTTGTGTATAAACATTTTTATCTTTGATTGCAATAATATGATCTGCATAACGACAAGCTAGATTTAGATCATGTAGTACCATAATAATAGTACGATCTTCCTCTTTATTTAAATCATGCAATAAATCTAGAATCTCTACTTGGTGGGCCAAATCTAAATAAGTAGTTGGTTCATCTAACAAAATGGTATCAGTTGCTTGGGCAAGGGTCATTGCTATCCAACCTCTTTGCCTTTGTCCCCCTGAGAGCGAATCTACAGATCTATCAGCAAGAGAAGTCATCTTTGTAGCTTCAAGTGCTTTATTAACCATCTTTTCATCTTCTTGAGACCACTGTTGTAACCAATTTTGGTAAGGATAGCGCCCTTGCTTAACCAGTTCGAAGACTGTTAAACCTTCTGGGGTCAAAGGACTTTGAGGAAGAATGGCTAGACGTTTTGCAACTTCTTTTGTAGATAGATTATTTATCTTTTCGCCATCTAGTAAAACAGCTCCTTTCTTAGGCTTTAACAGTCTAGCTAAAGAGCGTAGTAATGTGGATTTTCCACACCCATTACTTCCTATAAAAACAGTAATTTTCCCTTTGGGAATCTTAATATTTAAATCATCAATAATAGGCTCCTCGCCATATGATAATACCAATGATTTTGTTTCTAAATTATCCATAGTTTTCCCTCCTATACTCTATTTCGGTTTATATAAAGTAAATAAATAAAAAATGGAGCTCCAATCCCAGAGACAAATACTCCTGCTGGAAGATCAAGTGGTAAAAAGAGTGTTCTAGCTATAAGGTCTGCTAAAAACACAGTTAAGCCACCTATCATTGCTGAGGTAGGTACTAAAGCAGCAAAGGAGCGACCAACAAGCTTTCTGGCAATATGAGGTGCAATTAAGCCTACAAAGCCAATTCCTCCTGCAAAAGCGACAGCAGAACCTGCTAAAGCTACACTAATAAACAGCAGACTAAAACGATAAAATTGAACCCTAACTCCTAAACTGTAGGCTACTTGATCCCCTAGTTCTTGGACATTAAGAATTCTAGAAAAAAGCAGAGCAAGAGGAATAAAAACTATAACCCAAGGTAACATGGCATAAACATCTGTCCAATTAGCTCCATAGACACTTCCAGTTAACCAAGTATAGGATTTTATGGTAGTAGCAATAGGACTAAGAACAATCATTAATGTTGTTAAAGCATTCATTGCTGCTGCCATTCCGATGCCAATTAGAACAAGTCTAATGGGAGTAACGCCTTCTTTCCAAGCTAAAGTATATATGATAAACGAAACAATTCCAGCCCCTATGATAGCTGCTAGAGGAAGCCATTTAATGCTTAAAGTTTTCGAAAAATATGAAATAAATAAAACTGCTGCTGCCGAAGCACCACCTGTGATACCAATTATATTTGGAGAAGCCAGTGGATTTCTAATTGTACCTTGCAGAATTAGTCCTGATACTCCAAGTGCAGCACCTACAAGTAAAGCAAGAAGGATTCTTGGCAGTCTAAGAATATTGATAATAAAGGCATATTTATCTATCTTGGCCCCTAATAAATGCTTAAGCACAACTAGAGGATTAATCATAGTACTTCCTATAGACAACCCTATAATAAGCATTACTAACATAAGACAACTAAGTAAGGATAATACTGTTATAGTCTTTTTATTTATCTGAAAGGATATAGAACCTGATTTATTACGAAAAGTAGTATATTTATCCATGATTATTAAACCCCCTACGTGCTACATAAATAAAAAATGGAGTACCGATAAAGGCAGTCATAACCCCAATTGGAACTTCTTGAGGCATGATAATAAATCTTGCTGCTACATCAGCTACCAATAATAGGCTAGCTCCAAGAGACATACTATAGGGTAATACCCAGCGGTAATCATTCCCAACAAGGGTACGAGCAATATGAGGAACAATCAAACCTATAAAACCAATGGATCCAGCTACTGCAACAGATCCTCCTGCTAAAAAAATGACTACAATGCCAATTAAAATCTTGATTAGAATCGTTCGTTGTCCTAGTCCTTTGGCAATATCATCACCTGACATTAGAATATTAACATGATTTCCTAAAAATAATGCTAAAATGCTAGCTCCGACCATAAAAGGTAAAAGTGGTTTTAACATATCCATTGTTCTTCCTGCTACAGAACCAGATAGCCAAAATAAAATACTTGATAAGGCTTGTCGATTAATTACTAACAATCCTTGAGTAAAGGAAACAAACAAGGCTGTTATCGCCGCTCCTGCTAATACAATTCTAACCGGAGATAATCCATCTCGTCCTAGAGAACCAAGAAAATAGACTAAAATTCCCGCGACTGCAGCTCCTAAGAAGGCAATCCACATATAGTGTACTAGTGAAGATACTGAAAAATAAGTTGCTGAGAATACAATAAAAAAGAGTGCTCCAGCATTAATTCCAAAAATACTTGGTGAGGCTAAAGGATTTCTTGTTAAGGCTTGCATCAATGCTCCTGATAGCGCAAGACTGGCCCCAATAACTGTAGCAATTACTGCCCGTGAAACTCGTGTAGTTCTGATAATAATATGTTCTGTTGAAGCTTGATTATAATTTAAAAAAGCATCTGCCACAGTCTCAAATGTAATCGGTGTCTGACCGAAAGAGATACTTGATACAAAGGAGATTGCAAAGATGCACAGACTGATAACTAACCCTGAAATTTTTAATGATTTATTTGAAAACAAATATGTCATTTTTCCCCTCTTCCTTCTTTATTTCTAAAATTATAAAAGGATAGGAGATTATTTATCCCCCATCCTTATGTTAATATTAATTATTTTTTTAAGTTAAAGTGATTATAAATTTGATCAAGCATGTTATGAGCAGAGATTATACCACCAGCCATATTCCAAGCAACCTGATCTACTCGATATACTTGATCCTTCTTTACAGCATCAAGATTCTTCCATAATGGATGATTAGTCCATTCTTGATAAGTATTCTGAACTGCTTCATTATCTGACATAAAGACAAAGAAAACATCAGCATTCATTGCAGGGATACTTTCTTTACTTGTAAGTTTAATTCCCCATTTATCTTGTTGATGAGATTTAGGACGTTTAAATCCTAGTTCATCTAAAATCCGTCCTGCATAACCACTGAAATAAATTCGAGCATGGTCTGCTCTAAAATTAAGTACAGATACCTCTAATGGCCATTTGTCACCTAATTTATTTTTAACTTTTTCTTTAAAATCAGTTACTCGTTGTTCCCAATTAGAAATAATTTTATTAGCTTTTTCTTCTTTATTCATTGCTTGGCCCACTAACTTAACTGTCTCTTTAAACTTAAATACTGTTTCATGTGCTACTGTGGGAGCAATTTGGGACAATTTAGAATAGATCTTTTCATGGCGCACTTTTGAAGCAATAATTAAATCTGGATTAAGCTTTGCAATCTCCTCTAAGTTTGGTTGTGTTTCTAAACCAACATGCTGTACACCTTTTAATTCATCTCTTAGATACTTATACATCGGTTTTTGAACCCAAGAGTCAACAACTCCTACTGGTGTTACTCCTAAAGCTACTGCGGCATCATTAGCACCTTGGTATAAAGTAACAATCCTTTTAGGTGTACCTGTGATTTTAGTCTTCCCTATAGCATGCTCAATAACTCGTACTTCTTTTTGAGCTTGTGCATTCTCTTGTTTATTCTCTTCTTCATCATTACCGAAGATCCACCAAGCTCCTGCAGTTACAGAAATAGATAGTACTAAGCTTAATGTAAGAACAAAAATCCAATTTTTTCTTTTCAATGTACTATTAAACATTATCGTTTCCCCCTTAAAGTCAATGTTGATAACGAATTTCATTTACATTTATAAGATTAACATAGTATCTTTATCATGTCAATATTAATTCTCAATATCATTTTTGATTATTAATTATAGATTGTTAAATAACTAAAATTTTCAAATAGAAGAGTACACTTATTTTAAAGAAGAGCGAATCAATATAAATAAGTATAAAAACGCAAAGATAACTAAAAATTATGCGTGTTTATACTTTACTTTTCTTCTTAAATGGCTTATAATATACTTGAAAGCGAAAAAGGAGGCAAATAAATGAATAAACAAGAAATTTCAATTAACCCATCAATTATGTGTGCAGATCTATGTAACTTAGAAAAAAGCATAAGACAGATTGAAAAAGAAGGAATCAGTACATTGCATATTGACGTAATCGATGGATCTTTTAGTCCAAGTATGCCACTAGGTATAGGTACAATTAAGCAATTAAGAGAAATCACAGATATGGATTTTGATGTTCATATTATGTCTAATAATAATGAATTTTTCATCAAAGAAATGTTAGACATTGGGGTACAACAGATAACTTTTCATTATGAAAGTACAACTCATATTGACCGACTTTTAAATTTAATAAAAAAGAATGGAGTTGAAGCAGGATTAGCTTTAAACCCAGCCACTTCATTAAATGATTTAGACTATGTACTACCGTTATGTGATACAGTGATGCTAATGTTAATGAATCCTGGCTTTGCAGCAGATAAAAGTGAGACGCAAGTAGATTATGCTGAAAAAAAGGTGACAGATTTATATAAATTAATTAAAGATAGAGGATTGGATACAAGTATTGAGGTAGACGGACGTGTTTCGCTAGAGGCTATTCCAAAGTTAGTGAAGTCTGGAGCAGACCAGTTAGTTGCAGGAAGTACTAGTTTGTTTAGACCTGAAAGAAGTATGTCAGAGAATAAAGTGATTATGGAAGAAAGTATAGAACAAGGATTAAAATTAAGGGAGGAATAACATATGTCAGACTATAATGTGGCTCAAAAAGATGTTATTAGTGAATTGGAAGAAACTTTAGGCAAAGTTGATGCTGAAGAGGTAAATAAACTAATAGAAGAAATCGAAAAAGCAGATAAAGTTTTCTTTGTAGCAGTGGGAAGAGTACTACTATCACTACAATCAGTTGCAAAGCGTTTAGCCCACTTAGGTGTTGATTGTCATATAGTTGGGGAGATTACAGAACCAGCTATTACAGAAGATGATTTATTGATTGTTGGCTCGGGAAGTGGTGAAACCACGTTTCCGGTAGCTATTGCAGAAAAGGCAAAAAAATATAATGCAACAGTTTTTCATATTGGAAGAAATCCAGATTGCTCCATGGATGAATTTTCTGATTTCTTTGTCAGAATTCCTGCTAGTGATATTCCAGAATTACCGGTTAAAGGGGTAGAATCAGTACAACCAATGACAAGTTTATTTGAACAGGCATTACTATTATTAGGTGATACAATAGCATTAATGATGGCTAGAGAAATGGATATTGAAATGGAAGACCTTTGGGAATATCATGCGAATTTAGAATAAAGATATAAGAGTTGATTTGTAAATATCTGTTAAGCAACATCTTGAACATTGTGTTTTATTGTAGTTTTGAGCCCTCTTCTTTCTGAAGATTTTGAAGAGGGTCTCAAGTTTCATATAACTTAATAAATTATAGGGAGGAATTTCAATGAAGTTTTTTATTGATACTGCAAATTTAGAAAAGATTAAAGAAGCAAGTAAGTTAGGTGTAATTGATGGAGTAACAACTAACCCCAGCTTAGTAGCTAAAGAGGGAGATGTTGACTTTCATACTCGAATCAAAGAGATTTGTAAAATAGTTGATGGTCCAGTAAGTGCTGAGGTAATTAGTCTTGAGACAGAAGGAATGTTAGAAGAAGCTAGAGAATTAGCAGAATTAGCTCCTAATATAGCAGTTAAGATTCCTATGACAGTTGCAGGATTAAAGGCAGTCAAGACTTTAAGTGACGAAGGGATTAAAACTAATGTAACTTTAGTATTCTCAGCTAATCAAGCATTATTAGCAGCTAAAGCTGGAGCAACTTTTGTAAGTCCATTTGTAGGTCGTTTAGATGACCGAGCTCATGATGGAATGAAATTAGTAAAAGATATCAATGAAATTTTTGCTAACTATGAAATGGAAACAGAAATTATTACAGCTAGTATCAGAAGTCCACGTCATGTAAAAGAGGCAGCTTTAGTTGGGGCAGATATTGCAACAATTCCATTTGGAGTTATTAATAAGATGTCTAAACATCCATTAACTGATATTGGAATTGAAAGATTCTTAGAAGATTGGAAGAAGACTCAAGGATAAGTAAGGGGGGAGCAATTTGTTAAATAAGGTAGCTGACATAGTTAGAGGATTATCAGCTGATACAGTAGAACAGGCTGGTTCAGGGCACCCAGGGATGGCAATTGGTTGTGCAGATATAGGAGCAGCATTATATGGAGAAATTATGAATTATGATCCTACTCAGCCTAATTGGCCTAACCGAGATAGATTTATTTTATCAGCAGGTCATGGATCAGTGTGGTTATATTCATTTTTACATCTTTCTGGTTATGATGTGTCATTAGAAGATTTAAAAAGATTCAGACAATTACATTCTAAGACACCAGGACATCCAGAGTATGGACATACTTCTGGAGTAGAAACTACTACTGGTCCATTAGGTCAAGGATTTGCTAATGCAGTAGGAATGGCCATTAGTGAAAAGATGTTAGCAGAAAGATATAATACAAAAGAATATGAAATTATAGATCATTATACTTATACATTACTAGGTGATGGTTGCATGATGGAGGGAGTAACATCTGAAGCAGCTTCCCTAGCAGGTCATCTAGGATTAGATAAATTAATAGCAATTTATGATAGCAATGATATTTCAATTGGTGGGAATGTAGATATTACATTTACTGAATCAGTACCAGATAGATTTAAAGCTTATGATTGGCATGTAATTGATGAGGTTGATGGGCATGATATTGCAAGTATAAAAGAAGCAATTGCAGAAGCTAAAGAAGTTACTGATAAACCGACATTAATTATAGCTAATACCCATATTGCGTATGGGGCTCCTACTAAGCAGGATAGTAATTCAGCTCATGGTGCTCCATTAGGAAAAGAAGAGTTAACAGGATTAAAAGAAAATTTTGGTTTACCAACTGATAAAGAATTTTATGTTTCTAACGAGGTAAGGGAATTCTTTGCAACTAGACAAGAAAAATTACAAAAGATAAGACAAGACTGGGAAGATAGATTTACTAAATGGGCCAAAGCTAATCCAGAATTAAAAACTCAGTGGGATCAGGCTCATAACTTAGAGCTTCCTAACGACTTAGAAAGAGTAGTAGCAGATATAGAGTTAGATACACCACTAGCTACTAGAAAAGCTTCTGGGTCAATATTAAGAAAAATTGCTGATCAAGTACCATATTTAGTAGGAGGATCAGCAGACTTAGCTCCATCAAATAAGACCTATCTTGATAAGTATGAAGAAATCCAAAAAGAAAGTTTTTCAGGGCGTAATTTCCGATTTGGTGTTAGAGAACATGCTATGGGAGCAATTGCTAATGGGATTTCTTTACACGGAGGAGTAAGACCATTTACAGCCACTTTCCTTGTCTTTTCTGATTATATGAGACCAGCAATTAGAATGGCCGCCCTAATGAAACAACCAAGTATATATGTCTTTACCCATGATTCAATTTATATTGGAGAAGATGGGCCAACACACCAGCCAGTAGAGCATGTGGAATCATTAAGATTAATTCCTAACTTAGAAGTTATTAGACCAGCTGACGAAGAGGAAACTAAAGCAGCTTGGCTTGAGGCTATGAAGCGTCAAGATGGGCCAACAGCTTTAATATTAACTCGTCAGAATCTACCTCATCTTAAAAAAGATAAAAAGATAAATATGGATAAGGGTGGATATGTAGTTCAAGAAGGAAATGACCCACAAGTTGTGCTAATGGCTAGCGGAAGTGAAGTTTCATTAGCAGTGGAAGTAGCAGAAAAATTAGATGTAGAAACTAGGGTAGTTTCTATTCCAGATAGGAATAAGTTTATAGCTCAAGGTCAAGATTATATTAAAGAAGTTTTAGGAGAAGATACTTTCCGAGTAGCTTTAGAAGCAGGGGTAGGACAAGGATGGTATCAGCTTCTAGGGGATAAACATCATTTAGTTAGTGTTGAGGACTTTGGAGCAAGTGGATCAGGAGAAAAAGTAGGCAAGTATTTTGGTTTTGTTGCTGAAGAAATTACTGAACAAATAATTAATAGATTATAATGATTATGAATTAGGGGTTAGATTTTCGTTTATAAAATTAATCTAACCCCTATAAAATAAAAAAATATTGAACTTGTAAAGATCAGGTTAAAAAGAATAAAAATGCAAAAAAACTAAATATTATGAGTGTTTGTGCTTTACTTTCCTCCATAAATGCGTTATAATATGCATATAAAAACAAAAGGAGGCAAATAAATGAACAAACAAGAAATTTCAATCAATCCATCAATTATGTGTGCAGATCTATGTAACTTAGAAAAAAGCATAAGACAGATTGAAAAAGAAGGCATCAGTACACTGCATATTGATGTAATCGATGGATCTTTTAGTCCAAGTATGCCACTAGGTATAGGTACAATTAAGCAATTAAGAGAAATCACAGATATGGATTTTGATGTTCATATTATGTCTAATAATAATGAATTTTTCATCAAAGAAATGTTAGACATTGGGGTACAACAGATAACTTTTCATTATGAAAGTACAACTCATATTGATCGGCTTTTAAATTTAATAAAAAAGAATGGAGTTGAAGCAGGATTAGCTTTAAACCCAGCCACTTCATTAAATGATTTAGACTATGTACTACCGTTATGTGATACAGTGATGCTAATGTTAATGAATCCTGGTTTTGCAGCAGATAAAAGTGAGACGCAAGTAGATTATGCTGAAAAAAAGGTGACAGATTTATATAAATTAATTAAAGATAGAGGATTGGATACAAGTATTGAGGTAGACGGACGTGTTTCGCTAGAGGCTATTCCAAAGTTAGTGAAGTCTGGAGCAGACCAGTTAGTTGCAGGAAGTACTAGTTTGTTTAGACCTGAAAGAAGTATGTCAGAGAATAAAGTGATTATGGAAGAAAGTATAGAACAAGGATTAAAATTAAGGAAGGAATAGCTTACCTTATAGTATTCAGAATATTATGAGGGTCAAAAAAGGAGGCAGCAGAATGCAAGCACTTCATTTTGGTGCAGGGAATATTGGAAGAGGATTTATTGGATATTTACTAAATAAAACAGGCTATAACGTTTGTTTTGTAGATGTTAATGAAAAAATAATTGAATCTATTAATAAAACTAATAGTTATACAATTGAATTACTAGATGATGATCAGACTAGAGAAACTATATTTCCTGTTACTGCATTAAATAGTATTAAAGAAGAAGAAAAAGTTATTCAGGGTATTATAGAAGTTGATATAATTACAACTTCAGTAGGGGTCGGTAATTTATCTAAAATTGCAGAAATACTTTCTAAAGGGCTTTCAAAGAGATTAAAGGAAAATAAAACCAAGATAGATGTTATTGCTAATGAAAATGCCATTAATGCCTCTTCAACTTTGAAAAAGGAGATTGAAAAGCATGTGCCTTCTGAAAAAATGTCAGAAATATGTGAATTTGTTGGATTTCCAAATTCCGCTATTGACCGTCTTGCTTTATCAAAAGAAACTGACCAAGGAGAGATTGCTTTAGTTGAACCTGTATATGAGTGGGTCATTAATAAATCTGAAATGATGAACTTAGATTTGCCCTTAATAGAAGATGTTATTTATGTTGAAAATTTGGATCCCTATATTAAAAGAAAGATATATATGGTAAATATGGGGCATGCAGCAACAGCTTATATTGGATTTGCAGCAGGAGAAGATACCATTCAAAGTACATTAGCAAAACCGGAAATGGAAGATTTTATAAGAGGAGTACTAGATGAAGTTAAACATTATGTTGTTAAAAAATTAGGTTTTGAATCTAAAGAAATAGACTCTTTTATTGAAAAAACCCTAAAACGTTTTAAAAATGAAAATATTAGTGATAATGTTTTACGAGTAGGTAAAGATCCTATGCGGAAACTAGGCTATGATGAACGGTTAATTAAACCGCTGAGAGAACTTTTTGATTTAGGAGTTTCAGTGGAATACTTAAGTACTGCAGTTTCTGCTGCATTTTTATTTAGCAATTCTGACGATGAAGAAGCTGTTCGTCTAGAGAAATATATTCAAGAACAAGGTATAAACGAAGCTATTTATCAGTTTACTGAAATTGAAGATCCAAAACTTAAGGATAAAATTGTAGAAGGTTATTATGAATTAAAAGATAAAGGATGCAAAGAACTAATAAAACAAATTAATGCTGGTTAAAGTATTTTGGTAAATATTTAATAATAAATTTATTATTAAGTAAAAAAGATTTACTTTTTTATAAAAATAAAATATACTGACTATAGTTGATTCTATTTAAAACAGTAACTTAGCTTAATAAGTAATCAAAACTTGAAATCAAATAGGTCATAGGGGGGGAGAGGAGGGATAAAATGCTAAGCCAATATTTAAAAGGGAATATAAGTTTCCTAGATGAAGTTTCTTCTTGGGAAGAATCTATTAAGGTAGCTGCAGAGCCATTATTAAAAAAAGATTTTATTACTGAAGAATATGTTCAGGCTATGATTGATAATGTTCACGAGAATGGGTCCTATATGGTGATAGTTCCTAGAGTTGCTATGCCTCATTCTAAAGATAATGAAGGTGTAAAAAAAACAGGTATGTCTTTTTTAAAGTTGAAAGAGCCTGTACTTTATCCTGAAGGAAAGGAGGTAAATATTTCTATTGTTTTGGCTGCGAAAGATAATTCAGAACATTTAGAACTAATGGCAGACTTATCTTCTGTATTAGGTGACGAGGAAGTTAGGAACAAATTTGAAAATGTAGCAAGCGAAGAAGAATTAATTAAACTTATCAAGACAGTGGAGTAATATTGTCTGTATAAAATTGATAAAGATGCTTTATCAAACTTCAGTTTATAATAAGTTAAAAGGTAAAGTAACATTTTAGTATAAGATATTATAAGGCTATAATTATATTATGTTCTTGATCAAAAATACCAAACAATAGTGTATTTTAACAAGGAGGTAATATTATGTCAAATATGCCAACTGGAATGCAAACTCCGTCATCTGGAACTAATTCATTTCGTGCTAAACTTCAGGCTTTTGGTGGTTTTTTAACTAATATGGTGTTACCAAATATAGGTGCCTTTATTGCCTGGGGGATTGTAACAGCGTTATTTATTAAAACAGGATGGCTTCCTAATGAGCATCTAGCCAAATTGGTTGGCCCAGCAATAAAGTATTTACTACCTTTGCTTTTAGCTCATACCGGAGGTAAAATGGTAGGAGGTAAAAGAGGAGGAGTAATGGGAGCTGCCGGGGCTATAGGATTAATTGTTGGTGCAGATATCCCAATGTTTTTAGGTGCAATGATTGTTGGTCCTTTAGGTGGTTTGATCATTAAAAAGTTTGATGACTTTA
This sequence comes from Halobacteroides halobius DSM 5150, assembly GCF_000328625.1. Classification (NCBI taxonomy): domain Bacteria; kingdom Bacillati; phylum Bacillota; class Clostridia; order Halanaerobiales; family Halobacteroidaceae; genus Halobacteroides; species Halobacteroides halobius. The sequence goes on along the minus strand of NC_019978.1, from coordinate 2,318,774 downwards.
TAGAAGGTCACATTCCTGCAGGATTTGAAATGTTAGTTAATAACTTTTCTATTGGTATTTTAGGATTTGGACTAATGATTCTGTCCTACCTTATAATTGGCCCGGTTATTTCAGCTGCAAATAATATGTTAAAAGCTGCTATTCAAGTATTGGTAGATACGGGGATGCTACCTTTATTATCTCTTATCAATGAACCAGCTAAAGTATTATTCTTAAATAATGTAATTGATCAGGGGATTTATTATCCGTTAGGTATGCAGCAAGCTGCAAAACTAGGTAAATCTATTTACTTTACAGTAGCTTCTAGCCCTGGTCCTGGTCTTGGACTATTGCTGGCTTACACTGTATTTGGAAAAGGAAATGCTAAGCGTAGTGCTCCAGGTGCTATAATCATTCACTTTTTCGGTGGTATTCATGAACTGTATTTCCCATATGTTTTAATGAATCCCCTTACAATTTTAGGGATGATTGCTGGAGGAATGTCAGGAATTGCAACTTTTCAATTTTTCAATGCTGGACTTGTAGCAGGTCCTAGTCCAGGTTCAATATTTGCATATCTTGCTTTAACACCTCCAGGTAACTTTTTAGGAATTATTTCTGGAGTACTTGTAGGTGCTGCAGCTTCCTTTGTGGTCACATCTGCTATATTAAAATTTCAACAAGGAGCAGATGAAGA